>CAZPIG010000006.1:4788-37540 GCA_964586205.1 uncultured Halobacteriales archaeon | reverse complement strand
CGGCCAGCGGGTGGTCGCCACGCCGCAACCGCGACGGGCGACGCCGCAACGAAGGAGCCGACACGACGACCGAAAGTGGCGGGAAAGCGGGTGGTGCGGACCGCGACGCCACGGCGATTCGCGGCGGCGCGCGCGGTCCGTGGCGGCGCGTGGCCGACAGCGGCGCGTGGTCCGCGTCGGAGAGCGAGGTCGCGGTGGCGCGCGGGCCACGACGGCGCGTAGTCCGCCTGGAGGAGCGGTCCGCGCCGGAGAGCAACGTCACACCGTTTCCGCAGTGCCACCGACTCCCACGGGAGCGACACGGTTTTGCCGCCACGGCCGGAACGAGGGGCCAACGAATGCTCGGCAGGCAGTACATCCGCGAGAACGCCGACGAGGTACGGACGAAGCTGGTCGAGCGACCGCGCAACGACGCCGACGAGGTCGACCTCGACCGCGTGCTGACACTCGACGAGGAGTGGCGCGACCTCAAGAGCCGCGGCGACGACCTCCGCCACGAGCGCAACGAGGTCAGCGAGCGCATCGGCGAGCTGAAGCAGGCCGGCGACGACGAGGCCGCCGAGGAGGCCATCGAGCGGTCCCAGCAGCTCAAGGCCGAGATACAGGACGTAGAGCAGCAAGCGGACGAGCTGGAGGCCGAGCTGGACGAGCTGCTCGCCCGCATCCCGAACGTCCCCGCCGACGACGTCCCCGTCGGCGAGGAGGAGGCCGACAACGTCGAGGTCCGCCGCGAGGGCTTTGCCGACCTCCGGGACCTGCCCGACGACGTGGTGCCCCACTACGACCTCGGCGAGCAGTTGGACGTCATCGACTTCGAGCGCGGCGCGAAGGTCACCGGCGCGGGCTTCTACTTCCTGAAGGGCGACGGCGCGCGCCTGTCGCACGCGCTCGTCCAGTTGATGCGCGACGTCCACCGCGAGCAGGGCTACCGCGAGGTGTACCCGCCCATCCCCGTCGACAGCGACGCGATGACCGGCACCGGCCAGCTACCGAAGTTCGCCGACGATTCGTACGCCATCGAGGGCGAGGACCTCTGGCTGTCGCCCACCGCGGAGGTGCAGGTCACCAACATGTACGCCGGCGACATCCTGCTCGACGAGGACCTGCCGCTGAAGCACCAGGCGTACTCGGCGAACTTCCGGCGCGAGGCCGGCGAGCACGGCACCGAGACCCGCGGCATCGTCCGGGTCCACCAGTTCGACAAGGTCGAGCTGGTCAACTTCGTGCGGCCGGAGGACAGCTACGACCGTCTGGAGGGCCTACTCGGGGAGGCCGAGGCGGTGCTCCAGAAGCTCGAACTGCCGTACCGCGTCCTGGAGCTCTGCACCGGCGACCTCACCTTCGCGTCGGCGAAGACCTACGACCTCGAGGTGTGGGCCCCCGGCGACGACATGCCCGAGGGGCCGGACCGCGGCGGCCGGTGGCTGGAGGTGTCGTCGGTGTCGAACTTCGAGGACTTCCAGGCCCGCCGGGCGGGGCTGCGCTACCGCCCCGAGCGCCACGAGTCGGCGTCGTACCTCCACACGCTGAACGGCTCGGGGACGGCGCTGCCGCGCGTGGTGGTCGCCATCATGGAGTACTACCAGAACGACGACGGGACGGTGACGGTTCCGGAGGCGCTGCGGCCGTACATGGGCGGCCAGGAGGTCGTCGAGGGCCACGACCCCGTGGGCGAGAGCGCGGTGGGTGCCGGCGAGCGGGAGTAGCGAGAGGTCGGTGCCTCTTAGCCCCTCCACGACGACCTCCGCCCATGAGCGCCGGCACCGAGGGCTGGACCCCGACGGCGTGGACCGCGACCGTCGGCGTCGTGGCGGCGCTGCTCGCGCTCGCCGTCGCCGGTCCCGTCGGCTACCTCGTCTTCCGCCAGCCGTTCCTGGTGGTCGGTGCCGTCGCCGGTGCGGTGCTGGTCGCATCCGCGTCGTGGTGGCTGCTGGTCGAGCGTCCCGGGATGGCAACGGTGACCCGCGGGCTCTGCGTCGGCGGGCTGACCGGTGCGGCGGCCCACCCCGTGATGTGGGCGGTGTGGTTCGGGGCCGGCTTCGGGGTCACCGGCCCGGACACCGGCGTGCTGTACGTCCTCTTCCTCGGACTCGCGGGATCGCTGTACTCGCTCGTCCTCCTCGGGTGGGTGACGGTTCCCCTCGGCGCGGCCGCCGGGGCGCTGCTCGCCCGCGTACGCGAGCGGTCGCTCGACGGGGCGGGCGGGTCGCGCGCGTGACTCACTCCGCGCCGTCTGCGTGCGCGTCCCCGCGGTCCGCGATGTCGCCGGGCGCGTCCGTCAGGTCCTCCGGCGTGTCAACGTCGAACCGAACACCCGGATCTCCGGTCTCCACGAGCGCGGCGTCGTCGCTGCCGAGCAGTACCGCCCGGCCGCCGACGTCGCCCGTGACGCCGGCTAGCTGGTCGAAGTAGCGCGCGTCGAACAGCACGGGGTTGCCGCGCGCGCCGTCGCAGGCGGCCGCCAGCGCCGTCCCCCGCCCCACGCGGTAGGCTGCGACGAGCTTCCGGACCGTCGAAGGCGCGACGAACGGCGCGTCGCCGAGCGCGAAGACGGCGGCGTCGACTCCTGTCCCATCCAGTGCAGAGACACCCGCTCCCACGGAGGTCGCCTGTCCGTCCTCGTAGTCGGGGTTGTGGACGGTCTCGAAGCCGAGATCCGCGACCGCGCTCGCCACGCGGTCGGCCTCGTGGCCGACGACGGCGACGCGGGGCATGAGGCCGGCGTCCGCGAGCGTGCGGGCCGCCCGGCGGACGATGGGCTCGCCGGCCACGTCGGCGAGGAGCTTGTTCTCCGCGCCGAACCGGGAGCTGGTGCCCGCCGCGAGCAGGACGCCCGCGATTCCGTCCGTGTCGATGTCCGTTTCGGCGTCGCCGGGAATCGCCGGCGGCTCGACGACCGGCAGACCAGCGGACCGGTCCGAATCGCCCGTCACTCGACCACCGGGTAGGGGACCACCCAGACGCGCTCGCCCGCCTCGACGCCCGTCTCTGTAATCACGAAACCGTCCGCGCGCGTCGCGCGCGTGCTCGACGACAGGACGCTCGGGTCGTAGACGTCGTCGTACACCGGCAGCGCCGAGTCGGCGTGGCCGAGCGGCATCGCACGAACTGTTCCATCGGACGACTCCCCCTCTGCATCGTCCAGCGTCACCGGAATCGCGTACTCGAACCCGGACGCGTCGAACTCCGACTCCTCGACGCCCACCCCCACCGCCATCGTCGCATCGACGGCGGCGAGCCGGGTCGCGCCCGCGAAGAAGGGTCGCGCGACGAGCGTCGCTATCGCGTGCGCGCCGACGGGCTTGCCCGGGATGGCGACGGCGACGGCGTCCGGCAACTGCGCCACGGCGATGGGCGTGCCGGGGCGGACGGCCACGCGGTGGAACAGCACCTCGCCCAGCTCCGCCAGCGCCCGGACGGCGTGGTCCGCGTCGCCGACGCTGGTGCCGCCGGTCGTGACGACCACGTCGTACTCCGTTGCGAGGGCCGCGACGCGCTCGACGACGCGGTCGTAGTCGTCCGGAACCGTCCCCTCGTAGGTGGCCGCGTGGCCCCACGACCGGACCAGTCCGGCGAGCATCGGCGAGTCGCGGTCGGGCTGGCGGCCCTCGTGTATCTCGGTCCCCGTCGCCAGCAGGCCGACCCGGAACGGCTCCCGAACGGGGACCGTCTCCCGACCGAGGTCCGCGAGCAGGATGGCGTCCTTCGGCGAGAGGCGCTCGCCCGCGGGGACGAGCGTCTCGCCGGCGGCGACGTTGCTGCCGCGCTCGTAGGTGTCCGTGCCGGGGTCGATGGGGGGACCGTCGAGTTGCCCGTCCGAAACCGTCGCGTCCTCGACCATCAGGACCGCGTTCGCGCCCTCCGGCAGCGCCGCGCCGGTGGCGATGCGGACCGCCTCGCCCTCGCCCAGCGCGGGCGGGTCGTCCTCGGGGTGGACCTGGCCGTCGCGGACCGCGAGCGGGTAGCCGTCGGTCGCGTCGAACGCGTAGCCGTCCATCGTCGCCCGCGAGCGGGGCGGCACGTCCGCCTCGGCGACGACGGCCTCGGCCAGCGTCCGGCCGGCGACGGTGTCGATGCCCACGCGCTCCGTGCGGTGGTCGGCGAGCGTCTCGGCCCGGAGGGCCAGCACGCGCTCGACGGCCGTCGCGCGGTCGAGGCGGTCGTCGTGGGCGGTCGCGGCGTCGTCGTCGGTGCCGTCGGTCACGGAGCGGGCTACAGCGGGACGGGTGTTAAGTTCTCGTGCGGGGCCGACGTTCCCTGCCGCCCGCCACCGGGTCGATTCGTCGGGCGGAGGGCCGCGCTCAGGGGTCGATGTACGCTCCCGCTGCCCGCGCGACCTCCTCGACGGCGTCCGTCCCGAGTGCCCCGATTCCCTGTGCGATGGCCCAGTGGGGAAACGACCGCGGTCGCCACGTGATAGCGAAGCTAGCTTCTGCAGGTCCACCGGTCCGCCAGTCGTCGGGCGAGATACGGACCGCGTCCTCCTGTCCGGTGATGGACAGTGGAACCCCGACGTACTCGCGGTCCTGCTCGTGGCGTCTGGTCGCGCTCAGCACGAGATACGGGCGCGGCTCGACGCCGGCCGCCTCCTCGACCCAGACGACGTGTCCGCGCCGGAATGGGGCGTCGTCGCTCCGGGAGTCCGACTCGCGCTGGCTCACGAGCGACCAGCCCCCCGCGGGTCCTCGGCGTGCTCCAACCACCGCTCCTTGTCCTCGCTGGCGTCGGCGTCCCGAGCGTCGTCGGGGCCATCCTCCTGCACAGCCGCTTCGCGGTCGGCGTCCAGTGACGTCGCAGTCACAGCAGCGCCGACGAGCGGGATATCGACGCGAATCGCCTCGTAGGGGACGTACGGTCGCTTGGCTCCCCGGGGCCCCTCCCGGAACTGGACGACGTCGTGGTCGGCGAGTATCTGGACGTCCTCGTGGACGACGGCGTACGCGCGGTCGAGACGGGTAGCGAGGGCGCTGATGCTGTCCGGCGGGTCGTCGTAGACGGCGCGGAGCACCTCCAGGCGACGGCCGGTGAGTAGCTGGCGCAGGTCGTCGACGTCCCGGAACGCACGAACTGCCGCCGGCCGGTGCTCCCCGCCTCGTTCGGCCGCGTCGGCGGCGGCGAGCGCGTCGTCGAACGCCGACTCCGCGTCGGCGAGCGTCAGCCGGAGCGTCTCGGGGTAGTTCAGGTCCTCGGTTCGCATCGTCGGCTCGTCGTCGGTGTCAGTCATCGGTCGATAGCACCTCCTCGCGGAACCGTTCGACGTGGTTCCGGAGGCCCTCGAACGCTATCCCCTCCGGGTCGTCGGTCCCGCTCGTGTGGCGGTGGTGCCAGCCCGCCTCGGGATGGTCGTGGCTGTTGTCGTAGCGCAGCAGTGTTTCGTCCCGTTCCGGGTGGTAGTGCTGGAACCGATACTTGTACCCACCCGGCCGCGTCGAATCCTCGCAGGCGAACATTTTGACTCTGGACCCCGGCGGTTCGTCGGCCTCGAACTCCACGTCGAGGAACACGTCGCCGTCGGCCATTCCATCTCCTGTCATCACCTATAACCCGATACCATATAAGAATTCCGGCGCGGTCGGGGGTCCACCGTCGGCGGGGCCGTCCAGCATCGGGACGAATCTGAACGTCCATCCCTCCTCCGAAAGCAATCTACTTCCGTCGGGTCGTCAAAGAGTACCCTACGAGCCGACTATGGGACGACTCACGGACACCAAGGTCTCCGAGAAGCACCTGACGACGGTCCCCAAGCCCGTCCGGAACTTCATGGGGCTCTCCGAGGGCGACCGCATCGAGTGGCACGTCGAGGACGGCTGCGTGGTGGTCAAGAAGGCGAGCGACGACTGAGCCCGCCCCGGCGACCACCGGCACGACCATCGCCGGAAGCAACGCTTATGGCCCTGCATGCGAATACCACGCACGCGTCTAAGGGTACACATAGGAGAGTGCATATAAACGATGGAGTTCAGCGGCGAGTTCGAACTGGAGGGCGTCCCGCCGGAGGACGCCTGGGTCGTCCTGTCGGACCCGGTAGCGGTGAGCGAGGCCCTCTCGGGGTGTCGCTACATCGCGCGGGTCGAGGGAGACGACTTCAACTTCGACGAGTACGAGCCGGACGAGGACGCCGAGACGCTCCCGGAGGCGGACCCGGAGACGGTCGCGGCGCGGGCCTTCGAGGAGGGCGGGGAGTACGCCGCCCTCATGCAGGTCGGCGTCGGGAGCGTCAAGCCGCGGTTCGAGGCCCGGGCGACCATCACCGAGCGGGAGTTCCCCACCATGGTCGGCACCGTCGGCGGGAGCGCGAGCAGCAGCAGCTTCGAGGCCGAGTCCGAGATGACCATCCACGAGACGGAGGACGGGACGCGGGTCGAGTGGTGGGCGACCGCCGACGTCACCGGCCGCATCGCCCAGATGGGCAGCCGCGTCCTGGAGCCGGTCGCGAACAAGGTCGTGAACAGCTTCTTCTCGAACATCGGCGAGCAGATGACCGACGTCGAGAGCGAGAGCTCCGGCGTCACCGACCGACTACGGAGCCTGCTGTGAGACACCCATGAAAGCCGCGCAATTCGAGCACCACGAGCCGACGACCGTCGACGAGGCGGTCAGCCTGCTGGACAGCCTAGAGGAGCCGACGGTGCTGGCCGGCGGCCAGAGCCTCGTCCCGATGATGCGGTTCCGGCTGGCCCGCCCCGAGGGAGTCGTCGACCTGAACGGCATCGCCGACCTCGAGTACCTCCGGGAGGACGACGACTACCTCCGCGTCGGCGCGCTCGCGCGCCACGCGGACGTCGAGGAGTCGGACCTGATAGCCGACCGCTACGGGAGTTTCGCGGACGCGGCCCCCGAGGTCGCCGACCCGCAGGTCCGCAACCGCGGGACGCTGGTCGGGTCGGTCGCCCAGGCCGACCCGAAGGGCGACTGGGGCAGCGTCCTGCTGGCCCACGACGGCGAGGTGGTCGCCGTCGGGGCCGACGGCGAGCGGACCATCCCGGGGAAGGAGTTCTTCCTCCTGCCCTACGACAACGCCCTGGAGGACAACGAGCTAGTCACCGAGGTACGCGTGCCGGTCCCGGGCGAGCGGGAGGGCAGCGCCTACCACAAGCTCAAGCGGAAGGTCGGCGACTTCGCGATGGTCGGCGTCGCCGCGCGGGTCGAACTCGCCGACGACGGAGCCGTCGACGACGCCGGCGTCGCGCTGACGGCCGTGGACATCACGAACGTCCGCGTCCCCGAGGCCGAAGACGCCCTCGCCGGCGAGCAGCCGAGCGACGACCTGCTGGCGGCGGCCGGCGAGGCCGCGGCCGACAACTGCAACCCCGAGTCCGACGAGCACGGCAGCGAGCAGTACAAGCGGAACATGGTCCGCGTCCTGACCCAGCGGGCCCTCGCCGACGCCATCGAGCGGGCGCAGGGGGACGACTGACATGAGCACCGAGAAAGACGTCGCGCTGACCGTCAACGGCACCGACCACGAGCTGACAGTCGAGCCCCGGACGCTGCTGGTACACGCGTTGCGCGAGCAGCTCGACCTCACGGGTACCCACATCGGCTGCGACACGGGCAACTGCGGGGCCTGCACCGTCCTGCTGGACGGCGAGGCGGTGAAGTCCTGCATGCTGTTCGCCGCGCAGGCGGACGGCAGCGAGGTCCGCACCGTCGAGGGGATGGCCGACCTCCCCGAGGCGGACGGCGACCTCCACCCGCTCCAGGAGGGCTTCAAGGAGATGCACGGCCTGCAGTGTGGCTTCTGCACGCCGGGGATGATAATGGCCGGCGAGGCGCTGCTGGAGGAGAACCCGGACCCGACCGAGGCGGAGATACGCCGGGCCATCAGCGGGAACCTCTGTCGGTGCACGGGCTACCAGAACATCGTGAAGTCCGTCGAGTACGCCGCGGACGTGCTGAACGACCGCGAGCCGCCCGAGGCGGAAGCGGAGGCCGCCACGGACGGCGGCGTTCGGGTCGAAGGCGACGTGGAGACTGACGGCGGCGTCGAGACCGACGGCGGCGTGGACGTGGCGAGCGACGCCGCCTTCGAGGGTGGCTGCGGCGCGGGCTGTGGCTGCGCGTCCGGACCGGGAGCGCCCGACGCCGACGGACCGACGGGAGGTGACCACCCATGAGCAGCGACGCCGGCGACGCCGAGTACCGCCACTCCGAGGACGGCGGCCCCGACCCCGAGGCCGACCACGGCCACGGCCGCGGCGGCATGGGCGAGGAGGTCCGCCGCAAGGAGGACCGCCGCTTCGTCAAGGGCGAGGGCGACTACGTCGACGACATCAAGAAGCCCGGGATGCTCCACCTCGAGCTCGTCCGGAGCCCGCACGCCCACGCGAAGGTCGAGGACATCGACGTCTCCCGCGCCATGAACGTCGACGGCGTGGTCGCGGTCCTGACGGCCGAGGAGCTGGCGGCCCACGACCTCGCGACGATGCCGACGCTGATGGACGACACCCAGGACGTGCTCGTCCGCGACAAGGTGAAGTTCCAGTCCCAGGAGGTGGCCGCGGTCGTCGCGGAGGACCGCTACGTCGCCAAGGACGGCGCGGAGAAGGTCGAGGTCGAGTACGACACCGTCGACGCCGTCGTGGACCCCGAGGAGGCGCTCGAAGACGACGCGCCCCTCGTCCGCGACGACATCGAGGGCCAGGAGGGCAACCACATCTTCACGTGGGAGACGGGCGACGAGGAGGCCACCGAGGCGGCCTTCGAGGAGGCCGACGTGACCGTCGAGGAGTCGATGCACTACGAGCGCATCCACCCCGCGCCCATCGAGACCTGCGGCTGCGTGGCCGACTGGGACGACGCCGACGAGCAGATGACGGTCCACATGACCTCCCAGGCCCCCCACGCCCACCGGACGCTGTTCTCGATGGTCTCGGGCATCCCCGAGCACAAGGTCCGCATCGTCAGCCCCGACGTGGGCGGCGGCTTCGGGAACAAGGTGCCCATCTACCCGGGCTACGTCGTCGCCGCGGCGGCGTCGTTCGTGCTCGGCCAGCCCGTGAAGTGGGTCGAGGAGCGCAGCGAGAACATCCAGACGACCCACTTCGCCCGGGACTACGAGATGACCGGCCGCGTCGCCGCGACCGAGGACGGCGAGGTGACGGCCATCGACGTGGACGTGCTGGCCAACCACGGCGCGTACAACGCCGCGGCCCAGCCCTCGAAGTTCCCGGCGGGCTTCTTCAAGATATTCACCGGGTCGTACGACATCGACGCCGCCCACGGGAAGCTGGACGCGGTCTACACCAACACCGCGCCGGGCGGCATCGCCTACCGGTGCTCGTTCCGCGTCACGGAGGCCATCTACCTCGTCGAGCGGGTGATGAAGGTGCTGGCCGACGAGCTGGACATGGACCCCGCGGAGGTGCGGCGGAAGAACTTCATCCCGGCCGACGCCTTCCCCTACGAGAGCGCGACGGGCTGGACCTACGACTCCGGCGACTACCACAAGGCCCTCGACAAGGCCCTCGACAACGTCGACTACGAGGCCCTGCGCGAGGAGCAGCAGCGCCGGCTGGAGGCGGACGACGACACGCTCCTCGGCATCGGCCTCTCGACGTTCACCGAGGTCGTCGGTGCCGGGCCGGGCAAGCAGTGTGACATCGCCGGCGTCGAGATGTTCGACGCCGCCGAGATACGCGTCCACCCGACCGGGAAGGCCACGGTCCGCATCGGCGTCCAGACCCAGGGCCAGGGCCACGAGACCACCTTCGCCCAGATAGTCGCCGAGGAGCTCGGCCTCGACGTCGCGGACGTGGAGGTCGAGCACGGCGACACGGACACCGAGCCGTACGGGCTGGGCACCTACGCCTCCCGGTCGACCCCAGTCGGCGGCGCGGCCACGGCCGTGGCCGCGCGGAAGGTCCGCGAGAAGGCCAAGACCATCGCCGCGAACGAGCTCGAGGCCGACGCGGACGACGTGGTCTGGGACCGCGACAGCGGCGCGTTCCACGTCGCGGGCGCACCCGACCAGTCCGTGACGATGACCGAGGTCGCGGGCGCGTCGTACATGAACTCCCCGCCCGGCGAGGAGCCCGGCCTGGAGGCCGTCGACTACTACGACCCGCCGAACATGACGTTCCCGTTCGGCGCATACGTCTGCGTCGTCGAGATAGACCGCGAGACCGGCGAGGTGGACATCCGGAAGTTCCACGCGCTCGACGACTGCGGCAACCGCATCAACCCCATGATAGTCGAGGGGCAGGTCCACGGCGGCGTCGCCCAGGGCATCGGCACGGCGATGATGGAGCACGTCACCTACGACGACAGCGGCAACGTCACGGCCGGCGACTTCATGAACTACCTGCTGCCGACCGCGATGGAGATACCGGAGATGGAGACCGACTACACCGTCACGCCGTCGCCGCACCACCCCATCGGGGCGAAGGGCGTCGGCGAGTCGCCGACGGTCGGGTCGCCGCCGGCCATCGTGAACGCGGTGGTCGACGCGATGAGCCACGCCGGGGTCACCCACCTCGACATGCCCATGACGCCGGACCGCGTCTGGGAGGTCATGGACGACGCGGGGCTCGCGAAGGACCCGGTCGAGGCCCGGGAGCTACTGGGCGACGACTAGCGGCGGTCGGGTGCGCCGATGGCCCGGTGCACCGCCGACCCGGTACGCGGGCGGTCCGGTACACTGACGACCCGGACCGCCACGTCGGACGCCGCGCGGGCGTCAGACTGACGGTCCCTCGACGCCACACGGACACACGGATTCACGACGCACGATGGCAGACGACACCTCGGACGACACCGACGGCGCGGTCGAGGAGCGCGCCGGCGACGACACCACCGCGAGCGAAGCTGACGCGGACAGCCACGACGCGGACAGTGCGAGCCACGAGGCCGGCAGCGCGAGCGACGTGGACAGCCACGACCGCGCCGACGCCAGCAATGCGAGCGACGCCGACGACACCGACAGCCGCGCCGACGCCGCCTCGCCGCGGGCCGTCGAGCGGCACGCGCGACGGCTCGCCGACGAGGGCCGACCGTTCGCCCGCGTGACCGTCGTGCGCCGCGAGCCGCCGGTGTCGGCGAACGTCGGCGACCGCGCGGTGGTCACCGCCGACGGCGACCTCGTGGGCTGGGTCGGCGGCGCGGCCTGCGCGCAGTCGGTCGCCGCCCGCGAGGCCCGCGCGGCCCTCGCGGACGGCGAGCCACGCCTCGTCGGCCTCGCGCCCGACCCCGACGCCATCGACCGGCCCGGACTGGAGGCCTTTCCCATGACCTGCCACAGCGACGGTACGGTGGAACTGTTCGTCGAGCCCGTGACGCCCGCGCCCCGGCTCGTCGTGGTCGGCGACACGCCCATCGCGCGTGCGCTCGTCGACTTCGCAGGACGGCTCTCCTACGAGGTGACGGCGGCCGTCGGCGACGCCCGCGACGGGGCCGCGGATTCGAGTGCCGACGACGCACTCGCCGCCACCGACGCGCTCTCCGCCGCCGACCGCGTCGTCGAGACGACCGACCCCGACGACCTCGCGGCCGCGGTCGACGGCGCGACGGCCGTCGTCGCCGCCTCGATGAGCGCGTTCGACGAGGCCGGCGTCGCGGCCGGCGTCGCGGCCGGCGTCCCGTACGTCGGCCTCGTCGCCAGCGACCGGCGCGCCGGCGAGGTGTTCGACCGCGTGGCCGACCGGACCGGACGCGACCGCGAGGCCGTGGCGTCCGCCGTCACGGTGCCGGCGGGCCTCGACGTCGGCGCGCAGACGGCCGGCGAGATAGCGGTGAGCATCCTCGCCGAGCTAGTCGCCGTTCGTCGGTCCGATGGTGCCGGAGCCGCGTCCACCGGTCGGGGCGCGTCCGGAACTGACGAGACGGAAACCACTGTTGGTTTCGATACCGACGACACTGATACCCCTGATGTAGATACCACCGACGCTAACGACGACCGCGACCGCACCGAAGCCGACCCCGAAACCGCCGTCGACCCCGTCTGCGGCATGACCGTCGAGGTCGAGGACGCCCCCGCGGTCGAGCACGCGGGCGAGCAGTTCCACTTCTGCGGCGAGGGCTGCGCGGAGGCCTTCGCCGACGACCCCGACCGCTTCGTCGGGCGGGCCGAGGAGGCGCGGTAGCGTGACGGACGACAGCAACCGTGGCGACGGCGGTGACGGCCGGATTTCAGTCGGCTCCGAGGAGAGCCGCGCCCGCCCCGACGGCGGCGACCTCGCACTCCCGGAGGCCGTCGCCGACGTGACCGAGGCCGACCTCCGCGCGCTGTTCGAGGGCGAGGACTACGTGGCCGACGGCGAGGTGGTCACGACCGTCATGCTGGCCCTGCGGCTGGGCAAGCCGCTGCTCGTGGAGGGGCCGCCCGGCAGCGGCAAGACCGAACTCGGGAAGGTGCTCGCCGACGGCCTCGACACGGCGCTGGTCCGCCTGCAGTGCTACGAGGGTCTCGCCGCCGAGAACGCGCTGTACGAGTGGAACTACGCGAAGCAGCTACTCGCCGTCCAGTCCGGCGCGGGCGCGGTCGGCGACGACGCCGTAGGGGCGGTCGAAGGTGACGGCGCGGGCGCGGTGGAGGACGGTTCAGGTGGAGCGACTGGAGCTACACCCTCCGCTGACGAACCCGAGTCCGTGTTCTCCGAGTCGTACCTCCTCGAGCGCCCGCTGCTCGCCGCGCTGACCCACGACGGGCCGCGGCCGCCCGTACTCCTCGTGGACGAGGTTGACCGCGCCGACGAGGAGTTCGAGGCCTTCCTCCTGGAGGTGCTCTCGGACTTCCAGGTCTCCGTGCCGGAGTACGGCACGGTCCGTGCCGACCAGCCCCCCGTGGTCGTCGTCACCTCGAACCGCACCCGCGGACTCTCGGACGCGCTCAAGCGGCGGTGCCTGTACCTCCACCTCGAGCCGCCGGGCTTCGAGACGGAGGTCGAGATAGTCCGCCGGAAGGTCCCGCAGCTAGACGCCGCGGTCGCCGCCGAGGTCTGCGGCGTCGTCTCCGAGCTACGGGAGGAGGCGTTCCTGAAGCGCCCGGGCGTCGCGGAGACGCTCGACTGGGCGCGCGCGGTCGCCGAGGTCCGTATCGACGACCGGTCCGCCGACGCGAGTACGCTCTCGCCCGCCGAGATAGAGCGCACCCTCGGTGCGCTGCTGAAAGAGGCCGAGGACCTCGCGCGGGTCGACGACGAGATGCTCTCGCGGCTGGTCGATGCCGCCCGCGAGGCGCGCGAGGACGACGAGGCCGATGGCAGTCACGGGGGCAGCGACGGCGACGACGCCACCGCCGACGCCGGGGAGGTGGAGCCGTCGTGACTACCTCCGACACGCCGGACGTCGCCGCCGCGCGCGACCGCGTGGCCGGCGAGGTGGTCCGGTTCGCCCGACGGCTCCGCGCCGAGGGCGTGGCCGTCCCGGCCGACGCCTCCCAGGCGGCCGCCGCGGCGCTCGCGGAGGTGGGGCTGTCCGACCGCGACGCCGTGCGCGCGGCCACGCGCGCCGCGCTCGTCGCCGACGGCCGCGACCGCGAGGCGTTCGAGGAGGCGTTCCCGACCTTCTGGTACCGCCTCCGGACCGGCCTCGAAGCCGCGGCGGCCCACGACGACGGCGAGGAGCGCGGCGGGAACGAGCGGACCCGCACCGACGCCTCCGGGCCCGTCCCGTCCCCGGCGGCCGCCGACGTGGTGGACGAGGGCGCGGGCAGCGACGGGTCGGGCGACCCGCCCGACGCCGAGCCGGTGTCGCGGCGCGTGGCCGACCGGGCGAGCGACGACCCACCCGCGGCGGCCGCGGAGGACGACCGGACCAGCGCCGGGACCGGCAGCGCCGCCGGCCGGCGCGCACCCGTGGAGTCCGCCACTCCCGGAGAGTCCATCGACCGGGCGACCCTCCAGCGGTTCGTGGCGGCGCTCGCGTCGCTGTCGGGGCGGCGCTCCTCGCCGGGCGACGGCGGGCGCGTGGACGCCCGGCGGGCGCTCCGGCGCACCGTCGGCGGCGGCGCGGCGCTGCCGCTGCCGCGCCGCGAGCGGGACCCGACCGCGCTCCGCTGCTGCGTCCTCGCGGACGTGAGCCGCTCCGTCCTCGACGCCGTCGACCGGCCGTTCCTGCTCGGCCTCCTCGCGGGGCTGGTCCGGGAGGGCCGGTCCGTACGGACGTTCCTCTTCGACACGGACGTCCGCGAGGTGACGGGCGTCTTCGAGGGGGAGCGCGGCAGTCCGATTGCGGCGCTGGAGCGCGCCGAGGTGGCGTGGGGCGGCGGGACGCGCGTCGGGGAGTCGCTGGCGGCGCTCCGCGAGCGCTGGCCCCGCGCCGTCGACCGGCGCACCGTGACGGTGGTCGTCAGCGACGGCCTGGAGACCGGCGACGTCGAGCAGTTGGAGCGGGAGATGGCCCGTCTCGCGCGCCGGTCGCGGGCGGTGCTCTGGCTGAACCCCCTCGCGGCGTCGCCGGCCTACGAGCCCACCCCGCGCGGGATGGCCGCGGCGCTCCCGTACGTCGACGGCCTGTTCGCCTGCGGCGGGGCGGCGGACGTAGACGAGGTGGCGCGCCAGGTGGAGCGCCACGGCGTGGGCGGACCCGTGGGCTACGAGCACGACTTCCGCGAGCGGATGGCTGCGCAGGGCGGCGACACCGGAGGTGGTCACGCGTGAGCACCGACAGCCGGCCCGACGTGAGCCACCCCGACGCCCTCGTCCGGCGGGTCCACGACCGCCTCGCCGACCGGGCGGCCGCGGCCGCCGACCCCCGAGTGACGGTCGGCGACCGCCTGCTGGCGGTCGAGGTGGACCACCCCGACGCGGGCCGCCTCGCAGGCGTGGCCCACCGGCCTCAGGGCGAGGTCTCCGACGCGTGGCCCGATACGGTTACCGACCTCGCGGCACTCGCCGTGGAGTCGCCGTCCGCGGACCACCCGACGCTCGAAGACCACCCGCCACCCGACGCCCACCTCCGGCGCGCGGTCGGCGTCGCCACGCTGTCGGCGCTGTCGGCCCCCGACGTCGACTGGCAGCCTGGCGACCCGATGGCGGCGCTGCCGGCGGACGTGGAGCGCATCGCCACCGTCGGGCTGTTCGGGCCCGCGCTCCGGAAGTTCGACGGGTGCGAGGTCCGGGTCGTCGAGCGTCGTACTGGCGAGCATGGCACCGCGGCAGACGGCGACACGGGGGAGGTCGACGCCGACGACGCGCTCGACGCCCCACCGGGCGTCGACGCCGTCTACCCGCCCGAGGAGTGCCGTCGCGCCTTCGAGGGGGCCGACGTCTGCTTCGTCACCGGCTCGACGCTGGTGTACGGCGGGCTGGACCGCTACCTCGCGGCCGCCGGCGAGGACCAGCCGGTCGTCCTCGTCGGGGCGACGGCCTCGGTGCTGCCGGGACCGGCGTTCGAGGCGGGCGTGGACGTGGTCGCCGGCGCGCGCGTGACCGACCCCGAGCGCGTGCGCGAGCGCGTCGCGGCCGGCGACTGCGGCACGGACCTCCACGACGAGGGTCTGGAGAAGTGCTACGTGGCGAGCGGGGAGCCGACTCCGGCGCTCTCGCTACCCGGCGGGGCCGCTCGCAACGCCGACGCCGCCCCCAGCGCCGACGCCGCTGCTGACGGAGACGGCGGCCACCGCCGCGAATCGGAGGTGAGCCAGCCGTGACGGACGCTGGCTGGAGCGCCTCCGGCGTGGAGTTGTTCGACCGCGTCGGCGGCGTCCTCGACGGCGACGGCCGCGGCGTGCTCGCGACCGTCGTGAGCGTCGAAGGCAGCGCCTACCGCCGCCCCGGCGCGAAGATGTTCGTGCCCGAGGGGGGCGGAGGCGTCGGCCAGGTGACGGCGGGCTGTCTTGAGGACGAGGTCGAGCGCCTCGCGGGCGAGGTGCTCGCCTCGGGCGAGCCCCGCGTCGAGACCTACGACCTGATGCCCGAGCGCGACGACGACGTGTGGGGCCTCGGCGTCGGCTGCAACGGCATCGTGGACGTGCTGCTGGAGCCGGTGGACGGGGCGCTCGCGCCCGTCCGCGAGGCGGTCGCGGCGGGCGAGGACGTGGGCATCCTCACCGTGGTCGGGGCGGCGGACGAGGACGGGGACGACAGCGGTCCGGGTGTCGATGAGGACGACGGCGACTCGAACGCCCCCATCGGCGCGCGGGCGTACTACGACCCCGCGACGGACGCGGTGACCGTCCCCGACCACCCCCGCGGCGAGGCGTTCCCCGCGGACCTCCCCGACGGCGTCCGCGAGGCGGCCGCCGACCTCGTCGCCCGCGACCGCGCGGGGACCGTCGAGGCGGGCGGGCTGACCGTCCTCGTCGACGGCGTCGCCGCGCCCGACGACCTCGTGGTCGTCGGCTCGGGCAACGACCTCCGGCCGGTCGTCGGCCTCGCCGCGCGCGTCGGCTTCCGGGTGACGGTCGTCGGCTTCCGCGGCGCGGCCGCCGACGAGGACCGCTTCCCGGCGGCCGACGCGGTGCTGTCCACGTCGCCGGCCGACCTCCGCGGGGCCTTCGACTTCGACGGCGACACCTACGCCGTCGTGGCAACCCACAACTTCCTCGACGACCGCATCGCCCTCGACGAGCTACTGGAGACACCCGTCCCGTACGTCGGGCTGATGGGTCCGCGCGAGCGCTTCGAGGAGATACTGGACGACTTCGAGGCCGAGGGCCGGAGCCTCTCGGAGGCGGACTTCGAGCGCATCTACACGCCCGTCGGGCTGGACCTCGGCGGCGACTCGCCGGACGACATCGCGCTGAGCATCGTCGCGGAGGTCCAGGCCGTGAGCGAGGGCCGGGAGCCGGACCACCTCCGGAACCGCGAGGGGCCGATCCACGAGCGCCTGGACCTCGGGTAGGTGGGTTCGGGTGGCCCGCGTCGAGTGCCGGCACGCCTGACGGTTCCTGGGGTCTGCGAGGTGATTGGTGTCAACGTTGCGTTGGCCATCTCCGCAACTAGACACCCCAGCTATCGCCAACTCCGGAACCACTTTGGGGCGGGCGGCCTCAGTCCCGCACGATGGAGATATTCGGGTCGAGTGGGGCTCGCGGCGTGGCCAACGAGGACCTCACGCCGGGGTTCGTCCTCCGGGTCGCGGCCGCCGCGGGCACGGTCTGGGGGACCGACCGCGCCGCCGTGGCGCGGGACACCCGCCGGACCGGCCCGATGTTCGCCGACGCCGCCGCGGCCGGGCTGGCGAGCGTCGGCGCGGACGTCGACCGCCTCGGGGTGGTCCCCACGCCGGGCGTCCAGGCCTACGCCGAGCGCGAGGGCGTCCCCGCGGCCGTCATCACGGCCTCGCACAACCCCCCGGAGTACAACGGCGTGAAGCTGGTCGCCGACGACGGGGCCGGCCTCACGGTCGCCGACCTGGAGCGCGTCGAGGCGACGCTCCGCGAGGAGGCGACCGCGCCCGCGGCGTGGGACGCCATCGGCGAGCCGAACCGCGTCGAGAGCGCCAACCGCGAGTACGTCGCGGCGCTGCTGGCCGCCGTCGACCGCGAGACGGTCGCCGCGGCGGACCTCACCGTCGCGCTCGACCCCGGCCACGGCGCGGGGGCGCTGACGAGCCCCGAGTTCTTCCGGCGGCTCGGCTGCGAGGTGGTCACCGTCAACGCCCAGCCCGACGGGCGCTTTCCCGGCCGGGACCCCGAGCCCGTTCCGGCGAACCTCGCCGACCTCGGGCGGCTGGTCCGGGCCGCCGACGCGGACGTGGGCGTCGCCCACGACGGCGACGCCGACCGGGCCATCTTCTACGACGAGACGGGGAGCTACGTCGAGGGTGACGCCGCACTGGCAGCGCTGGCGGCCGCCGAGCTCGAGGCGGGCGACGTCGCCGTCTCGGCGGTGAACGTCTCCCAGCGGCTCGTCGACGTGGTCGAGCAGCGGGGGGCCGACCTCGAGCTGACGCCCATCGGGAGCACGCGCATCGTCACGGCCATCCGGGAGCTACGGGAGGCCGGCGAGTCGGTCCCCGTCGCCGGCGAGGGCAACGGCGGCGTCATCTTCCCGGAGTACAGCCTCGCGCGCGACGGCGCGTACACGGCCGCGCGGTTCCTCGAACTGCTCGCCGACCGGCCCGCCAGCGAGGTGGTCGCGCCGTACGGCGACTACCACAACGTCCGCGAGAACGTCCCCTACGACGACGAGGGCGAGCGCGACGCGATGCTCGACGCGGTCGCGGACGTGGCGGCCGACGCCGACGCCGACCTGACGACCATCGACGGCTACCGGCTGGACTACGGCGACGCGTGGGTGCTGGCCCGCCCCAGCGGGACGGAGCCGCTGATCCGGGTGTACGCCGAGGCCCGGACCGAGGAGCGGGCGCGGGCGGTGGCCGGGGAGATGCTGGCGGCGATGGACGGGGTGTGATGGTGATTGGTGGGAGTCTTCAGACGTTCTTCCCTCCCGGCCGTTGCCGGTGTGGTTACTGATGATCGAGCGATAACCGAGCGCCCGGAAGCCCCGGCCCGCTCGACGGCTGCGGCTCGTTGCGCTCCTCACCCCTCGCTCACTGCGTTCGCTCGGGGTTGCGGTGCTTACGTCGCCTCGCCCGTCGAGCGGGCCGCCCCTTCCGAAGTCCCACCCCGACGCAGTTTGCGGAATAGGCCACCGAACGGAGGCCTCACTCGGGAGTGGCTGACCGTCTCGAATCGACGAAGATTTCCGCGAATCACTACGAGGCGGAGAGCTGTTCATCGACGTCGGTCTAGAACCGCCCCGAGATGACTTCCACCGTCACGTCCTCCACGAACGTCTCCTCCGGCCGGTCGGCGAGGCGCTCGCGCAGGTCCGCCTCGAAGGCCGCCCGGTCGTCGCCGAGGACCCGCGGCGAGCAGAACGACAGCGAGAGGACGTAGCCGACCACGCCGTCGACCGTCCACTCGCGCTCGGACTCGAAGGTGGCGACCGCGACGTCCCCGAGTCCGTGGTCGGCCAGTAGCTCGTCCCACGGATCGTCGTACTCGACGGGCCCGGTCCGGTCCGGCAGGTCGTCGACGTACCGCTCGGCGACGGCGTAGACGTCGTCCTGCCAGTCCTTCCGGCCCCGCGTGAGCCACTCGGCGTCCCCGAGGAGCGCGACGCCGCCCCCTGACTCGGTGACGGTGGCGAGGCGGGAAAGCGTCCGTCGCTGGTCCATCCGGTGGAACGCCCGCCCGATGGTGGTCAGTCCGAACGGTCCGGCAACGATGGCGTCGCCGCCGGGGCCGACGCGGACGTGGGCGTCGCCCACGGCGGCGTCGCCGTCACCCCCAGCGGCGTCGCCGTCGTCCCCGAGGTCGGCGTCCGACCCGACGACCCACTCGACGTTCTCGACGCCGGTCGCGGCCGCCCGCTCGCGCGCGTGGCGGAGCATCTCCTCGTTGGGGTCCATCCCCACCACCTCGCCGACGCGCGGGGCGAGCGGGACCGCAATCTGGCCTGCGCCACAGCCGAGGTCGAGCACGCGGGCGTCGGCGAGGTCGAAGCGGTCCACGAGGTACCGGAGAGCGGCGTCGTCGTACGCGGGCCGGTAGCCGGCGTAGTACGCCTCCGCGCCGACGAACTCGTTGGATTCCTCTGGCGGGGCCATGGTGGTGCGTGACCACTGTTACGGGCTGGATTCGGGAAAGTCGTGTCGGTCGCGGTCGGGAGTTGCCGTGGCACGTGACGGCTGGGTGTCGTCGGTAGTGGCTGTCGTGGCGCGCAACGAAATCACGGATTCACGTGAATCCGTGAATTCACACCCCGACCCCGTCCTTACCCACGTCGAAGCCAACCCTTTTCGCCACGCCTCCCCACCCTCTCCCCATGGACCGGCCGCTCGTCGCCGTCGTGATGGCCGGCGGGACCGGTACGCGGCTGTACCCGGCCGCGCGCCCGGACCGCCCGAAGCAGTTCCTCCCGCTCGGCGGCGACCGGTCGCTGCTGGAGCGGACCGTCGACCGCCTGGCGTTCGCCGACGAGACGCTGGTGGTCACCAGCGCCGCCCACGAGGCGGGCGTCCGCGAGCGCGCGCCGGACGCGACGGTGCTGGTCGAGCCCGAGCCGAAGGACACCGGCCCCGCGCTGGTGTACGCGGCCCACCGCGCCCGCGCGCTGTTCGACGACCCCGTGCTCCTCTGCGTCCCGGCCGACCACGTCGTCGCGGACCGCGAGGGGCCGGGCGGGTCGTTCGCGGGCGTGGGCCGCGCCGCGGCACGCGTCGCCGTCGAGCGGGGCGGGCTCGTCACCGTCGGCGTCGAGCCCACCCGGCCCGCGACGGGCTACGGCTACGTCGAGCCGGGACCGTGGCGGGACATCGAGTGGCCCGCTCGCTCAGCGGATGGACCGGACGACTCCCCGCCCGCTCTACCCGAACGCTACGCCCCGGTCGCGTCGTTCCACGAGAAGCCCGACGCCGCGACCGCGGAGGAGTACGTCGCCGCGGGCCGGCTGTGGAACGCGGGCCTCTTCGCGTGGACGCCCGGGGCGCTGCTGTCCGCGGCCGCCGACTCGCCGCTCGCGCCGCTGGTCGAGACGCTGGAGGACGGCGGTGCAGCTATGGCGGCCGATGGGGCCGCAGAGAGCGACGCGGCCGCCGGCTACGCCGCCGTGGACCCGACGAGCGTCGACTACGCCGTCATGGAGCGCGCCGAGGACGCGTGGGTGGTGCCGGCGGGGTTCGCGTGGGACGACCTCGGCACGTGGGACGCCGTCTGGCGCGCGCTCGGCGGCGAGACCGCGGCGGACGGGACCGTGACCCTCGGCGACGGCCTCGCGCTCGACGCCCCCGGGACCCTCGTGGCGACCGACGGCCCGCACGTCGGCGTCGCGGGCGTCGAGGACGTCGTGGTGGCGGCCTTCGACGACAGGGTGGTCGTCGTCCCGCGCGAGGAGGCCGGGCGGGTGCGCGACCTCGTGGCCGCGCTCCGCGAGGAGGGACGGTACCAGTAGGACCGATACCCGCGAAACCGACACCAGTGAGCCGGAGGCCATCGGGTCTAGTAGGACCAGTAACTTTTTGAAACAGGACATTGAGTGGCTGGTGAGCGAATCGCGGCGGCCGCCGGAACGCGTCATTCGAAAGAACCATTATGCGTGGTGAAAGTACTGGTGATGGATGTCCAACACGACTGCGTCAGTTCGGGCCGACAACGCCTTCCCGACCGACGCCGACTGGTCGTTCTGGCTGCACGCCGTCGAGGCCGGGCTCGTCGCCGGTCTCATCTTCGGGCTGTGGTTCCAGTTCACGATGGGGTCGCTCGCCGCGCTCGGGACAGTGTACGAACTCGGCGAGCCGGCACTCACGTTCCCGTGGCTGGTCCACATGCTCCACAGCGTGCTGTTCGCCGTGCTGTTCGTGGTGCTCGTCGACAGCGACGCCCTCCGGGGCTACGCCAGCCGTCCGCTGACCGGCGCGCTCGTCGGCGCGGGCTTCGGCTTCGTCGTTTGGGGCATCGTCCTCGTGGTGTTCCAGCCGTTCTGGATGGCCACGGTCGCCGGGCCGGCCGCGACGGACTTCTCGGCGTTCTCCAGCTTCCGTCCACTCGCTGCCCACCTGCTGTGGGGGCTGCTCGTGGGCGGGCTGTTCCCCCAGCTACGACGGCTGTAGCCAGCGCTCCCCCCGGCCCACTGTCGGCCGTGCTCGTTCGGCGCGGACAGCGGGCTGACCGGGCAGCGCACGCGACGCGGGCAGCGACCGGACTCTGCTTTTCGAGGAGGCCCCGGCAATCACGCCGCGCGCAGGTCGCAGTAGTGCAGCGTCGTCTCGCCGTCCGGGCCCGCCACGGTCCGGGTGACCGTCTCGCCGCGCTCGACCGCGACGGGGCGCTCGAACGGCGGCCCGTCGGTGACGAAGGTGTGGAACTCCCCGTTCTCGCCGGCCAGGTCCACGTTGTCAGGTAGGTCCGCCAGCAGAGCTTCGTCGTACGACCGCCCGGCGACGGCCGGATCGAGGACGTCGCCGTCCACGCAGACGACCGTGGCCTCGAAGCCCGCCTCGAGGATTGCCCTCGCGTGGGCGGCGGTGTCGCGGCCCCAGAGCGGCCACCAGCCCGCGAGGTCGCTGTCGGCGAGGCGGTCCTCGCGGTAGGCCCGGACGTCCTCGAGTGCGAGGTCGCCGAAGGCCATCCGGTCGACGCCGCGGTCCTCGTAGGTCGCGGTCGCCCGCGCCATCCGGCGGGCGTACTCGTCGTCGCCGGCGTCCTCGGGTATCTCGACGTAGGAGATGGGCAGCCCGAGGGCGGCCGCCTGGCGGTCGTACAGCTCGCGGCGGACGCCGTGGATGCTGCTGCGCCCGGTCGCGGCGGAGACGGTGGTCAGTAGCTCGACCGCGCGCACGTCGTCGCGGCCGCGCGCCGCGCGGAGCGCCATCGCGGCGTCGGTGCCGCCGCTCCACGCGAGGACCGCCGTCTCAGGGTGGTGGTCAGTGGTCATCTGCGGGGGCGGCGAGGTCGTCGCGGGCGACGGCCGGCTTCTCGGCGACCGCGGTCATGGGGAGCGCTTCGGAGCCGCCGGCAAAAAAGACCCCGACCGACTGCGTTGCGGCGACCGGCTGTCGGGCGACCCTACGTGCCGCCCACGGAGGTCACGTTGCCCTCGGTGGGCGTCTCGGTGACCATTCCCTCCTCGGGCGTTTCAGTGACCATTCCCTCCTCGGGCGTCTCGGTGACTATGCCCTCCTCGGGCGTCTCCGTTACGTTGCCGTCCTCCGGCGTCACGTCCTCGGCGACGACGACCTCGAAGGCCTCGTCGGCCGGGGCGGTCTCGGGCTCGAGGTAGCCGACCGCGAACGCGGAGTACGCGACGCCGCTCTCGAGGGAGGCGTCGAACGTCGCCACGGTCTCGTTCTCGCCGGCCGGGCGCACGTCGAGCGTGTAGTCGCCCGCCGCGACGGAGGCGTAGTCGCTCGCGTTCCCGAACGAGACGTTCTCGGCGACGACGGTGTCGGTGTCGTTGACCACCACGTCGACCGGCGGCGCGTCGGGCGAGAGGTGGACCACCCGGACCGTCGCGTTACCCTCGGCCGCCTCGACGGCGGCGTCCTCGAAGAGGGTCACGTTGAACGCCGTCGCGGCGTCCTCGGTCACCTCGCCGAAGGCGACGGCGCTGTAGCGCTCGCCCGCATCGAGGGTGATGGTGTCGTTGTAGACCACGGCGCTCCTGTTGCCGGCGGCGGTCACGGTGAACGTGTGCTCGCCGGCGCTCACCTCGAGGTAGTCGCTGACGGTCCCGAACGAGACGTCCGTCAGGACCGACTCGTTGTCGAAGTAGACGTCGACGTTCGGCGCGTCCGGCGAGGCGTGGACGGCCCGGATCTCGGCCGTCTCGTTCTGGGTCGCGTTCTGTGCTGCGAGTCCGGGACCGCCGTCGTCCGCGACGGCCCCGTCCGGTGTCAGTTGTGCGACCGCGACGCCGCCCGTGGCTACGCCCGCGACCACGAGCGCGAGGGCGACGGCGACGGTGCTACTGGCAGTGCGCTTCGACATGCCCACGCACGTACGACTGCAGGCCATTTCGTAATATCTGCCGTTAGAGCGGGTAACGAAGCCGTTCTCGGGGGTTGCGCGGAGTTGGTCGGCCGTTCGGAGCGATAACGCTGGGTTCCGCCCGAGTAAGCAGCCGTTCGCAACGGGGCGCGTCGCGCCGCCCGTTGGGGGAACGCGAATCGCCGGCCGGTAAAGCCGTGGTTCCCCGGCGGTAAGGTGAGAGTCGACGCGGGTAAGGGAGTCGTTCCAGGCGACACCCGCGAACGTCAGGTGCTGGACGACACCGTCCCGGCCGGACGCGAACCGTACGGGCGACTGGACGACGCCCCCACGACACTGGACGACGCCCCCACGACACTGGACGACGTCCCACGACCGGACTGCGCCGCGACGAGCGCCGGGCGTCACGACGGCCGTGACCGGCGACGGTATCGGAACCACCGGCCATGAATGTGACCGACGACAGGTATTTGGACCGTCCGGTTCGTATCCACCGAACGTCCATGGCCGCGGCCGCGCGACTCGTGGGCAGTCCACCATCACGCCCCGCACCGGGGCAGTTCACCAATAATGACGGATTCGGCGAAGTACCTCATCCACGCGGAGGTCACCGCGGACGGGGTGGTAGAGCGGAGTGACGTCGTCGGGGCGGTCTTCGGCCAGACCGAGGGGCTGCTCGGCGAGGACCTCGACATCCGGTCGCTGCAGCAGTCCTCGAAGCTAGGCCGCATCGACGTCGAGATAGACAGCCGCAACGGCCGGTCGTTCGGCGAGATGACCATCGCGAGCAGCCTCGACCGCGTCGAGACGGCCACGCTCGCGGCCGGTCTGGAGACCATCTCCCGGGTCGGGCCCTGCCGCGCGACCGTCCGCATCACCGGCATCGAGGACGTACGCTCGGCCAAGCGCCGGGAGGTCGTCGACCGCGCCACGCAGCTTCTGGACGAGGCGTTCGACGACACCGTGCTCACCAGCGACGACATCCTCGCGGCCGTCCGCGAGCGGGTCCGGGCCGCGGACGTCACCGAGTACGAGGGCCTGCCCGCGGGCCCGCGCGTCGGGGACAGCGACGCCGTCGTCGTCGTCGAGGGCCGGGCCGACGTGGTATCGCTGCTCGGCTACGGCATCAAGAACGCCATCGCCGTCGAGGGGACGAACGTCCCCGACGCCGTCGCGGAGCTGACGAACGAGCGCACGACCACGGCCTTCCTCGACGGCGACCGCGGCGGCGACCTCATCCTCAAGGAACTCGCCCAGGTCGGCGACGTGGACTACGTGGCCTTCGCGCCGTCGGGCCGGTCCGTCGAGGACCTCCCGCGCCACGAGGTCACCGCCGCGCTCCGCCAGAAGGTCCCCTACGAGACGGTCGCCGAGGCCAGCGTCCCGCGGGAGGCCGCCGGGACCGCCGACGGCGGCGCGGCCGCCGGCAACGGGGGCGCTGCCCCCGTCGGGGCCCCCGGCGGCGAGGAGACCGCCGCCGACCCGTCCGAGGCGGTGGCCCCCGCCGGAGGCGTCGCGGGCGAGGGCGGGGCCGTGGTCGAGGAGGGCGTCGCCGACGACGCGGGCGGCGTGGCCGACGACGCTGGTGGCGTCGCCGACGCCGGCGAGGCCGACGACGCCGCGCCGGAGACGAACGGCGCGTCGGTCGAGGGGGCCGACGCCGCGGTCGGGGAGGGCGGCGCGCGCGACGCCGAGGGAGCCGCGCCCGACGCCGGGGCGGACGTGGACGCCGAGGCTGATGCCGACGCCGAGGCTGGTGTCGACGCCCACGAGCGTGGCGACCCCGACGCGCGGGGCGACGCCGACGAGAGCACCGACGGCGAGGCGGACGCTGCCGCCGGGGACGAGCCGGAGACCCTCCGGGACCACGTAGCGGGCGTGGTCGGGGCGGACACCGGACGCGTTCGGCTGCTCGACGACGCCTTCGGGACGCTCGCGGAGGCCGACGCCGAGGGGGCCTTCGAGGCCATCGAGGGGGCCGACCGGGTTCCCGCGGTCGTGGTCCTCGACGGCGAGCTAACCCAGCGCGTCCTCGACGTGGCCGCCCAGCGCGGCGTGGGTCAGGTGGTCGCCCGCTCGCAGGGCGAGTTCACGAAGAAGCCCGCGACCGTGCGCGTGCGGACTGCCGACCAGCTTCTTTCGGGGTGAGGTCTGTCCGGTCGGGATTGGGATGGTGACTTTCGCTACGGCATAGCGGGCGGACCACCGTGGGGTGGGAATGAAAGGGGCCGGTCGCTGGACCCCTCCCGGACGAAGCAAGCACCGCAACGGAGCGAGCGTAGCGAGCGAAGTTAGGAGCGCAGCGAGTCCCGGAGGGTCCAGCGAGCGGGGGCTTTCGGGGACTCGTTTGTCCAGGCGTCGTGTCAACAGTGTCCTCGAAAGCCCCGACCGGTTCGGCTCCCGCGGACCGCGCTGCGCTCCTCGCCTCGCTCCCTGCGGTCGCTCGGCTGCGGTGCTTACGGGTCCGGGGTTCGCCGAACCGGTCGCCCCTTTCATTCCCACCCGACGGTGGATTGGTAAGCTATCAGAAACCGCGCTCGAAACCACGCCGACCCCACGGCCCCGGCTACCCCATCGGCACGAAGCCGAACCAGACCGCGACGGCCGCGGCGACGATAGCGCCGCCCAGCGTCGCGAGGAAGTTCACGGATTGGTTGCCCACGCGACCACCCTCGACCGTCGCGCCGAGGAGGCTGTCGACGGTCATCCCGCCGACGCCGCCGAGCGCGACCACGACCGCGCCCATCGGGGTCAGCCCCCCGAGGGCCACGACGGCGATGCCGGCGGTCACCGCCGCCCCCGCGACGCCAGCGACCTCGCCCTGCCACGTCACGCCGCCGTCGGTCCCCGGCTCGACGGGCTCGAGGGTGGTGATGAGCCGCGGGTCGTCGAAGATACCCCCGATCTCGCTGGAGAGGGTGTCCGCGAGGGCGGTCGCGACCGACCCGGCGAACGCGAACAGGAAGACGTCCTCGGGGACCGCCAGTAGCTGGGGGGCCGCGGCGAAGCCCAGCAGCGACAGCAGCGCGACCGCGGAGTTGCCGAGGACGTTCCGGCTGCCGCGCGCGCCCGCGTTCGGCTCCGCGACGCCCCGGTCGCGCTTCTCGTCGTAGCGGTACTTCGTCGACAGCCCGCCGATGCCGAAGAAGGCTATCAACACGGCGAACCATCCCGGCCCGCCGAGCACGATGGCCTGCAGGCCGAGGAAGGTCCCGGCGAGCATCCCCGCGACGGAGGCCGTGTCGAGCGCGTAGGCGACGTAGCCGAAGCCGACCGTCACCGCCAGCGCCCCGCCCACCCCGACCGCCGACAGCGACGGCCCCAGATCCGCGAACAGCCAGAGCAGCAGCCCCACCGCGAGCATCACCAGCGGGTCGTCGCGGCCGTACAGCACGGACCGCAGCAGCGCCGCCAGCAGCGCGCCGCTGGCGGCGAGGAAGACCGCGGTCGCGGGCTCGAAGCCGGTGCCCGCCAGCGCGTCGACGGCGGCCTGGGCCGCCACCGCCGCGGCGAAGCCACCCGTGGCGAACGCGACCGAGCCCGCGAACTGGGTGTTGCGGGCGGTGCGCACGGCCTCCTCGACGAGGTTGCCCACCGACAGCAGCAGGACCGTCGCGGCGAACACCCGCGCCGGCAGCCCGAGGCCGGCCGACAGCAGCGCCAGCCCCGCCGCGGACAGCGAGAAGGCGGCGAGCCCGGACAGGCGGCCGTCGCCGCGGTCGCCCGGTCGCGCGAGCAGCTCGAACAGCGGCCCGTCGGTGACCACGAACGCCGCGGCGAGCGCGACGAGGAGGAACGGCACCGCGGCAGCCGTGCCCAGCGTCGGGGCTGACAGCGCGAGCGCTCCCACGAGCGCGTAGGCCCCCGCCCGGCGCACAGCTGCCGTCACGATACCGGCCCTTCCGGGGACGCCCACTTAACCCTCCCGGAGCGCTCGCGGGGTGTGAGCGGTGTTTCGCGGGTGGTGTCCGGAGTCGGAGGGGTTTAGGGGGTGGCGGCTCGGAGTGACGTGCGTGCACCCCTACGACCGGTACCTCGCGCTCCGGGCGCGGCTCTCGGCGGCCGACCCGCCGGCCCACGTCGCGCTGGTCATCACCGAGCGCGACCTCCTAGAGCAGGGGGCCTACGGGACCCTCGAGTCCTTCTTCCGGTGGGCCTTCGAGTACGGGGCCGACCGGGTCACGGTGTACGTCAGCGTCCTCGACCAGGCGGCCATCCCCGCGCTCCGGCGCGGGCTGGAGGACCTCGCGGCCCCCCAGCCGGTGGCCGTCCGCGGGCCCGAGGACAGCCAGCGGGCGGAGTCGCCCATCACGGTGAGCATCGGCCTCGGCGGCAAGCACGAGCTAGCGGGCGCGGTGCGGGGCGTCGCCGAGGAGGTGGCCGCCGGCGACCTCGCGCCCGAGGACCTGACCGAGGCCGACGTCGAGCGCCGGCTGGTGTTCCCCGAGGAGCCGGACCTCGTCATCAAGACCGGCGAGGAGCGGCTCTCGGACTTCATGATATGGCAGTCGGTCTACTCGGAGCTCTACTTCACGGACGTGAACTGGCGGGACTTCCGCCGCCGGGACTACCTCCGGGCCGTGTTGGATTACCAGGACCGTCAGAGAAGATTCGGCCGCTGACTGGCGGGAAGCGAGTCGTCAATCGCCCGCCGACTCCACCGGCTCCTCGATGTCCTCGACGCGCTCGCCGCGCGGGAGGTGCTCGCGGAACCGCGCCAGCACGCGCCGGGCGTCCCGGAGCTCCACGTTCCCGAACGCCCGCACCAGCGCCAGCGCCCGCCGCGCGCGCGTCTGCCGCCACGACTCCTCGCGGTGTTCGTAGGTGCGGACCGCCCGCAGGAAGTCCGCCTTCGAGAACTCCGGCCAGTACGGCGCACAGAAGAACACCGCCGCCTCGTTGCCGTTGCCGTGCCACGGCAGGAAGTTGCTCGTCCGCTCCGCGCCGCCGGTCCGGACCACGAGGTCGACGTCCCGTATCGGCTGGTCGTACAGCCGCCGCTCTATCTCGTCGACGCCCACGTCGGACGGCTCAAGCTCCCCCGATTCGACCGCCCGGGCCACGTCGCGCGCCGCGCCGAGCAGCTCCGACCGGCCGCCGTAGGCCAGCGCGACGTTCAGGGTGAACTGCTCGTTGTCCTCGGTGTGGGCCTCGGCGGTCCGGACGGCCTCCTGCGCCCGCTCGGGCAGCCGTTCCAGGTCGCCGATGGCCCGGATGCGGACGTCCTTGTCCTGGACCGTCTCGTCGTCGGCGAACTCGTGGAACTTCTCGGTCAGGAGGTCGAACAGGGCCTCGCGCTCGTCCGGCGGGCGGTTGAAGTTCTCCGTCGAGAAGGCGTACAGCGTCAGCTCCTCGACGCCCAGCTCCTCGCACCACTCCAGGACCTGCTCGGTCGTCTCCGCGCCCTCGCGGTGGCCGTCCGTGGCCGCCGCGCCGTGCTCGCGGGCGTACCGGCGGTTCCCGTCCATGATGATCGCGACGTGGCTCGGCACCCCCTCGACCTCCCGCAGCAGCAGCCGCTCGTAGGCCGCCCCGAAGCGTTCGCCGAGCCAATCGCGCATACGGCCCTGGAAGACAGCCGAGCGATATGTTTCCTTCGAACTGTACCGAGGGAGGTAGGTTTAAGACCCCTGGCTCGCACACTCCGGCCGCAATGGCGAAAGGTACGGTCGACTTCTTCAACGACGCGGGCGGCTACGGCTTCATCGAAACCGAGGACGCCGACGAGGACGTCTTCTTCCACATGGAGGACATCGGCGGCCCAGACCTAGAGGAGGGCGACGAACTGGAGTTCGACATCGTCGAGGCCGAGAAGGGCCCGCGCGCGGAGAACGTCACGCGACTGTAGGCCGGAGCGCGGCATCCGGTCCTCGAGGGCTATCGACCCCGCGGAGCTACCGGTCCGGGTCGCGCCACCCGGACACACCACCGCAGCGCGAAACCGTGAGGGGTATACGGGCGCGCCACTTTGCCCCGGCTGTGACCCGGACCGCCGAGGAGGACCTCGTCCGCCGGACGGAGGCTCTCCTGGAGCCCGGCGAGATAGACCTCGCCGGCGTCGTCGTCCGCACGGCGTTCGGGAGCGACGAGGAGGCGCGGATGCACGCGGCCAGCGTCGAGGTCGGCGAGGTGGTCGCCGAGCACGCCGACGGGGCGGGCGACACCTACGTCTACTCGGGCAACGACGACCCCGAGTTCGCCGCCAACCAACACCAGGGGCTGACCATAGAGGGCGACGAGTTCGTCTGGGAGTGCCAGCAGTTGCTCCGCGAGGGTACCTTCGACCTCGTGTTCTACTACGAGGCGAGCGCCGACCACGAGGCCATCCTCGCGGACCTCCGCGACCGCGGCTACGACGTGACGGGGGTGACGGTGTGACGAGGGGCGCGTCCCGCGTCGCCGCGACGGCGGTGGCCGTGACCGCTACGGCCCCTCGCGACGACCGGTCCCGCTACCGGGGGACAACCGACCCCGCCCGGCGGAAAAGATTTTACGTCCCGGTCGCACTAATGGAACCGATGAACCGAGCAGCCGCGACCGCCACCCCGACGGAGGCGGAGCCGTGACGGACTACTCCGGGGTCATCACGGGCGCGCGGGTGACCCACCGGCGGGCCTCGGTCGACGACATCGAATCCGCGGCCGGCGAGGACCACGCGGCCACCGTCCGGCGGCTGCTGGAGACCGAGCCCGTACGGGAGGCGTTCGCGCTGCACACCTGCAACCGCGCGGAGGTGTACGTCGTCACCGACGACCCCGCCGACGGCCGGCGGGCGCTCACCGGCTTCGGCACGCCCGTCCCCGAGCACGTCGTCCGGACGGGCCACGAGGAGAGCCTGCGCCACCTGCTGCGGGTCGCGGCGGGCCTCGAGTCGCTGGTGCTCGGTGAGGACCAGATACTCGGGCAGGTGCGGGACGCGTACGAGGCGGCCCGCGAGGCGGGCGGCATCGGCCCGGTCATGGAGGAGGGCGTCACCAAGGCCATCCACGTCGGCGAGCGCGCCCGCACGGAGACGGCCATCAACGAGGGCGTCGTGTCGCTGGGCAGCGCGGCCGTCGAGCTAGCCGACGCCGAGCGCGGCCTCGCCGGGGCCGCCGCGCTGGTCGTCGGCGCGGGCGAGATGGGCGCGCTGGCGGTCAACGCCCTCGACGACGCCGACGTGGCCGCGCTGACGGTCGCCAACCGCACCGTCCGGACGGCCGAGCACGTCGCGGAGGACGCCACCACGCCCGCCGACGCGGTGGGGCTGTCGGCGCTGCCGGCCGCCGTCGCCAGCGCCGACGTGGTCGTCACCGCGACGGGCAGCCGCGAGCCCGTCATCGACGGCGAGACGGCCGCCGGGGCCGGCGACACGCTGGTCATCGACATCGCCCGGCCGCGCGACGTCGCGCCGGCGGTCGCCGACGAGCCGGGCGTCACCCTCCGCGACCTCGACGACATCGAGGCCGTGACCGAGGAGACCCGCCGGGAGCGCCGCGAGGCCGCCGAGGCGGTCGAGGACATCGTCGAGGACGAGTTCGACCGGCTGCTCGACCAGTACAAGCGCAAGCGCGCCGACGCGGTCATCGCGGCGATGCACGAGGGCGCGGAGTTCCTGAAGGAGCGGGAGATAGAGACCGCCATCTCGCGGCTGGAGGCGAGGCGCGAGGTCGACGAGGAGGACCGCGAGATAATCGAGTCGCTCGCGGACGCGCTGGTCGGCCAGCTACTGGCCACGCCGACCCACAGCCTCCGGGAGGCCGCCGCGGAGGACGACTGGTCGACCATCAACACCGCCCTCCAACTGTTCGACCCCGAGCCGGGCCCGTCGTTCGGCCGCGAGCCCCCGGAATTCGTCACCGCAGACGGGATGGACGACGGCGGCTCGGACGGCGGTGATGGGAGTGGCGGCTCCGACGACTCCGGAGACAAGCCCGCGGGCGTCCCGGACCTCCCGCCGGACGCCAGCCCGGAGGACCTCCCGGACGCCGTGCCGGACCACGTCGTGGCGGAGCTGCGGGACGACGAGGAGTAGGGGCTCGTTCTCGGCGTCAGTCGCGAATAGCGGGCCGACCGATGTAGCCAGTGGCTCGTCCCGCGTCGAATCGGGCCGAGCGGGCGGCTAGATGTCCTCGACGGCCCGCTGCATCGCGCTTCCCTCGCGCACCAGCAGCGGAGAGCTCTCGAACGCCGCTCGCGCCCGCGACTCGTGGTCGTCGCGCTCGGAGGCGTTCGACCCGTTCGCGGCTTCCGAAGCCTCCCCGAGGCTCTCCACGCCGTCACGCGCAGCCGCGAGTGCCCGCTCGTAGTCGTCGACGCGCCGCCCGACGGCCTCGGTCGAGCAGCAGAACTCCTCGACGTCGGTCTTCAGGCCCGCCAACGTCTCCGACAGCTCCCGGAACGCCGCTCGCTCGACGCTCGCCGGGTCGTCCGCGTACCGGGAGACCGCCGACAGGAGCGTCCTCGAAACCGGGCGGTACGCGGCGAGCGACGAGTCGAGGAACGCCATCGAGTGGAGACTCGTCTCGAGCTGGAGCACCTTGGCGTCGTACGTCGTCTCGCTGACGCCGCCGACGTACAGGTTCGCGTTGCGCTCCCACTCCCTGTGGCTCGATAGCTGCGACCGCCCCTCTGCGAGCCACCGGTCGAACGTCTCCCCGTGAGAATCGTACTCCGAGAACTCCTGGGCGAAGAGACTGTAGAGTGCTCCGTTCAGATACTCGAACGAGCGGACGACGTCGTGCTGAATCCGAACCCAGTCGTGGAGCGTCCGCGCCCAGTTCAGCTCGATTCGCGCCCCAGGCACTCCCGGATTGGCGTCGAGGTACTGCCGGAGCTTTCTCCTGGCATCCCGGAGGAGCCGATTCACCTCGTCGACCCGTCTGGGTTCACTGATGGCTGTCACTCCGAGGACGGAGCTGTTCTCCACTCCCGACCACGAGAGGAAGATGCTCTCTGCATCGTCTACCGTGGCACGCGCCCCATCGAGCAGTTGCGAGCGGTCCGTCTGTTCGGGCGTGTCTGTCTCGGTTGACGACGAGGTGTCGCTAGGTGCGCTCGGGGAAGCGACCGCTCTTTCCGAGGGTGTTGGACTGGGGGCATCTGTCGATCCGCTAGTGGCGTTACAGCCACTTAATCCGGAAAAAACTGCACAAGCCGCCATTGAAACGAAATCACGTCTGCTGGGGACCATTCATTAGATAGTAGGGATGCACTCCTATATAATTACTGGCACCATATGATACTGAAAACAATAGTGTATGCACGTAAATCCGAACTCCATATCCTGAAGGCTACGACCGCGAACTCCGACCCCGAACGCACCAACCACCGACACCTTTAGGCCCACCCGCGTAGTCCCGCCGGAGACGGATGAGCCTGCGGGTCGTCGCGGCCGTG
>CAZPIG010000006.1:0-4688 GCA_964586205.1 uncultured Halobacteriales archaeon | reverse complement strand
CCCACCCGCGTAGTCCCGCCGGAGACGGATGAGCCTGCGGGTCGTCGCGGCCGTGCCGTTCAAGGGAGCCGGCAGCGACCGGCTCGCAGAGAGCGAGTTCGTGGTCGAACTCTCCCTCGAGCGCGACTGGTTCTCGCCGGACGAGGCCAGCCGCGCGGCCGACCTCGCGGTCGACCGCGACCTGCTGGCCCGCGACGGCGACGACCTCCGGGCGCTGTTCGACCCCGGCGAGGTCGAGGTCCCCGACGGCTTCGAGCCCGGCGCGGACGTGCTCCGCGAGCAGACCGTCTTCGAGGTAGTCCTCGAACGCGTCGTCGCCGACGGCGTCGAGAAGGGCGCGGCGGTCGCGGCCATCAACGACCGCCAGCGCCGGCTAGGGGTCACCGCGGAGACCGCGGCCGTCCTCGAAGCCCGCAGCCGCGGGCTGGACGTGGACGGCGCGGCCGAGCGGGTGCTGGACGACCTCCGCGGGGAGGACGCGGAGTGACGCCGAACCGGATTGGGAGCGCCGAAGGGTGAACCGTAAGGCCCACCGACCGCTACCACCGGCCATGGTCGAGGAGCGCGTGACCGACGGCGTCCGCATCGCGGAGCTGCTCGCCTCCGAGGTGACGGGCCGCGAGGATGGCGCGCTCGCCGGCCTCGCGGTGACCGACGCCGACCCGGACGCCGAGCCGACGACCGACGGCGCGCTCGCGTACAGTATCGTCGCCGACAGCGCGGTCACCGACGCCGGCGGCGACGACTCCGAATCGACGCTCGCGGAGGTGTACGCCCACCCGGACCGCGCCCGCGTGGAGTTCGTGGCTGGCGTCGACGTGGCCGTCGAGGCCGCGGCGGACCGCGACGACCTCAGGGTGCGTCCGAAGGCCGTCCGGCCGCCGCGGACGCTGGTCTTCGTCGAGAGCGGGGCCGCCGTCAAGGCCGCGGTGGACGTGCTCGACGCCGCGGCTTCGGCGGTCGAGTGACAGTCGACGCCCGGCACGCGAGACGGGCTCTCACTCCTCGCAGAGCGACGCCACGACGCCCGGTAGCTCCGCCGCCAGCGCGCCCCGCTCGACGTAAGCGTCCGCCCGCGGCGAGGGCTCCGGGCCGCCCGGATACAGGACCTGCACCGCCCGCAGCCCCGCGTCGCACGCGCCGTGGACGTCCGCGTGCACCTGGTCGCCGACGTGGACCGCGCGCTCCGCGGCGACCCCGAGGGCGTCGAGCACGGCCTCGAACGCGCGCTCGTCCGGCTTGCCGGGGCCCACCTCGCCGGTGACGACGGTGGCGTCGAAGGCATCCTCCCAGCCGAGGGTCCGTAGCTTGTCCCGGCCGGCGGTCGCGGGGCCGTTGGTCAGCAGGCCGACCTCGTAGTCACTTCTGAGGTCGGCCACGAGGTCGGCCGCGCCCTCGACCGGCCGGAGCGCGTCGGCGAGCCCCTGGCGGTAGGCGCGCGCTAGCTCGGCGGGGTCGGCGTCGGCGTCGCGCTCCGCCAGCATGGCCTCGAAGATGGGCTCGCGGGTGTCGGTCGCCCCCGCGTCGTCGAGGGTCCGGCGGTGGGCCGCGAGGTAGTCCGCCCGGGAGAGCGGCGGCGCGCCGGCCGCCTCGACGGCCGCGGCGAGCAGCGTCGCCCGGTCCCGCTCGGGCACCGCGAGCGTGTCGTCGAGGTCGAAGACCACGGCCTCCATCCGCGAACGCGTTGGGACCCGGCCCGTTTCAGGCTGCCGGAACGTGGTCGTCGCGTCCCGGCCCGCAGAGCGGTCGAAAGGTTTGTTGTCCTCTCCCGCCTCCCCTCGCCAATGACCGCCCCCTTCTTCGACCGCCTCGCCGACCGCATCGCCGCCGTCGACAGCGTGGTCTCGGTCGGGCTGGACCCCGACCTCGACCGCATCCCCGAGCACCTCCGAGACCACGACCTCCCGCGGTGGGCGTTCAACCGTCGCATCGTGGACGCGACCCACGAGCACGCGGCCGCGTTCAAGCCGAACGCCGCGTTCTACGAGGACCCCGACGGCTGGCGCGCCCTAGAGGAGACGGTCGCGTACGCCCACGGCAAGGGCGTCCCGGTGCTGCTCGACGCGAAGCGGGGCGACATCGGCAACACGGCCCGCCAGTACGCCGGGCTGCTGGACACCGTCGACGCCATCACCGTGAACCCCTACCTCGGCCGGGACGCCCTGGAGCCGTTCTTCGAGCGCGAGGCGGCCGGCATCTTCGTCCTCTGCCGGACGTCCAATCCGGGCGGCGCGGACCTCCAGGATCTGAAGCTGGCCGACGGCGAGCGCCTGTACGAGCGCGTGGCCGCGCTGGTGGACCTCTGGAACGGCAACGACAACGTCGGGCTCGTGGTGGGCGCGACCGCGCCCGAGGAGCTAGCCGCCGTCCGCGAGCAGGTCCCCGACCTCCCCTTCCTCGTACCCGGCGTCGGGGCCCAGGGCGGCGACGCGGAGGCGGCCGCCCAGCACGGCCTCGCGGAGTGGCCGGGGGCGGACGTGCGCGTCGGGCTGGTCAACTCCTCGCGCGGCATCATCTTCGCGGGCGAGGGCGCGGACGTCGCGGGCGAGAGCGCGGACGCGGAGGCGGACTACTTCGGAGCCGCGGGCGCGGCGGCGAAGCGACTCAAGCGACGGCTGAACGAGTATCGCTGATCGAGGCCCCGGCTGCTGTTTCCGGCGTCAGAGCTGGTACTCCTCGCCCGGCTCGATGTCGTCTCCGCTGTCGTCGCCCGGGCGGTCGCCCCGCGCGCTCGCGCACGTCGTGCAGATGCCGAGGTCGTCCTCGAAGTGGACGTCGCAGACGAGCGCGCCGCAGTTCGGACACTGGTGCTCGGCGTTCCGGGACTCGCAGACCTGACAGAGGCCGGCGACGCTCATGACACGTGGGATTCGTCCGCCGGCGGTTTAGTGGTGACGTCGGTCGGCGGCCGTCGCACTCCCGGACCCACATCCAAACGCCTACGTACCGACGCCACCTCGAACCGCCCGATGGACGTCGAACCGAACCCCCGGCCGTGGAACGTGGGCGCGCTCGTGGGGTGGCCCGTCTTCGTGGCCCTGCTCCTGGCGCCGACCCAGGTCGCGCTCGGCCCCGACCGCGGGGACGTCGTGAGCGTCGCGCTAGTCGCCCTCGCGGCCGTCATGTTCGCCCGCTACGGCTTCCTCGGCGTCCTCCGGACCGACTGCGGGACGTGTGGCGACTCCGTCCCCGTCGGCGGCCTCTACTGCCCCCACTGCGGGTCGCTCCGCTCGTCGTTCGCCGCGCCCCTGATACAGACGCTGCTCGCCGTGCTCGTACTGCCCTACGGGTGGTTCGTCGTCGCGGGGCTGACGAGCCGGGTCCTGCTCGTCGCAGCCGACGCGGAGCCGGCGCTGTCGCTGTACGGCACCTTCTACAGCGCGGGCGTGGGCGGAACCGTCGAGGTGAGCGCCGTCCTCGCGCTGTCGGTCTGGGTCGCGGTCGGCCTGACCGCGGCCGTCAAGGTCGCGGTCAGAGTGACCGGGCGCGACCGGCTGCGGGCCTCCGAATCCGGGAGCTGAATTACGAATCCGGGAGCTGAATCACTGGTACCGTCCGCGGCCCTCGATGTCGCGTAGCTGCCGGAGGACGGCCCCGTCGCCGGCCGCTTCGTAGGCCTCCTCCAGGGCCGCCCGCAGGCGGTCGGCGGCGTCGGCCGTGCCCGCGAGGCTCTGGACGAGTACCTGGAGGTCCATGGCGTGGTCCTCCACGTCGTCGGAGTGGTAGCCGAGCCCGAAGTCCACGAGGTAGGTGCGGTCGGGGCCGACCCGGGCGTTCCGGGGCGTCGGGTCGCCGTGGACCAGCCCGGCGTCGTGGAGGGCCGCGAGGTGCCGGCCGACCGCGCCCACGCGCTCGTCGGTCAGCTCCTCGCGGAGCTCGCGGTCGCCGACGCGCTCCATCACCAGCCGCCCCGCCTCGGGGTCCACGTCCCGGACGACCGGCGTCGGGACGCCCGCGCGGCGGGCCTCGCCGAGCAGCCGCGCCTCGAGGACGGTCCGCTCGCGCCGGAGCCGGGCGTCGAGCTCCGGCTGGCGGAACTCGCGGGGCAGCCGGCGCTTGACGACGCGGTCGCCCGCGACGGTGACGACCGCTTCAGCACCCTGGACCTCGGTTTCACCCTCCGTATCCACCGCACCACCGTCCCCGGCCCCCACCGCCTCCCCCGAGCGCCACGTCACGGGCACCTCGTCGGGCCGGAAGTCCGGGCGGACCCGCGAGTCGGAGACGGCGACGGTGTCGCCCGCGTCGAGCATCTTCGCGCCGAGGACCGCTATCATCCCCGCGTTGTCCCGCAGGAAGCGGTCCTCGGGGACGTGCAGGTCGGCCCCGCGGTCGGCCGTCATCTCCGCGAGCACCGCCCGGAGGCGGTCGTTCTGGGCGACGCCGCCGCCGACGACTAGCTCGTCGCTCCCGGTCAGCGACAGCGCCCGCTCGGTCACCTCCGCGAGCATCGCGAAGACGGTCTCCTGCAGCGAGTGGCAGACGTCCTCGACCGGGACGCCGTCGTCGTAGGCCTCCTTCGCGGCGCTGGTGATGCCGGCAAAGGAGAAGTCCATCCCCTTGACGACGTACGGGAGGTCCACCCACTCGCCGTCCTCGGCGGCCGCCTCCACCTTCGGGCCGCCGGGGTGGCTCCAGCCCACGTGGCGGGTGAACTTGTCGATGGCGTTGCCGACGCCGGTGTCCAT
>CAZPIG010000005.1:21440-39854 GCA_964586205.1 uncultured Halobacteriales archaeon | reverse complement strand
GGAAATGGTCAAACTATATTGATACACGGCGTCGGTTCGGGTGTGCACCCGGAACGTTTCGCGGCGTCGCCCGGCGACCGTCAGCACTTTCACCCGTGTCGGCCCTACTGGCGGGTGTGCAGGTCGCGGGGTACCGGACGGCCGCCGGCGACGGCGGGCCCGCCGCGCTGCTGGTCGCCGATGCGGGGGCCGTCCGCACGGAGTCGCTGGCTCCCGGCACCGAATTGGGGTTCGCGCTCGGCGAGCGACGGTGCGCGGGAACCATCGCCGACAGCGAGCACGTGCCCTGCGACGCGGGCGACGCCCCGTACTGCGACGCCCACGCCGACGCGTGGGTGTGCGCGCGCTGTACGGGGACCTGCCTGAAGGACGAGATGGACTGCTTCGAGGACCACGCCGTCTACCTCGCGGCGTTCGCGCCCGACGTGTTCAAGGTCGGCGTGACGAAGGCGTGGCGCGTCGGCGAGCGCCTCCGCGAGCAGGGGGCCGACCGGGGGGCCGTGGTCCGGGAGGTCTCCAACGGGCGCGTCGCCCGCGAGATAGAGGCCGGCCTCGCCCGCGGCGAGGGCGACGCGGGCGTCGACGGCGGCGATGGGACCCCGCCCGCGGACCTGACCGACCGCGTGGGCACGCCCGCGAAGGTACGGGGCATCCACCGGTCCGTGGACGAGGCCGGCTGGGAGGCGCTGCTCTCCGACTTCGACGTCCTCGAGAGGTACGACCTCGACTATGGGCTCGACCTCGACGCGCGGCCGGTCGCGGAGACGGTCGCCGAGGGGACCGTCGTCGGCACGAAGGGGCGGGTCCTCGTCATCGAGCGGGTGGGCGGGACCTACGCGGTGGACCTCCGGGACCTCGTGGGCCGCGAGCTATCGGCGGGCGGGACCGACCGGGACCTGCAGTCCAATCTGGGCGCGTTCGGGTGAGTTCCGCGGTCGTGGTAGGGGAACGGTGGGCGCGTCGGCGATGGTGGTCAGTCGGTGGGCTGTTGCCGGCTCGGTAGACGAGAACGGGCGGGACTGAAAGGGGCCGGGCGCTCGACCCGCCCCCGGCGACGTAAGCACCGCAGCGACCGGAGGGAGCGAGGAGCGCAGCGAGCCGCGGGTGGTCGAGCGTGCGGGGGCTTTCTGGGCCACTGCGCTGCCGAGACACACTGAACCGCACCCCTGATGCCGACTCCACCGATTCAACAGGTACGTCGATCACTAAAGGCCGCGAGCACCGGGAGAGCACGCTCTCCCGAGCCCGCGCTCACGTCGTTCGCGCGGACGCCGCGGGTGGTCGAGCGCCCTGGGGCTTTCGAGCCCACGTCGACGACACGAGCATCGCCGGACACACGGTCTCGGCCTCCATCTCCTCCCGAGGTCACAACCCTTTTCGGTCCGGGCGCGGAACGGCAGGTATGGCCGACGAGGAATCCGAGACCGACGAGGAAGCCGCAGGCGACGCCGACGAGAGCGAGGACAAGTCCTTCCGCGAGCGCGTAGAGGAGATCCGAGAGCAGCGCGAGGAGGAGGGCGAGGGCGACCGCGCCGAGCGCATGGAGGAGATGATGGGTGGCGGCGGCCCCGGCGGCATGGGCGGCGGCAACCCCTTCGCGCAGATGATGGGCGGCATGATGGGCGGCGGCCCCGGCGGCATGGGCGGCGGCCCCGGCGCTGGCGGCGACGTGGGCTCCGAGGAGATGACCCGCGAGCTACGCCAGCTCCGCGACGAGGTCCACGACGTCCGCCGGACGCTGGAGCGCATCGCCGACGCCATCGAAGACCTCGACTGACCCGGCCGCGTTCTGCGACGTCGCTCCATCGCGGACAGCGACCGCTACGCTTCCGTCACGCCCGGGTCGACACCCCGTTGCGTCGACCCGCTCCACCTACACCAGCCCGTACAGCTCCTCCAGGCGGTCGACGATGCGGTCGAGGCTGACCGACCCGCGGCGGTCGAGACAGACCGAGCGGAGGGCCTCGCGCTCCGAGAGCGCCCGCCGGACCTGCCGGCGGAGGTCCTCGACGTCGCCGGGCGCGAAGTGGTAGCCCGTCTCGCCGTCGTCGACCGTCTCCGCGAGCGCCCCCGCATCGGCCCCGACCACCGGGGTTCCGCAGGCCATCGCCTCGAGGGCGACGATGCCCTGGGTCTCGACCGGGCTGGGGAACGCGAAGACGTCGAGCGCCGAGTAGAAAGCCGGTAGCTCCTCCCGGTCGAGGAAGCCGAGGAACGTGGCGTCCACCCCGAGGTCGTCGGCCCGACCTTCGAGGTCCGACCTCGCGGGACCGTCGCCGCCGACCAGCAGGTGGGCCTCGAGGTCCGCGGCGGCCTCGACGAGCACGTCGAGGCGCTTCTCGTAGCCGTGCCGGCCGGTGTAGCCGACCAGCGGCCCGTCCGCGTCGACGTCGTGTCGCCGGAGGAACGGCCCGGCGTCGACCGGCGCGAAGCGGTCGGTGTCGACGCCGTTCGACAGCACCTCGACGGGCGCGGAGACGCCGACGGTCTTCCGGAGGTGCTCGCGGGCCGTCTCGCTGGGCGCGGTCACGAGGTCCGCGCGGTCGAAGAACCACCGCTCCCACCGGCGGCTGACGCCCGCGAGGGCGTCGGCGACGCGCTCGGTCGGCGCGACGTAGTTCGTGTACTCGCTCGTCGGCGTGTGGTAGGAGGCCACGAGGGGGAGGTCGCGTCGGCGCGCTAGCCGGTAGCCCGCGAAGCCGACGTGGAACGGCGTGTGGACGTGGACCACGTCGGCGTCGCGGACCGCGCGCGGCGTCCGCGGGAGGCCGACGCTGAAGTCCTCGTAGAACGGGAACGGTAGGCTCCGGACCGGGTGCTCGCCGTCGCGGGGGTCGTGGCCGTCGACCTGCGGGTAGACCACGTCCATCCGATTGCCCCGCTGTCGCCACCGCTCGCGCCACCCCGTGATGGTGTAGGTAACCCCGTTGACGGTGGGGAGGTACGTGTCGGTGAACACGGCGAGGCTCGTCATCACCCCGACGGTGCGCCATCGGAGGGTTAACCGTTTCGACTCGGGACCCTCGTCCGAGTCGAGGGGCCAAACCGTCAGCGTCCACCGGAGTATCGGCCGCGTCGGCTCCCGGAAACCGACGGCCGCCGGGTCACTCGGACCGGGGGAGCGGCATCGACGGGAGCGCGTCGACGGGACGGAAGAGGACGTCGACGACCCGCATCGTCGAGGCCCCGTACCGGCGCTCGGCGCCAGGGGGTACCCCCGGCAAGCCCCCCAGCAGCGACCCGCCGAGCAGCAGTCCGCCGGCGACTGCGGTGACGACGGTCGCGTAGAGGACGGCGAGCGTCCAGACGACGCGCTCCGGAAGCTGCATCGACCGTACGCGCGCGTTCCACCCTCTTATACGCTTCCGTTGCTCCTTTCGCACCCGGGGGGTCCTCACAGAACTGTCCGAAAGGAATCAAAAAATTTTTGCATACCTCCCCCGATACCCCCGATGGGGCAGCACAGGATACCTCTCTCTTCATCCTGTCTGGCCCCGGAAACCCCCCACCCCCCACCCCCCATTCCGATGACGGTCGCCGAGGAGCGCGTCGACCGGCTTCACGAACTGGCTGCCGAGGCCGCCAGAGCCTGCGAGACCGAGCGTGCCCGGAGCTACGTCCGGCGCGCGCGCCGCGTCGCCGAGCGCCACCGCATCGCGCTGCCGCGACGGTTCCGGCGGTTCACCTGCGACGCCTGCGACAGCTACCTCGTGGCCGGCAAGAACGCGCGGGTCCGCCTGCAGGACGGCCACGTGGTCGTCACCTGCGACTGCGGCGCGCAGTCGCGGTACCCGTACGACTGACCGTCCACAGGTCCGAACGTTGAAACCGCGGCCTCCCGTACCGCCCGGTCATGAGCGACGAGGACCTCCGACGGCGGATCCACGACCTCGACGTGACCGTGTGGGTGGGCAAGAGCGGCGTCGACGCCGTCGCCGACGAGCTAGCCGCCCAGCTAGACGACCGCGACCTCGTGAAGGTGAAGTTCCTCCGGGCCGCCCGCGGCGGCGGGTCGACGGCGGACCTCGCCGCCGACCTCGGCGACCGGGCCGGCGGCGAGGTGGTCGACGTCCGGGGCCACACGGCGGTGTACCACTGATGGTCGACCCGCTGCCCGGTCTCGCGCCCGTGCTCGGCGAGCCGCTCGCCACCCTCGTGACCCAGGCCCTCTACTTCGCGGTCGCGTTCGTCGCCGTCTACCTCGTCGGTCGGCTCGTCGTCGGCCGGTTCGTCGTCGGCGTGCTGGACCGTCGCGGCGTGGACCCCCACGTGAAGCGACCCGTCCGGACGGTCGCCCACGCCGGCGTCGTCCTCGCGGCGGTCGGCGTCGCGTTCGGCGCGGCGGGCCTCGGGAACTTCCTGACGGCCGTCGCGGCCGTGGTCGCGGCGGGGACGCTGGCCGTGGGGCTGGCGACCCAGGAGGTCCTCCGGAACCTCGTCGCGGGCGCGTTCATCTACGCCGAGGAGCCGTTCCGCATCGGCGACTGGATAGAGTGGGACGACCACGCGGGCGTGGTCGAGGACGTGCGCCTCCGGGTCACGCACGTGCGGACGTTCGACAACGAGCTCGTGTCCGTCCCGAACGCGACGCTAACCGACGGCGTCGTCACGAACGTCGTCGCCCACGACCGGCTCCGGCTGACCGTCGACTTCGGCATCGGCTACGACGACGACGTTGCAGCGGCGACGGAGATACTGCTCGACGAGGCCGAGAGCCACCCCGACGTACTGGCCGACCCGGAGCCGACCGTCCGGCTCACCGAACTCGGCGACTCCGCGGTCGTACTCCAGGCCCGCATCTGGATCGCCAATCCGAGCAAGGCCGACGTCGTGGCGATGCGCGGCGACTACGCCGCCGCCGTCAAGGAGCGCTTCGAGGCGGCCGGCGTCGACATCCCGTACCCGACGCGGACGCTGACCGGCGGCATCGAGGTGGACTCGGCGGCCGCGCTCGCCGACGCGACCGGGTGAGGCGGTCGGTCCGACGCCGTCGCTGCTCGTGGATTCGGGCGGTGCCGGTCGCCGTCCGATAGATCCGGAACGACAGCCGCCACCGATGGGACAGCAGTCGCTGAGGAGTGTAGAGACGGACGGCCCGGGTTGCCCGGCCTTCCGGGACGGGGAGTACCGCTCGCCTCCTCCACCCCGCGACCCTGCGAGCGACAGGTGTCCGGCGGTCCGCTGCTCGCTTCCGCGCCTGACGGGGTGCCGCCGGTCAACCTCGGCGGACCGTCCCTGCGGACGGCCGACGGGGACCGCTGCCCCCGCAGGACGAGGCTTCCACGTTGGCTTGCGGGGCCCGCTCCGGTTGGTCCGGACGCCCCGGGCGTTCGGCCCCCGCTGAAGACCGTAGTGCGGGCGGGGAGCAGGGCCTAACTGCCCGACCTAGTCCAGTCCGTTGGTACCCGACGTCGGCATAAGGGCCTTTCGCCTCGGACGGGAGACACGCCAGTCGTCCATGTCCAACGAGTCGGCGGCGTCCAGCTAGTCGTCGATGTCTTCGAAATGATAGCCGACGCCATCACGCGCACCGACGCCACAACGCACTTCCACCGCGGGCCAGAAGGTACGGGGCATGCGAACGACCGTCGTCGCCCTGGGCGGCAACACGCTCCTCCCTGGCGGCCGTGGCGACGCCGACGCGCAGCGCGCGGCCGCCGAGGGGGCGGCCGACCACGTCGCCCGGCTCCACGGCCCGGACCGGCGGGTCGTCCTCACCCACGGCAACGGCCCGCAGGTGGGCAACCGACTCCTCCAGCAGGCGGCCGCGACCGACGTCACCCAGCAGCCGCTCGACGTGCTCGTCGCCGAGACCCAGGCCCAGATCGGCTACCTCCTCCAGCAGGCGCTGGGTCCGCGGGTGGCAGGCAGGCCCGCGACGCTCGTCACCCAGACCGTCGTCGACGGGGACGACCCCGCCTTCGACGAGCCGACCAAGCCGGTCGGGCCCTTCTACGACGCCGACGAGGCCTCCGAGCAGCCCTTCGAGACGATGGCCGTCGACGGGCCCGACGGCAGGACTGCCTACCGTCGGGTGGTCCCCTCGCCGGAGCCCCGGGAGGTGGTCGAGACCGACCGGGTCGCGGACCTGCTGGACGACGGCGCACCTGTGGTCTGCTCCGGCGGCGGTGGCGTCCCGGTCGTCCGGACCGGCGACGGCCTGCGGGGCGTCGAGGCCGTCGTCGACAAGGACCTCGCCTCCCAGGTGCTGGGCGCTGCACTGGAGGCCGAGGAGCTGCTCGTCCTCACCGACGTCGAGCACGCCTACGTCGACTACGGCGGGCCGGACCAGCGCGCGCTCGGAGCGGTGACGCCAGCGGAACTGCGCGAGCACCTCGACGCCGGGGAGTTCGGCACGGGCAGTATGCGGCCGAAGGTCGAGGCGTGCGTCCGGTTCGTGGAGGCCGGCGGCGAGCGGGCGGTCATCACGACCCCCGAGAACGCCGAACGGGCACTCGCTGGCGAGACGGGGACGCGGGTGACGGCGTGACCGCGGCGATGCGGACCGACGGGACTCGGGAGCGACCGGTGCGTCGCAAGCCCGGGTCCGACCCCAGGACAGCACCATTCAAGGAGCCCGGTAGCGACCCTCCCAACATGAGCGACCGGCCCACCGACTTCGTCGACATCGCGGACGTATCGGCCGACTGGATACGCGAGACCTACGACCTCACCGACCGCATGAAGGCCGACCCCGCCGCGTTCGGGGACGCCCACCGCAACGAGACGCTGCTGATGCTGTTCGCCAAGCCCTCGACGCGGACCCGCATCTCCTTCGAGGCGGGGATGACCCAACTCGGCGGCCACGCCATCTTCTTCGGCCAGGACGAATCCCAGTTGGGCCGCGGGGAGCCCATCTCGGACACGGCCGCCGTGGCTGCGCGGTACGTCGACGCCATCATGGCCCGGCTGTTCGACCACGCCGACGTCCTCGAGCTCGCCGAGCACGCCTCGGTCCCGGTCGTCAACGGCCTCACCGACCTCCTGCACCCCTGCCAGGCGCTCGCGGACCTCTACACCCTCCGCGAGCGCGGCGTGCTCGGCGAGCCGCTCGCCTACGTCGGCGACGGCAACAACGTCGCCCACTCGCTGATACAGGCCTGCGCTGCGCTCGACGTGCCGCTCCACGTGGCCACGCCGGCGGGGATGGAGCCCGACGACGACATCGTCGAGCGCGTCGCCGGCGCGGACGTGACCGTCTCGAACGACCCGGCGACGGCCGTCGACGGCGCGGCGGCCGTCTACACGGACGTCTGGGTGAGCATGGGCGAGGAAGCCGAGCGCGACCGAAAGCTGGCTGCCTTCGAGGGGTTCCAGGTGGACGCCGCGCTGATGGACCGCGCCGCAGCCGACGCCGTCTTCATGCACTGCCTGCCCGCCCACCGCGGCGAGGAGGTGGCCGCGGATGTTATCGACGGCCCGCGGTCGGTCGTCTACGACCAGGCCGAGAACCGGATGCACGTCCAGAAGGCGGTGGTCCACCGGCTGCTAGCGGGGGAATGACCACCGTAGACGGCCCTGGCCGGGAGTAGAAACTACCGGAACTCCGGCGGTATCAGCACCCGCTGCTCGAACTCGTCGCCGAGTATCCAGCCGACGACGGCTCCGAATACGAGACCCGACACGCCGTAGGGCGCACCGATACCCGCGCCCGCGATTGCGCCACCGATGGCACCACCGCCGCTGGTACCTTCGGCGAAGGCTGGACGTGGGTCGTCGGTCCGCCGCCTCACCTCCTCGCCACCGTCGGGCAACACGGCCGGTCGGTCCATATCCTGGAGCCGCCCGTCGATATGAAAAAGTTTTCGCACCTGTAACACCGTTTGTATGAGGGCGATACCGGCGAGCACGGCCAGCAACTGTCCGGGAGCGAGTACGAACACGTCGAGCGGGACCGCCTCGACCATCGAGAGCCCTGCGTCGAGACCTCGTTCGATGAAAACGGCGGTGAATCCGCCGATGAGGAGTTGCGTCAATCGACCCCGTCGCTGCACCCATCTCTGCATCCACTCGACGGAGAGGCCGACAGCCGATCTGGTCTCCCCGAAGGCTCGCAAGGTGGATTCGATGGCAGTACCGCCACTCGATACGGCGTCGTCGCTCATACTCGCCTCCGACGCCGTTGGCACGTCCACGGGGACATCTCGTCACGACCTGGTCCCGGTTTCCGACAAGAACCTTCGCCCCGGAACTCCAACGGATCACCCCATCCGACCACTCCAGCTAACCCCACAACCGCTTTCCCCCACCCCCGAGAACGCCACTGCCATGGACAGCGCCACTCGCCCTCACCCCACTGACAGGGCCGTCCGCATCGTCGGCGCGCCGGCCGACTACGGCGCGAACCGGCGGGGCGTGGACATGGGCCCCTCCGCCATCCGCTACGCCGGGCTGGCGGACAAGCTCGATTCGCTCGGGCTCGCCTGCTCGGACGCCGGCGACCTACTCGCGCCGCCCGCCGAGGTCAGCGAGGCCGACGAGGAGCAGCCACCCGCCGGCAGCGCCGCGTTCCTCGGGCAGGTCCGGGACGTCTGCTCGCGGCTGGCCGACGAGGTCGCCGCCATCCACGCCGACGGCGAGTTCCCGCTGGTGCTCGGCGGCGACCACTCCGTGGCCATCGGGACGCTCCGCGGGTCGGCCCGCGAGACCGACCTCGGGGTCCTCTGGTTCGACGCTCACGGCGACTTCAACACGCCCGAGACCTCGCCGTCGGGGAACATCCACGGGATGCCGCTGGCGGCCGTGCTCGGCCGCGGGGCGTTCGCCGACACCGAGTGGGCGAACGCCCCGCGCATCGACCCGGAAAACGTCGCCATCGTGGGCCTGCGGAGCGTCGACGACGCCGAGAGCGCGGCGCTGCTCGAAAGCGACGTGACCGCGTTCACCATGTCCGACGTCGACGAGCGCGGCGTCATCGACGTCGTGAGCGAGGCGCTGTCGGTCGCCGCCGACGGCGTCGACGGCGTCCACCTCAGCCTCGACCTCGACTGGCTCGACCCGACGGTCGCGCCCGGCGTCGGGACGCCCGTCCGCGGCGGCGTCTCCTACCGCGAGGCCCACGCCGCCCTCGAAACCGTCGCCGAGCGGGACCGCGAGCGGGGTCTGCTGCGGTCGATGGAGGTCGTCGAGGTCAACCCCGTGCTCGACGAGGCCAACGAGACGGCCGCGCTGGCGGTCGAGCTAGCCGCCAGCGCGCTGGGCGAGCGCATCCTCCGGCCCCCGGAGTGAGCCCCCGGGCACCGCCGCACGTGGAGCGGACCACCGTCGCGGAGGAAGCAGAGCACTGCCGCACGTGGAACGGAACACCGCCGCACTTGGAGCGGAGCACCGTCGCGAGGGGAGCGGAGGACCGTTGCGGAGGGAACGGAACGTCGCCACAAGTAGTCACCCGCTACTTGCTACCTGGCGTCCAGCTACGTCCCGAATCGCTGTACGGAACGGTGATTCACCCGAACCGTCTTTGACCTCCGGGTCGAACGCCGGAGTATGGCGGACGGCCAGCTACTGGCTCCCGCGCTGACCGGTCTGTTGCTCCTCGTCGTGATACTGTGGGTGAACCGGCTCGTCGACTGGCGGCGCTACGCGCCGGTCGTCGCGGGCGGAGCCGTCACCGAGGAGCCGGGGTACGCCCGCCGCGAGAAGCCGGGGGGACTGACCAGGTGGCTGACCACGGTCGACCACCGGGACATCGGGCTGCTGTACGGCGTGTACTCGGTCGTGGTGCTCGTGTGGGGCGGCACCGCGGCGATGCTGATGCGCACGGAGCTTCTGACCCCCGAGGAGCTGGTCCTCGCGCCGACCACCTACAACGCCCTGCTGACCAGCCACGGGCTGACGATGCTGCTGCTGTTCGGGACGCCCGCCATCGCCGCCTTCGCGAACTACTTCGTCCCGCTGCTGGTCGGGGCCGACGACATGGCGTTCCCGCGCATCAACGCCATCGCGTTCTGGCTACTCCCGCCCGGTGCGCTGCTCGTCTGGTCGGGCTTCTTCCTCCAGCCGCTCGACGTCGGCGTGCAGGCGGCCCAGACGGCGTGGACCATGTACACGCCCCTCTCCGTCGAGCAGGCCAACCCCGGCGTGGACCTGATGCTATTGGGGCTGCACCTCACCGGGGTCAGCACCACGATGGGGGCCATCAACTTCGTCGCGACCATCGTCTCCGAGCGGGCCGACGACGTGGGCTGGAGCCGCCTCGACATCTTCTCGTGGACCATCCTCACCCAGTCGAGCATCATCCTGTTCGCGTTCCCGCTTCTGGGCAGCGCCATCGTCATGCTGTTGCTGGACCGCAACTTCGGAACCACCTTCTTCGCCGTCGAGGGCGGCGGTGCGCTGCTCTGGCAGCACCTCTTCTGGTTCTTCGGCCACCCGGAGGTGTACATCCTCGTGTTGCCACCCATGGGCATCGTCAGCTACGTGCTGCCGCGCTTTTCGGGCCGGCGGCTGTTCGGGTTCAAGTTCGTCGTCTACTCGACGCTCGCCATCGGCGTCCTCTCCTTCGGCGTCTGGGCCCACCACATGTTCGCGACGGGCATCGACCCGCGCATCCGCGCCAGCTTCATGATAGTCTCGCTGGCCATCGCGGTGCCGAGCGCGGTCAAGACGTTCAACTGGATCACGACGATGTGGAACGGCAGCCTGCGGCTGACGACGCCGATGCTGTTCTGCATCGGCTTCGTCCAGAACTTCATCGTCGGCGGCGTCACCGGCGTCTTCCTCGCGTCGGTGCCCGTCGACCTCCTCGTCCACGACACCTACTACGTGGTCGGGCACTTCCACTTCATCGTCATGGGGGCCATCACGTTCGCCCTCTTCGCGGGGACGTACTACTGGTTCCCCCTCTACACCGGCCGGATGTACCAGCGCCACCTCGGCAAGTGGCACTTCTGGCTGTTCCTCGTCGGGTCGAACGTGACGTTCTTCGCGATGATACTGCTGGGCTACGGCGGCATGCCCCGCCGGTACGCCACCTACGGCGGCGTGACCGTGGGACCGCTGTCGCAGTTCGTCACCCTCCACCAGGTCGCCACGGCCGGGGCGTTCCTGATGGGCCTCGGCGGCCTCATATGGCTCTGGAACTTCGTCACCTCGTGGCTGGAGGGCCCGCGCGTCGAGGACGGCGACCCGTGGGACTTGGAGGACGTCGGCCTCAAGGGGCCGGAGTGGGCGTGGTTCGAGGAGCACCGCGAGCGCGCGGTCGCGGACGGCGGTGGCGAGGCGGTGGCTGGGGGTGGTGGCGGGACGACGGCCGAGGATGGTGGCGAACCAGCGGATGACAGCGACAGCGAGCCAACGGACGGTGACGGGAGTCGCATCGACGGCAGCGACGGGTAGCGCTCGCGGCGGCGCGTTCCGTCGGCAGCGGTCGTCGGGTCAGTACCAGCACGAACCGTCAGGTCAGCGCCAGCACGAACCCGGTCACGAACATGAGCACGGCGACGGTGGCGAGCACCAGCGCGAGGAGGTCCGTCTCCGACATCGGCGTCGCGTGACTTGGGTCGCGAGCGCGATAAGTGTGGAGGCCGGAAAGATACGCGCTGAGGTGTCGCCGTGAGCGCCCCGGCGGAGTCGACGGGGCTGCGGGGGCGGCGCGTCGTGCTCGCGATGTACGCGGTCGTCGTCGCGGTCGCCGGCGTCGGCGGGTACCTCGTCGGCGTCGTGGTCGGGCCGGACCTCCCGCCGCCCGCGTACCTCGGCGTCGTCGCGCTCCCGGCGACGCCGCTGGGACTCGCGGTGTGGGGCGTCGCGACCGTCGGCACCATCCTCGGGGTCGGCCTGGCGCTGCTGGTGGTCGTCTCCCGCCGGTACGCGTGAGGAGTCGTTGCAATCCGTTCCCCCGGGCCGGAGTCCGATGGGCGGTCGCGGGGCTGTTCACCGTGGCCTGCGCTCGCAGTTGTTCCCGTTCGCTGGACGTGTCTCACGGTAGCCGAGACACACTGACACCGACGACAATGAGACCGCCCCACCACCCTACCGCGACCGCGTGGACGCCTCCGTACCGCGACTGCACGCACGCTTCCGAACCGCGACCGCACGGCTCCGCATCGTCACCGCATCCACGCTTCCGCACCGCGACCGTCCCCGCTATCGACGGTCACGGGACCGCACCGCCACCCACCACCGCACCGCCACCGCGTCCCCACGGCTCCGCACCGCGCTGGTCGGTGGTCACAACGAGGGCGACCGCAGGCGTACGCGGACGGACCGACGACCCCACCTAGTCGGTCCGGGGAATCGAGACCACGCCGGCCACGAAGAACGCGAGCGCGAGCACCGCGAGTACCGCCAGATCATCACCGGCGGGACCACCCGAGTACGTCGCGTCGCGGACGCCGCGCGCGAAGTACGTCAGCGGCGACAGCGAGAGCGCGGGCCGGAACCACGCCGGCAGCATCGACGGGGGGACGAACGTCTCCGAGAGGAAGAGGAGCGGCACTGCCACGGCGTTGCTCGCCGCGACCACGCCGTCCCGCGAATCGACCACCCGACCGAGCACCGCGCCCAACCCGCAGAACAGCGTCACCGCGAGCGCGACGAACGGCACCAGCAGCGCCGAGAGCGCGAACGCCGCCGCCGTCAGCACCGCGAGCAGCGCCACCAGCGCGGCCGCCGCCGCGCCGACGAGAACGACGTTCACCAGCGTGTGGGCGGCCAGCCACTCCGTGCGAGACAGCGGCGTCGTCGCCAGCTTCTCGAAGCGGTTGCCCTCGCGGTGGCGCGCGACGGTGCTGCCGACCCGCGTCAGCGGCGTGAACAGCACGACGACGGCCAGATAGCCGGGGACGTAGTAGCCCGGGGGTTCGGAGAACAGCCCGCCGTCCCCGCCGCCCGTGCGGACGAGCACGCCGAAGATGAGCACCAGCATCACCGGGAAGAAGAACGTGAAGAACACGGCCGTCCGCCGGCGGACGAACGAGTGCCACGCGGCGACGAACTCCGAGCGCACGCGACCCGGTACCGTCACTGTCCGTCACCTCCGGGACCGTCGCCGCTTGCCGCGACTGACGCCGAATTCGCCCGGTCCGCGCCGTCCGACGCGACGCCGAGACCGGCCGCTCCGGCGCGGGCCTCGGCACGCCGGCCCTCCGCCGCCAGCCGGTCACCCGCCAGCCGGAGGTAGACGTCCTCCAGGTCCGGCGCGCGCCACCGGAGGGCGTCGTACTCGACCCCGCGCTCCTCGAGGACCGCGACGGCGTCGCCCACCGCCTCGGCGGCGACCCCGCGCAGGACGAGGCCGCCGTCCCCGGCCGCCACGTCGTAGTCCGTCCCGGCGAGCGCGTCGGGAGCCGCGGTCGTGTCCACCTCCAGCCGCGGCGCGCCGCCGTACTCTTCGACCAGCGCGGCCGGCGGGCCGACGGCGACGAGGCGGCCGTCCGCGAGCAGCCCCACGCGGTCGCCGAGGCGCTCGGCCTCGGCCATGTAGTGGGTCGTCAGGACGACCGTGGTGCCGCCGCCCGCGAGATCCGCGACGAGGTCCCAGAGCGCCCGCCGGCCCGCCGGGTCGACGCCCGTGGTGGGCTCGTCGAGGAAGAGCACGTCTGGGTCGTTGACGAGCGCGGTGGCGACGGCGACCCGCCGGCGCTCGCCGCCGGAGAGGTCCTCGTACCACGTCCCGCCGGCGTCGGCCATCCCCACGTCGGCGAGGACGGCCGCGGGCTCGCGCGCGTCGTCGTAGAGGCCGGCGTAGTACCGGACCAGCTCGCGGGCGGTGAGCCGACCCGGCGGGTCGAAGTCCTGGGGCAGCAGGCCGAGTCGCTCGCGCTCGACCTCGGCGGGCGGGCCGGAGAGCAGCCGGACCGTCCCGGAGTCCGGGCGGGTCGTCCCGGTCAGCGCGCGGACGAGCGTCGTCTTGCCCGCGCCGTTCGGGCCGATGAGCGCGAAGACCTCCCCCGCGGCGACCGACAGCGACGCGCCGTCGAGCGCGACGGTCCCGCCGTAGGTCTTGCGGACGTCCTCGGCGACGACGACTCCGCTCATACCGGGTGGTTCGGCGGTCCGGCCGTAAGGGTTGCGCTCCCCGTCGTTCAATCCCTGCCGCCGTCCGTCGCCGGCCCCGCCTCGCGACCGTCCCCGACGCGACCGCCGTCGTCGGCGAGCACCGACACGTGGACCTCGCCGTCGAGGTACTGCTCGCCCGCCGGCGCGATGCGGTACTTGCCGCGCTCGACGCGCTCGACGAGGCCGGCCGCCTCGAGCTCGGTCAGCCGACGGTTGACCGACTCGCGGCTGTGGCCGAGGTTGTAGGCGACGATGGCGGGCGTGAGCACGAGGTCCGCCGCGTGGAACAGCGAGAGGATGCGGTCGTCCATCGGCACCATCCAGTCGGCGGCCCCGCGCAGGCGGGCGGGGTCCTCCAGCAGCAGCGCCGCCCACTCGTCGGTGCGCAGGTCGTTCCGGACCGGGTCGTACAGCCCGAGGACGACCAGCAGCGCGGCGACGCCGTGGACGGCGTGTACGTACGCGGGCAGGAACAGCTCGAACAGCGGCCCGGCGACCGCGAACACCAGCAGCCCCGCGGTCGTTACGAGGACGAACCGCCGGTAGCCCACCACGAACGACTCGAGGTACAGGAGGTACAGCAGGCCGACGCCGGCCGTGCAGCCGAGGACGGCGTTGTACGCGGTGAAGGGGTCGAGTCCCGGCACGCTACGCGCCCTCCGTCGCCGGGGCGACTAGCTGTCGCTGAGCCCGGACCGCGAGCCAGATGAACGCCACCAGCGCAGTGTACGTCGCGCTGAACAACACCTTCGCGAACGCGGGCTCGGACTGCGACGCGATGAGCAATACGTGGTACAGGATGAACACTGACAGCAGCAGCGACAGCGCGAACACGACCCGGCCGAACGGCGACCGCCGGAAGACCCGCCACGTCAGCAGCGACAGGAGACCTGCCGCCGTCCCGGTGACGATGGCGAACGCGACCGTGACGTTGAACAGCAGTGCCTCGGCCATCCCGTCGGTGTCGTTCGTGCGATTGCTTAAGTAGTTCCGCCTTCGGGATCGTGTTCGAAATCGCCGCGGAGATGTCGACGGCAGCGTCGTCGCTCGTGCATCGATGGCAACGTCGCTGCTGGTGCATCGATGGCAACGTCGCTGCTGGTGCACCGACGCGGGCTCCGACGGCTACCGGCTTCCGCGCGCGGCCCACCAGCCCACCGTCGGCCGCCAGTAGAGGAGCGCGACCGTGACGACGAACACCAGCGTCGAGAGGTCGTAGGACTGCGAGCCGGCGTAGGCCGTCACGACCACCGCGGCGGTGCCGCCGACGACTCCCGACACCCACGAGGCGAGCAACGGCAGGACGCAACTGACGCAGGAGAACAGCCCGAGGACGCCCGCGGCGGCCGACCCGGCCGCGTCCAGCACCGTCGCGAACACGAGATACGCGAGCGCGAGGTAGCCGACCACCTTGAACGGCAGCAGCACCACCGAGACCAGCGCGCCCTGGTAGAGCACAGCGGGGCCGAAGCCGGGCGGCAGCCCCGCCTCGACGACGACGCCGGTGAACGCCGGCTCGACACTCTGGAAGGCGAACCCGGGGCCGACCAGGCCGCCGACGACCGAGAGGACGGCGAGGTAGCCCGCGGCCACCGCGCCCGCGACGAGGCGTCGGTTCCGGCCCGCGGGCGCGGGGTCGGTCCGGTAGAGCGCCCACAGGCCGACGTTTATCCACGCCAGCGGGTACAGGAGATAGCGGGGCGCGAGGACGGTGACGTCGGCGACGGCGACGTAGACCCACAGCGCGAGTAACTCGGCGACCACGACGGCGGTGCCGACCAACAGCACCTCCTCGGCCGGGCGGACGTGGGCCAGCACGGCGTCGATGTCGGGGTGGTCGGTCATGCGACGAGTGCGTCGACGACGACGGCGACGAGGACGGCCCCGAGGTAGGCGTTCGAGGCGTGGAACGCCCGCAGCGCCGCCGCGTCGGTCCGCTCGCGGTGCAGGCGGACGACGGCCCAGAGGAACACGGTCCCGAGCGCGACGCTGGTCGCGGCGAACAGCGGCCCCAGCCCCGCGACGGCCGTCAGCCCCGCGGACGCGGCGAGCGTGGCCCCGAGGTACAGCAGGACGTGCTTGCGCGTGGTCGCCTCGCCCCGGACGACGGGGAGCATCGGGAAGCCGCCGCGCTCGTAGTCCTCGCGGTAGGCGAGCGCGAGGTTGTAGAAGTGCGCGGGCGTCCACGCGAAGACGACGAGCGCGAGCGCGAGCGCCGGGAGGCCGACGCCGCCGGTGACGGCGGCCCACCCGATGAGCGCGGGGAACGCGCCCGCCGCGCCGCCGAGGACGGTGTTCTTGTCGGTGTTGGGCTTCAGCAGGACGGTGTAGACGACGCTGTAGAAGAGGATGGCCGCGAGCCCCAGCGCCGCCGCGAGGACGTTCAGCGTCAGGAAGGCGGCGACGGCCCCGGCCGCGAGGACGACGCCGAGGACGACGGCGTTGCGGACCGGCACCACGTCGGCCGCCAGCGGGCGGTCGGCCGTTCGCTCCATCCGGCGGTCCACGTCGCGCTCGAGGACGTGGTTGAAGGTGCCGCTCGCGCCGATGGCGAGCACGCCGCCGAGCATGGTGGCGACGACCGTCCGGACCGACAGTGGCTGGCCCGTCGCCGCGGCCAGCGCCATCCCCGCGCCGGCGACGAGACAGAGCAGCCACATCAGCCGCGGCTTCAGCAGGCCGACGTACGCCGCGAGCGTGTCGCGGAGGCCGACCGGCGCGTCGTCGGCCGGCGCTGGCGCGTCGGCGGTGGTCGGTTCTGCAACCGCGGTCGCGTCGTCGCCGGCCATCGGCCGGTCGGGGTCCGGAGCCAACGACTCGCCGGTGGTGCCGTCCGTCGGCCCGGCGTCGTCCGCACCGGCCTCGCTCGCGCTGGCGTCTTCCATCACGCCGGCCGTCTCGGCCTCCAACTGCCACGCGAGGCCGACGACGAGCGCGCCGAAGATGCCCATGCCGGCGGCGAGGTGGGCCGCCGAGAGCGCGGCGGGGGCCTCCTCGGTGGCGGTCACTGCGCCGAGCGCGACCTGGGCGGGGTAGACGGCGGCCGCCGCCGCGAGCACGTAGCGGACGCGGCGCGCCGCGGCGCGTCGCCAGGCCACGACGGCCGTGGCGACGACGAGGACGCCGACCGCGAGCGCGACGGCCCGGTGGACGACGGCCACGAACAGGTCCGGCCGGGCGAGCGGCGCGAGCCACCGGCCGTCGCAGGCTGGCCACGTCGAGCACGCGGCCGCCGCGTCGGCGATGGCGGCGGTCGCGCCGGCGGCGACGAGGAGGTAGACGCCGAGTGCCGTGCCGGCGACCAGTCCGGCGAGCGGGAGCCTGGTGTCGGTGTCGTCCCCTGCCAAAGCGGGTCCCTCTTGGCGTACCCTTCTCCCGCTGGTACTTAGGCTCCCCGCTTCCGATGGCCGCTCGCGCGCCTCGATTCCGAGGGACTGTCGATCCGCCACGGTGCCACGACCTGGCGCGTCGCCGTCTCACTCCGGCACCGGAACCACGTCGGGCGGGTCCGCGCCCCGCTTGCTCCCGAGGAACGCCCGCGCCGCGTCCGGGAGGTCGTCTCGGTCCCGGTAGCGGTCCAGGCCGTCCCGGTACCGCTCGGGCGACCGGTCGCCGGGTCGCTGGAGGACCAGCTCGGCGAGCCCGGTCTCCTCGCCGGTGAAGCCGAACCCCGCGCGGTACAGCGCCTCGTACGCGACGGGGTTGTTGACGCCGATGCGGACCGTCGTCGCGCCGCGATCGCGGACGCGCCGGGTGACGTACCGGACGAGCCGCGGTCCCACGCCCTCGCCGCGGCGGTCGGCGCGGACGGTGACGTATCGCAGCCACGTCCGGTCGGGGTCGGTGCGGTCCGCGTCGAACGCGACGGCGGCGACGATGGCGTCGTTCGGGTCGTCGTCGCCGTCCGACCCTCCAGGCTCGCTCGAATCGCCCTCGGGCTCCCCGCTTCCGATAGCCGCTCCCTCGTGTGCGACGGCCTTGCCAGTCCCCGACATCACGAACTTCCCGGCGTAGGCGAATTCGCGGTAGTCGAGGTCGAGCGTGACGCCCTCGTCCGGCCAGCCGAGTATCTCGTAGTGCATCTCGGGTCCGCTCTCGGTGGGTCGGTGTTTGGGGCTTCCGTCGGAGGTAGCTGTCGGTTCGTCCTGTTTCGGCTGTGGGGTGTGAACCACTGTGGGGCGGGAGTTCGGCGAACGAAGTGAGCCGAACGTCGGCGAGCTTGCTTGCCGGAACTGAAAGGGGCGACGCGCTCGGCGAACCCGGACGACGTAAGCACCGCAGGGCGCGAAGCGCCCGAGGAGCGCAACGAGTCCCGGGAGCCGAGCGCGTCGGGGCTTTAGAGGACATCGTTTGACGAGGGGCCCCATTTAAGATGTCCTCGAAAGCCCCGTCCGGCGTCGGTCGCGCGGCTCG
>CAZPIG010000005.1:1990-21430 GCA_964586205.1 uncultured Halobacteriales archaeon | reverse complement strand
CGGGAGTCGGTGTCCTGCGGTTATTGCGTGTAGTCGGTTGGGCACTCAGAACGTGTGGTCGATTCGGTTGGAACGGACACGTTAGCGTCCGGAAGCCCCCGGCCGCTCCGGTCGCGCGGCTCGCTGCGCGCTTCGGCTCGCTCACTCCGTTCGCTCGCCTCCAGTGTCGTACGGCGCGCCCCAGCGCGCGCCGCACGGCAAGCGAGGCCCGACGGGCCTCGCCCTGCTTGCGTCGCCGGGCTTCCCGAAGCCGGTCGCCCCTTTCAACCCCACCCCACGGTGAAAGGTGGAACGGGCAGACACTCCACGGACCACCACCTTCACGAACCACCGCTCCGTCGAATCATCCATGGCGGGGCCGCCCGGAGACGTCCGGCAGTTCGACCGCTTCGCACGGTTCTACGACTGGTTCACGCCGTCGGTCGACGCGAGCGTCCTCCGGGAGGCCCTCGCGCTTGCGGACGGCGACGTGACCCGCGTCCTCGACGTGGGCGGCGGCACCGGCCGGGCCAGTCGCGCCCTCTCGCTGCCCGAGCGCGTCGTCGTGGACGCCTCCGCGGGGATGCTCCGCGAGGCCCGGGCGCGCGGGCTGGACACCGTCCGCGCCGACGCGGCGACGCTGCCGGTCCGCGACGACGCCGTCGACGCGGTCCTCGTCGTGGACGCGCTGCACCACGTGGGCGACCGCGCGGGTGCCGTCCGCGAGGCCGCCCGCGTCCTGCGCCCCGGCGGCGTTCTCGTGGTCCAGGAGTTCGACCCGACGACCCTCCGCGGGCGATTGCTCGCCGCGTGGGAGTACCTCGTGGGCTTCGACCCGACGTTCGACCCGCCCGCCGCGCTCGCGGAGGTCATCGCGGCGGCCGGCTTCGAGGTACGGACGCTGAACGAGGGGTTCAACTACACGCTGGCCGGAGTCGCGGAGTAGGGGTGGAGCGTCGGCGGCGGAGGTGGCACCCACCACGAGACCGGGAGACACAAGCCGGTGGGGGTCCCACCGCCGGCCATGAGCAGCGCGGCAGGGGTGCTCCGGCGTCGGGTCGAGCCGTCCGGGACGACGCTCCGGCTGGCGGTCGGCGACGTGGCCGCGGTGGTGCTGGTCATCGCGGCGGGCGAGCTACGACACGGGGTCCACCCCGTCTACCAGTTCCCGACCTTTGCGGACACCCTCGCGCCGTTCCTCGTCGGGTGGCTGCTGGGCGGCGTCGCCGCCGGCGTCTACCGCGCCGACGCCCGGGCCGACGTGCGAGTGGCCGCCACCCGGACCGCGGCGGCGTGGACCCTCGCCGCGCTCGTGGGCGCGGGCCTGCGCGCGACGCCGTACTTCCACGGGAACTCCCCGCCGACGTTCGTCGCCGTGACGGTGCTGGCTGGCCTCGTAGCACTGGTGCCGTGGCGCGTCGTCGTCGCGCGCTACTGGTCGTGACCGGGGAGAGAAGCGACGAAGTGTGACCGACCTCACCCGGCCCGCCCGAGGCCGCCGCGGCGGGCGAGCACCAGCGCGAACGTCGTCGCCGTGGCGGCCAGCGCGGCGAAGACGACGAACAGCACGCCCTGGTTCGCGTACGTCAGCACCGCCCCCGCGAGTGCCGCGCCGAGCGCGCCGAACCCGAAGACGCCGAGGTACGTGTAGCCGTAGGACAGCCCCCGGGTCCCCGGCGGGCTGTACTCGGCGACGGTCGCCTGGTAGAACGGCTGGACCGAGAACAGGAAGAAGCCCAGTAGCGCGCTGGCGACGAGCAGCGGCACGACGCCGGCCGTGGCGGCGGGCACGAACAGCAGCGCGACGACCGCGAGCGACCCGAAGCCGAGCGCGAGGCCGCGCTCGGTGGGCATCCGGTCGGTGAGCCGTCCGCCCACGTACTGGCCGAGCATCCCCACCATCAGGAGGCCCGAGTAGAGGTAGCGCGCCGGCTCGAACGTCGTCCCGCCGACGTCGATGGGCTCGAAGAACGGGAGGTCCGACAGCAGGTCCGGCAGGAAGGTCAGCACGCCCCGGTAGTAGAGCCCGGACATGACCACGACCCCGAACACGAGCAGGAACGCCCCCGAGAACAGCAGCCGCGAGTCGGCCGCGAACTCCGACAGCGACGAGACGCTGCCGGTCGCGCGGGCGTCGCCCGCGTCCCGCGACGGCTCGCCGTCGTCGGCAGCGTCGTCGTCCCCCGCCGGCTCCCCGGCGTCATCGGCCGCACCGCCGTCAGCCACCGCGTCCTCCCCCTCTGTCGTCCCCACTGCGGCCGTCTCGTCCACGTCCACGGAGAGCGCGAGCAGCGTCGCCAGCCCGGCCGGGACGGCGAGGATGGCGACCACGGTCCGCCAGCCGAACGCGAGCAGCAGCAGCGTCGTCACGAGCGGTCCGAGCGCGATGCCGAGGTTGCCGGCCATCCCGTGGTAGGCGAACGCCTCGCCGCGGCGGGTGACGCCCTTGCTGACCAGCGACAGCCCCGAGGGGTGGTAGACGCTCGCGGCCGCGCCCCAGAGCACCAGCGCCAGCGCGATGGCGGGCACGCCGGGCGCGGCCCCGAGCACGAGGAAGGAGCCGCCCATCCCGACGAGACAGAGGACGATGAGCCGCTGGGAGCCGTACGCGTCAGCGAGCACGCCCGCCGGCAGCGCCCCGAGGCCGAACAGCGCGGTCCCGGCGAAGACGACGTAGCCGATGGTCGCGCGCGTGACCTCGAACTGGTCGAGCCAGATGCTCACGAGGATGGGGATCGATAGCTCGTAGGTGTGGACCATCGCGTGGGCCATCATCACGAGGCCGACGATGGCGCGGTCGTTCCGATTCACGTGGGTTTCGGTCACCTCTACCGTACCCCGGGCTTTCAACGCTCCGGAACGGGCGAACGCCGGCGGTTCGGGACGGTCGGCGGACCGACCTGACCGACTCGTCTTCTACGTCCCCGCACCGACGCGTCCCGTATAATCCCCGACGTCTAACGTCGCCAGCCGGCCGCGTGTGAGCCGTTTACACACCTCGGACGGTGAAAATATACCGGGAATACAGTGCATAAGTTACGAGAATTCGATGTAGTGGCAATTGGACACCAAACAGGTGAATATCCGCTGCCTATGGGAAACACTTATGTCCCTATCCGTCGTAGAACCTAATGGATTATGACTACATATTACGACGCCGTTCTGGGCCTGATTCCGCTCGCACTGGTCGGTATCGTCGGCACCCTCGTGGTCGCCGGCTTCGAACTGACGACGGCCGTCCCCGTGGCGTCGTCGTTCTCCATCGCCGTCATCGGCCACGCGCTGTTCGTCAACGGGCCGGTCGACGGCGAGACCGTCGAGACGGCCGGCGACGACGAGAGCGCGACGCTGACGGTCGTTAGCTCGGCGGACTGACCCCCTCCTGTCCCGTTCTATCTGCTTCCGTTTCCGCCCCGGCGCTCGCCCTCCAGCCGCTCCGCTCCGTTCTGACGACTGCTGACCGACGATTCACGCGCCGAGGATTCGCGAGCCGACCGCTCGGGACCGCTCAGGGGGCTAGGCGGTTCTTGCGGTTGCGCATGTGCTCGTCGTAGTGGGCGAAGGTGCGGGGACACCAGTCGGCCGCGAGGTCGAGGACGCGCTCGGTCAGCCGCCGTATCTCCCACTGGGCGTCCGCGGCCGCGCGCATGTCCGCGACGTGCATCAGCATGCGGGCGTTCAGACTCATCACGACGTTGACCTTCGTGCCGATGGGCAGGACCATCCGGGCGTCCTCGGGCGGCACGCCCAGCTCGAGGAGCCGCTGGTACTCCTCGACGGAGCGCGCGACCGAGTCCCGATACAGCTGCTCGCGCTCGGCCGCCGTCTCCTCGTCGACGGCCCCGCGCTGCTGATTGCGGCCCACCCAGTCTGGGTCCGTGACCGACGGCGGGACGACGACTAGCTCGCCCTCGCGGACGTCCTCGGGGTCGACGTCGTCGAACGAGACGTACCGCATCGACTGGACGTCGAAGGAGGCGTGGCGGTGCCGGGTGAGCTGTGCCATGCACGCGCGGCTGATGCCCTCGATGGCGAACGTCGCCTGCACGTGCTCGAACGGGCCGAAGTGGCCGTGGTCGAGGAGGTGGCCGACGAGCGTCCCCACCTTCTCGTCTAGGTCGTCGCCGTCTACGTCGGCCATGGTCTCCTCGAAGGTGATCTCGCCCACCCAGTCGCTCATGTAGTCGTTCCGGGCGGCCCGGCAGATGACCTCCTCGGGGTCCTCGGTCGCCGCGAGCAGGCGCACGTCCATACGGGCAGGCCCCACGTGGGAGTAGATAAAACGGTCGGGTCCCGGGTCGTCCGGCCGTTCGAACGCCGGGGTCGGTCGTCGTCCGGCCCGCAATGGCCGGGACGACACCTCCACCTCGTGTGCTCCCGTCCGGCACTGCCGACAGAAACAAGCCCCGGCGGGGCCTTCACCGAACGATGATAGCGAACCTCGCGCGCGGGGTCCAGGGGTTCACGTCCAACGTCTTCCACGTGGCCGGCGAGCGGCCGGTGCTGGTGGACCCGGGCAGCGACTTCGACGTGGTCGAGCGGGTCCGCGAGCGCGGCGGGATCGAGGCCGTCCTCCTCACCCACGCCCACCCGGACCACGTCGGCAACCTCGCGGCGGTCCGCGAGGCGTTCGACGTCCCCGTCTACGGCTTCGACCCCGACGTGGAGGGCGTCGACCACCTGCTCGCGGACGGCGAGCGCGTCGCGGCGGGCGACCACGAGTACGAGGCGCTGCACACGCCCGGCCACGCGCGCGACCACCTCTGCTTCTACGCCCCCGAGGCGGGCGTCCTCTTCGCGGGCGACCTCGTGTTCGCAAACGGCGGCTTCGGGCGGACCGACCTCGCCGGCGCGGACCGCGCGACACTGATAGAGAGCATCGAGCGCGTCCTGTCTGTGACGGGCCCCGACCTCGCCGCCCTGTACCCGGGTCACGGCCCGAGTGTGGAGTCCGACCCGTACGCGCACGTCGAGCTAGCGGCGCGGGCGGCGCGGACGGGGTAGCGAGGAAAGCACAGGCACCGAAGGCGTCGGCTCGCTCACTCGCGCGCCACCGCCAGCACGGCGTCGTAGGCGTCCGCGTAGGCGGTGCGGGGGTCCTCGCGCTCGCCGTCGGAAAGCGGCGGCAGCGGGGTCGTCGCCACGGGGTCGATGGGCTCGACCACGTCCTCGACTTTCGCCTCGAGGCGGCCCTCGCGCGGACTGCCGCGCACCACCTCGCGGGCCTTCAGGTAGCGGTCGCCGTCGTACGCGCGGACCCGGCCCGGCTCGACGACGGCCACCGCGTCGTAGGCCACCTCGCGGAGCGGGACCGCCACGTCGCCGTAGGACTCGACGACGGCGTGGCGGGCGGCTTCGACCTCGGGAACGAGCGACCGGATGGCCGGCAGGTGCCACCGCTCCATGAGGTCGTCGAACGCGTCGAGGGAGGCCACCCGCGGCGCGTCGGCGAGCGGGAGGTGCTCGCGGGCGGCCGGGGGCACTTCGGCGGCCCCGTTGACGACGTACCGGTCGCCCGCGCGGTCCACCACGAAGGTGCGCCGCTCGCGGCCGAGGAGGCCGGTCCCCGGCCCGGGGTCCGGCCGCCAGAGGCGGTGGACGGGGTTGATGGCCTCGGGGGCCACCTCGGCGGCGCTGGCGGCGGCCAGCCGCTTCGCGTCCTTGCCGTACAGTCGCCCGGCCTCGACGGCGCGGCGGTAGTCGCCGTGGTCGAACCAGTAGTCGTTGCCGGCCCGGGGCTTGAAGCCGACCGCGTCCAGTCGGCGGACGAGGCCGACCGCGAAGGTGGTCTTGCCGGCGTCCACGCGCTGCGCGCCGGCGACGAGGAGGTTCATGACGGGCGTTCGTGGAGATTCGTGGTGGGCGTTCGTCGCGTCGTCACTCCCGCAGGCCGTAGTAGCCCGGCTCGCTCTCGTCCGCGGGCTCGGCGATGACGAGGTCGGCGGCGTTGTCCATCACCCACGGGAGGGCCCAGTCCAGCAGGACGTCCTCGGTTGCCTCGTCTAGCTCGGCATCGGGGTCGAGCCCCTGCAGGAGGCGCGCTATCTCGTAGACCGTGTACATCTGGTCCGCTTCGAACAGCTCCGCGGGCGTGTAGAACTCGCAGGGGAGCAGCTCCTCGAATTCCGCCTTCGGCCGTGGCATGTCGCGAGGGTAGCGGTGGGTCGGGAGTAAATGTGGCGATAGGGTGGTCCGGACCATCCGCGGACCACCGGTGGCGTACGTTTATCCGAGAAGCCGGGGCCATCGTTTCCTACCGGAGAACGATGACCGAGCCCTCCGAACAGATTCGAGCGCGGTACCCGACGGTCGCGTTCCTAGTGACCAGTGGTATCGGAGTCCTGTTGTTACTGCTGAGCTTCGTGATCCGGGTTCGAATCGTCGTGGAGCAACCGACGCTCGGTGACGTTACTCCGCTCGTGCGAATCGTCTGGCGAGCAGTGCTCGGAATCGCGACGCTCGGATCGTTCGCACTCGGCGTGTACGACGTGGTCGCTGGAATCGAATTGCGGGGGAGAAAGGAGAAGCGGGTCGAAATCAGCGGCGACGCCAACGACGTCGACTTTCACGTACATGTCACGAAGGACGTTAGACAGAGTGATCTCACCAGTGTAGACGACCTCCAGTCCAAAGAGACCGTTCGACGGCCGGGTCTATCAGAACCAGTGGATAACGGAACGTCGGATGACGAATCGCTCGAAGAGCTCTAAGGCTCCACGCGCCGACTAGCCCACTCCCGACCGCCAGCGAGGAGCATCGTATCCCAGGAGTCGAACCTGGAATGCTGGTCGACGTAGCGGTCGAGCGAACGTGGAGGGATACGCTCGAAATCTCGCTCCGTCTCGATGGTCCACGGACTCTCCTCGAAGAACTCTCCGACCGACTCGAACTCGGTGTACGTGTGCATGAAGTCGGGCGGGAAGAGGTCGTGGACGGAGACCAACCGCTTGCCATCCTCCGTCTCCAGCCCGTCCCACGAGTCGGCCAATCGGTCGGCTAGCTCCTCGAAGCCCTCGATGCGGACGCTCATGGACGACGCTTGCCGCGGTCTCAGTAATAAACTGTCGGACCGTGCGAAGGACGGGACGTGGTTGCGTTTCGTCGTTGCGCACGACCTCGCATCGTCTCTCACTACAATGTCAGTCGAGCGTTCTCCCGCGCCAGCGACAGGGCGAATTCGCCGATTACCTCGTCACTCTCGTTCCAGCGCGCGCTCCAGCATCTCCGCAGGATGCGGCGGCCGGGACCGGCTCGCGTCAGCCACGTCGCCCCCGTCACCCGCTCCACGAAGCTCCCCGAACTGGCTCCGACACGACGCCCCCGGCGCGACCAGCGTCGCCGCGTCGCTCGCCTCGACTTTCTCGACCGCGATGGCGGCGATGGCGCGCGATAGCTCGTAGTGCTCGGCCTCGTAGCCGAAGCTGCCGGCCATGCCGCAGCAGCCGGTGTCCAGCGGGTCCACCGCGTAGCCCGCGCGCCGGAGGACGGCGACCGCGTGGTGGTCCCGGCCGAGCGCGGTCTGGTGGCAGTGGCCGTGGTACGCGAGGGACTCGTCGGGGGCGTCGGTGGGGAGGTCCGCCACGAGCCGCTCCCGGTCGAGGTACTCGCAGAGGCCGTACGCGCCCGCCGCGACGCGGTCGACCAGGCCGTCGTCAGACAGGGGGCCGCCGTCGTTCGACACCAGGGCCCCGTACTCGTCGTGGACCATCGCGGCGTCGGAGGGCTCGACGAACACGAGGTCCCAGCCGGCGTCGATCCGCGGCGCGACCGCCGACAGGAGCGCGTCCGCCCGGTCGGCGGCGAGGTCCAGCCGGCCCTGGGAGTAGGCGGCCCGGCCGGTCGGCGGGAGGTCGGGGACGCGAACGTCCACGCCGGCCGCTTCGAGGACCCGCACCGCCGCCTTGCCCACGCCGGGGTAGCTGTAGTTGGTGTAGGTGTCGGGAAAGAGGAGGACGCGGCGGTCGTTCGTGGTCGGGTCACTGACAGTCGATGGCGACGCCCGTCCCTCGAACCACTCCACCAGCGACTGCCGGCGGAACGGCGGGAGGTCGCGCTCGGGCGCGACGCCGAGCGCACGCTCGGCGAGCCAGTCCGCACCGGGGAGCCACCGCGAGTTCGGGAGCCTCGTCGCGACGTTCGAGAGGGGAGCCAGCGCGCTCCCGACCGCCGCGAGGCGGTCGACGTTCGAGAACAGCCGCTCGCGGAGGGAAACCCCCTCGCGGTCGTGGTACTGGTGTTTCACCTCGGCCTTCAGCTTCGCGAGGTCCACGCCCGTCGGGCAGTCGCGCGCGCAGCCCTTGCAGCCGATGCAGAGGTCGAGCACCTCCGACTGGAAGCGCTCGGTGTAGAGCTCCTCGGGGTCCAGCTCGCCGCTGATGGCCGCCCGCAGGAGGTTCGCGCGCCCGCGCGTCGTCGCCACCTCCTCGCGGGTCGCCCGGTAGGTCGGACACATCGTGTCGCTGCCCGTCTGGCGACAGGTGCCGCAGCCGTTGCACAGCTCCACGAGGTGGGCGAAGCCGCCGTCCTCGTCGAAGTCCAGCGCCGTCTGCGGCTCGACGGTCGCGTACGCCGGCCCGTACCGCAGGTGGTCGCGCACGTCCGTCGGGTCCTCGTCGCGGAACACCACCTTCCCGGGGTTCATCCGCCAGTCGGGGTCGAACGCGGACTTCACCTCCTTGAAGGCGTCCCAGAGGTCCGGTCCGTACAGCTTCGGGTTGAACTGCGTGCGCGCGAGGCCGTCGCCGTGCTCGCCGGAGAACGCGCCGTTGAACTCCCCGACGAGGTCGGTCACGTCCTCGGCGATGGCGGCCATCCGCTCGACGCCCGACTCCTCCTTCAAGTTCAGCACGGGCCGGATGTGCAGCGTCCCGACGCCGGCGTGGGCGAAGAAGGCCGCCGTCGTGTCGTGGGCGTCGAGTATCTCCCGGAAGCCCGCGACGTACTCCGCGAGGTGCTCGGGCGGGACGGAGGCGTCCTCGACGAAGGGGTAGGGCTTGGGGTCGCCGTCCATGCTCATCAAAAGCGGGATGGCGGCCTTCCGGAGCTTCCAGAGCCGGTCCTGCTCGTCGGGCGCGTGGGCGGCGATGGCCTCGAACGCCGCTCCCTCCGAGACGAAGCGCTCCGTGGCTTTCTCGACGGCCGCCCGGAGGTCGTCGTGGAGCTCCGAGTCGAACTCCACCATCAGCGCGGCGGCCGCGCCCTCGGGGATGGGCTCGGCGTAGGCGGCGTACTCGGGCGACTCCCGGGCCATCTCCACCACCCGGTCGTCTATCAGCTCCACGGCACTGGGGTCGAGGTCCAGCGCGGCGGGGACCGCCGCCATCGCGTCCAGCAGGTCCTCGAAGCAGTACAGCCCGAGCGCCGTCTCCTCGGGTACCGTGACCAGCGACAGCGTCGCCTCGACCACGACGCCGAGGGTGCCCTCCGCGCCGACCACCAGCTTCGACGGGTCCACCACGCGCTCGCCGTCCGCGTTCCGGTAGACCGCCTTCTGGAGGTTGTAGCCGCTGACGCACCGCTTCAGCTCGGGGTAGCGCTCGGCTATCTCGGCCTCGTTGTCCTCGACGGCGGACAGTATCGTTCGGTATATCTCGGCCTCGCGGTCGCCGGCCTCACAGCCGGCGTCGGCACCGCGGTCGCCGGCCTCACAGCCGGCGTCGGCCTCCCGACCGCCACCTCCGACGACGCGCTCCCACTCCGGCGAGCCGACGACGACCGGCCGGGCGTCGAGCAGCGAGCCGTCGGCGAGGACGACCCGGAGCGACTCGACGTAGGCGTCGGTGATGCCGTACCGCACCGAGTGGGCCCCGGTGGAGTTGTTGCCGACGCCGCCGCCTATCGTCGCGCGGTTCGAGGAGGCCGGGTCGGGGGCGAACCGCAGGCCGTGCTCGGCGAGGCGGTCGTCGAGGTCGTCCTGCACCACCCCCGGCTGGACGGTCGCAGTGCGGGCCTCGGGGTCCACCGAGAGCACCTCGTCCACGTGCACCGAGCAGTCGAGCACCAGACAGCCGGGGCCGACGGCCTGGCCCGCGAGCGAGGAGCCGGCCCCTCGCGGGAGCACCGGCACGCCGTGCTCGGCGGCCGTGCGCACGGCCGCGCGCACGTCGTCCTCGTGGCGGGGGATGGCGACGCCCGCGGGCTCGGCCCCGTAGACGCTGCCGTCGGTCGCGTAGAGGACCCGCGCGTACTCGTCGAAGCGGACCGCCCCCTCCATGGCCGCCCGGAGGTCCGCGGCGAGGGCGGCGTGGGCGTTCGCGGCGTCGGCCCTGCCACCGTCGTCGGCGACGTTCGCGTCGCCACCCGCCGCACCGGGGCGGTTCGGTCCGGGGATGGCCGCCCGTTCGTCCGACGACGCGTCCCGTTCTGCCATGGGTCGTCCGTGGGCGAGGGGCCGCTTAACAGTTGGTGCGACGGTGGCGCGGACGGTGCGCTCGGGAGCGGCGAGTCCGTCGACGGTCCGGCGGACCATCTCGCCACCACGGCCACCCGTCGCCCCCGCGGCGACGGTGGAGGGGCTCGTCCGGAAGGAGTCCGACCGGGGACAGTGATGGCCGTCCGACAGCTTCCCGGCGTCCGATTCCCGCTCGACGGGAGCCGGCACAACGGCTAAGTCGCTGCTCGGTGAAGGAGAGGTATGGTGGACATAACCATCTTCGAGGTGCATCTGGGCGACATCGACGTCCCAGCCCCGTTCGAGACCACTGGTGGGGAGAGCGCCGGCAGTCGGGGCGGCGACGGCGGAGAGGAGACCGAGATAGCCATCGAGGAGAGCGGGTCCGAGGAGGGCGGCGGACTGGCCGGGCTGCTCGTGACCATCGGGACCATCGTCGCTGTAGCCGCCGTGGCGCGACGCCTCCGGAACCGCCAGCGCACCCGCGAGCGCGAGGCCGCCGAGACCTCCCAGACGACGCTGTCGAGCGAGTGACGTTCGGACGGCGAGACTCCGCCGGAATCGGGGGAGGCTGCCTGCAGCCGGAAGGGACTGCCCGCAATCGGGGGAGAAGACTGCCGACAGCCGTGCAAAGCCCGAGTTACTCCGGACGGACCGTCGGCCGGCCGCGGGGTAACGCCGGACCAACCGCGCGGCGGGCCGCGTGAACCGAATGAACCGTCGCTGCCGTTTTTGCCGACCCGAGAGCTACGGGACACGTGGGGGAGAGGGTACGCGGCAACCGGGACGGGCGACGAGACCGGGGGCCGGGCCGGACAGGACGTCCTCCCGAGGGCGTGGTCGCAGTCGCCCTCGCTTCGCTTCTGGTGGCCACGGCCGTCGGTGGCCCGTTAGCGACCGTCGCCGCGGGCCAGGAGGAGGGCACCGTGGTCGGTCGCCCCGACATCTCGCTGTCGGTGCCGGACAACAGGGTCGAAGGTGGCACCCGCACGACCGTCCAGGTGGTCGTCTCCAACGCCGGCGACCTCTTCCGCGGCGGCCCCGCGCAGTACGAGGAGCGGGTGACCACCGCCCGGAACGTGCAGCTCGAGGTAGCGCGGGACCGCCTGCCGGAGGAGTTCGCCGGGAACGTCGAGATAGAGACCGGGCGGGTCTCCCTCGGGACGGTCCCGCCGGGAGTGACCGACCCCGTCCCCGTGACGCTCGAGATAGCCGAGGGCGTCCCGCCCGGGGCCTACGAGATACCCATTGAGGTACAGTACGATTATACCTCGACCGTCCAGTACGACCAGTTCGAGACCCGGTACGTCGACGCGACCCGGACCGAGCTAGAGACCGTCACGCTGGTCGTCGAGCCCCGCGCGCAGTTCGGCCTCTCGATGGGCAACGTCACGACGGAGGAAGCGACGGGCGATGCGGGCAACGCGAGCGATGCGGACGACGCCACGGGCGACGCGGGCGTTCCCGCGGGCGACGAGCGGCCGGTCCCGCTGACGGTCACCAACGTCGGCGAGGAACCGGCCACCGACGCGCGCGTCCTGCTCTCGGCGGCCAATAGCTCGGCGTTCTTCGGGACCGCCGAGCAGCCCCAGCAGACGACAAGCGTGCTGGTGGGGACCCTCGAGCCCGGCGAGTCCCGGACCGTCCCGGTGCGGATCGGCGCGCCGGACACCGCGCCGCCCGGCGTCCAGCCGGTGACCGCCGTCGTGAGCTACGGGAACCCCGCGGGCGTCCGGACGAGGACCGACCCGAAGACCGTCGCTGTCGCGGTCGCGCCGAAGCAGACCTTCGCCGTCGAGGACGTCTCCGACACCCTCCGCGTCGGAGCCGACGGCAGCGTCCGCGGGACGGTCGTGAACGCCGGCCCGCGAACCGTCCGCGACGCCGTCGTCGTCCTCACCGCCGAGGAGCCCGACTTCCGACCCCGGTCCGTGGAGTACGAGGTGGGGAGCCTCGAACCGGGCGAGCGGGCCCGGTTCCAGTTCGGCGTCGCGATAGCGAACGTCACCGACCCCGGCCCGCGCCAGCTTTCGGTTCGGGTGCGCTACCGGAACCGCGAGGGGGAGGTCCTCACCGGCGACGCCCTCGACGTTCCGGTGACGGTCGCCCCGGAGCAGACGTTCGCCCTGCGGAACGTCACCGGCGACCTCCGGGTCGACGCGACGGGCAACGTCACCGGGACGGTGGTCAACACCGGCACCGAGCCGGTGACCGAGGCGGTGCTCGTGGCCGGCGACAACCCCTCCTTCCAGGTCCGCGAGGGCGAGTACGCGCTGGGGACCCTCGAACCGGGCGAGGAGGTGCCCGTCCAGTTCACGGTGGACGTGGCGAACGGGACCGACGCCGGTCCGAGACAGCTGTCGTTCCGGCTCCGCTACACCGACCCCGGCGGCGACCGTCGCCGTAGCGACCTGCTGACGGCGCGGGTGGACGTGGCCACCGAGCAGTCGTTCGCCCTGCGGAACGTCACCGGCGACCTCCGGGTCGGCGACGTGGGGGAGGTGACCGCCACCGTGGTCAACACCGGCGGCACGACGGCGCGGAACGCCGCCGTCGTCCTCCGGACCGGCAATCCGAACCTCGTGGCGAGGGAGACCGAATACGCGGTGGGGTCGCTCGCCCCCGGCGAGGCCGCGACCGTCTCCTACACGGTCGACGTGACCGGGGAGGCCGAGGCCGGCCCCCGACAGCTATCGCTCTTCGTCCGGTACCGCGACCGGGCGGGGGACCTGCGTCGGAGCGACCCGCTCGACGCCCGGGTCGTCGTCGGCCCGGAGACCGACGAGTTCGCCGTCGAGGCGACCGACGCGACGGTCCAGCGGGGCGGGACGGCCCTCGTGATGCTCCGGGTCACGAACGTCCTAGACGAGACGGTGACCGACGTCGAGGCCAGGCTGTTCGCCAACGACCCGCTGGCGGCGACCGACGACCAGGCGTTCGTCGAGTCGCTGCGGCCAGGCGAATCGACGACGCTGCTGTTCGAGGTCAGCGCCGCCGAGTCGGCGCTGCCGAAGGCCTACCCCGTCTCCGTCGACTTCACCTACGAGGACGCCCGCGGCGACGACGTGCTGACCGACACCTACCGCGTGGCGGTGACGGTGACCGAGCGCGGGCGCGGGCGGTTCCCGTTCGGGCTCGTGGCGGTGGTGGTCGGGACGGCGCTGGTCGCCGGCGTGGCGTGGTACGCGCTGGGGACGGACGTCGCGCTGGCGGAGTGACGGCCGGCGGCGCGAGGCCGGGTCGTGGCTCACCGACGGTCATTCCGGGGGCCCCGTCGACTCCCGGCGCTCAACGAGGCGGGCCCACACCACCAGCACCGACGGCAGCACCAGCAGCGAGGCGAGGTAGGCGTACACCACGCTCAGTGCCGTCAGCAGTCCGAACTGGCCGATGGCCGGGAACACCGACAGCACCAGCACGCCGATGCCGAACGCCGTCGTCAGCACGCTCCCCGTCAGCGCGCCGCCGGTCCCCGCGACGGTCGGCGCGAGCGCCGCGACGGCGTCGCCGCGGGCCTCGTACTCGTCGAGGAAGCGGTGGACGACGTGGACCGAGTAGTCGATGCCGAGGCCGATGGTGATGGCGAGCACCGTCGCGGTGAAGGCGTTGAGCGCGATGCCGGCGACCCGCATCGACCCGGCGACGAGCGCCACAGTCACCACGATGGGGACCGCGTTCGCCACGCCGAGCGAGGGTCGCCCCGCCAGCAGCCAGTAGGCGACCACGAGGAAGACGACGGTTCCGGAGAGCGCGATGGCGAGGGTGACCAGCGCCGACCGGAGGATGAGGTCCGCGATGGCCTGGAACACCACGATGTTGCCGGTCGCCGTGGCCTCGACGCGGAAGCGGTCGGCCATCTCGCGCGCGTCCGCGGCCACGGCCGCCTGGGGCGCGTCGGCCTCGACGGAGTACACCACGCGGGCGCTCCGGCGGTCCTCCGCGAGGTACCGCAGTGCCTCCTCGCGGGCGGGCGAGGACAGCAGCGCGTCGTACGTCGCCGGGAGGTCGTCGTCGGGGATGCCGTCGCCGTCCCGGTCGTTGCGGGCGACGAGCGCGCGGAACTCGGGGTCGGTGCCCGCCAGCTCCCGGACGACCGTGACGACGCTCCGGGAGACCGCCCGGCCCTCCTCGGTCACGAACGTCGCCGGGGGATTCCGACCGGCGCGGTGGATGGACTCCAGCGCGGTGTCGCGCTGCATCGGCCCCTGGAGGTAGATAGTCACGGTCTCTTCCTCGCCCGTCTCGAAGTTCTCCTCGAGGAATTCGATGTCCCGCGTGACGGTGTACTCGTCCGGCCGGAACGGCTCCGGCAGCGCGGCGAGGTACGCCGGCGTCTCCTCGGGCGGCAGGAAGTCCTCCTCGGAGAAGGCGGTGTCGAGCCCCGTCGCGTAGCCGGCGGCTCCCGCGGTCGCGAGCAGGGCGACGAGGACGACCGCGACGGGGGCCCGGCGGGCCACGACGACGCCCCCGGCGAGCGCCTCCCCGAGCGCCGACCCCTCCGCCCCGAGCGGCGTGCTCGACCCGGTCGGGAGCGGGTGGCGGGCCAGAAAGCGGTCGACGAGCACCTTGGCGGCGGGGAGGAACACCCCGAACACGAGGAAGGTGAAGACGATGCCGATGGCGGCGACGAGCCCGAAGTCGCGGATGGGCAGGAGGCCGCTGGCGAGGTTCGAGCCGAAGCCGATGACCGACGTGGCCGTGACGACGGCGAAGGCGACCAGTAGCTGGTCCGTCGCGACCCGCATCGAACGGCCGACCGGGTCGTCCGCTCCCCCGGTCGAGGAGCGGTCGTCCGTCCCTTCGCTCGGAGAGCGGTCGTCCGCTCTCCCGGTTGGGGAGTGGTCGTCCGCCCCTTCGCTCGGGAGGTCCGCGGACGCTTCACGGTCGGCGACCCGCTCCTCGCGGTAGCGATTGATGGCGTGGATGCCGAAGTCGATGCCGACCGCGAGCAGCAGCGGCGGGACGGCGATGAGTATCTGGTTGAAGGCGATGCCCGCGAGCCCCATGAAGCCGAACGTCCAGACGACGGTCATCGAAAGCGAGACGACGCCGAGCAGCAGGTCGACGGCGTCGCGGTACGCGACGACGAGGAACAGGAGGATGAGCACGACGGCGGCGGGGACGACCACGAGGAGGGTGTCACCGATGACGTTGGCGAACTCCGCGGCGAGGATGCCCGCTCCGAACACCCGCACGTCGCCGCCGACGGCGCTGGCGATGCGGCGCATCTCCAGTTGGATGGGCGTCAGCGGGCTGGTCCCCCCGGCCCCGGCCGTCTCGTCGACGCCGCCGGGGACGTCGTGCTCGACGACGGCCACGGTCGCCGACGCCGACGCCGCGCGCGGATTGTAGTCCTCGCTCAGCAGGCTGGCGAAGCCCGGGCTCCGTGCGTCGGCGGTCCTGACCGCGGCGTCGACCTGCCCCGGCGAGGCCCGGCGGACGGCGCGCTGGAGCTCCTCGGTCGTCTCCGCCTCGGGCGCGAGCACGCGCGCGACGGTGCCGGCGACGCTGGAGAAGCCGGTCACCCGCAGCCCCGTCCGCTCTTCGACCCGCTCGCGGAACTCCAGCATCCGCGCCAGCCCCGGCTTCGAGAGGACGTTCTCCCCGGTCTGGATGACCTGCGTGGTCCCGGGGGCCGGCTCGAACGGCGGGTCAAACTCCTCGTTGACGGCGGTCAGCGCCTCCTGCTCGGGCACGTCCTCGGCGAACTGCTCGGTGCCGGCCTCCGTGGAGACGTTTCCGAGACCGGCGGCGAACAGGGCCGTAGCGACGAGGAAGGCGACCACGACCCGGCGCGGACGGTCGACGACGAGCCTGTCCGCCGCGGCGAGCAGTCCCTCCCGGTCCATGTCCACCCCGGCCGCCGTACGCGTACCACGCCGTCCCGCAAAACGGTAGCGGTCGGCCCCTCGCGGTCGAGCGGTCCCTCCGCGTGGCGGGCCGTCGACCAGCGGCATCGAACAATCGGTCCTCGCTGGCAGTGGGGCCCTCCGCGGTAAGTGGTGGCCCGCCGTCGCCGAACGGCCGGCCATTCGACCGACGGCGGCAGTGTTGGCGGAGCTTTCCGCGTCCCATCGCCGCCCTACGACCGGGGCTGCGCGGGCGACTCGTCCCACGAGTCGTCGCCGACCCCCGATACAGTCCGGATACCGTCACGGACACCGGAACAACGTCACCTTAGATGGTTCGACGGGTGGAGCGACGAAAACTACCGCTTCGACCGCAACCTTACCGCCCCGAGCGGCCGGCGGTCCGAGCGCTCGACCAGAATAAACGACGCTTTTACCGGATTCTGGCCGGGGTTTCTCGGAACCGCCACGCTGCAAGACATAATTTCCTCCGTATTGATGCTCAATAACAATACGTGGGGATGGGGATACTTCCACCCGGTGATGCGCTACGACGGGCTCGACTGACCCACCTCACCGCTGTAACGGCCCGCGTCAGCGCGGCTTTCCGGCCGCGACCGCGGCGGAACGGAGCGACAAGCCAACGATACATGGAACGTAACCACCTATGACGAAACGGAAACTCGAAGCAATCGCGCTGTCGGCGCTGCTCGTACTCTCCGCCGTCGCCATCGCGGGTCTCGGAATGGCGGCGGAGGTCCAGCGTGGCGGCGAGGAACCGACGTTCGACCCGGGCGTCAGCGGCACCAACGAGGTCGTCGTCACCGAAGACAAGCCCGTGGTCTACAGGGGGGAGGACAACATCGACCTCGTAAACGAAAACGGGACCAGCGTCGACGCGTCGAACCTCATCGGCGTGTCGGGCGACGCCGAGGGCATCCCCCTCGAGACACCCATCCCGCGCGACCAGGCGCTCGGCCAGTACGCGTTCGACGGTGACAGCGCCCAGGCCGGCGTGACGGTCCAGCAGCCCCGGGTCACCGACCTCGAGCTGCTCAACGAGCGCGGAGCCGACGTCGCCGACTCCAGCATCCCGGAGGACGAGATACTCCTCGTCCGCGCGGAGTGGAACTTCCCCTCCGCCGAGGACCTCGACCTGAACGTCTTCGACGCGAACGGCAACGAGATAACGGGCGACGTCCTCGCCGACGCCGAGGCGCTGTCCGACCAGCAGATAGAGGAGTTGACCGGCCCCTACGTGGAGAACCCCGAGGCCGTGGCGAACCCCGGACAGCGGGGGACCGGCACCGAGCAGGTGTTCCTCCAGGGGGTCGGCCAGTTCAACCAGTCCGTCGTCGGGAACGACACGTTCGACGACGCGTACTGGGCCATCGACCTCAGCGACCAGCCCGCCGGCCAGTACGTCGTGACGGTCGAGGGGTGGGACGACCTCGACTTCGGCCCGGCCTCGCGGACGGCGACCATCGAGCTGACGACCGAGACTGACGTCACGCTGGACGTCACCGACGACGAGGCCACCCGCGGTCAGTTCGTCCCGTTCACCATCCGGGGCTCCACCGCGGGCCAGACGCACTTCGTCGCCATCGAGGACGACGACTTCCGTAACAACCAGGTCGACGTACGCGTCTTCCGCGACGTCGAGGACGTCGTCGACCGCGGCGAGTTCGACGCCGACGACGACGGCACCGCCGAGTTCGCGTGGGCCGAGGTCCTCGTCGACGAGGACACCGGCCTCGGCGAGGGACAGCTAGACACCGTCTACCTCGACGACACGAACGTCGACCTCAACGTGTTCGAGGCCGGGGTGAACATCTCGGATGTCGCCGACACGCTCGGCAACCCCGAGGACGACGACGAGATACGCATCGTCGAGGGCGAGTTGACCATCGACGAGCCGGCCGGCACCTACATCGCGGGCGACGAGGTCGACGTCAGCGGGACCGCCGCGCCCGGCATCGAGGACGTCGCCATCTACGTGCGCGACGAGGGCGACTGGGAGCTGGCCGACATCAGCGAGGACGGCGAGTTCAACGAGGAGGACCTCGTCTCGGTCGACGCCGACGGCGAGTGGGAAGAGCGCGACGTGGTCCTCTCGGAGGCCTCCGACATCCTCGCCATCCCCGGGCGGTACCGCTTCGGCGTCGTCGAGGCCGAGGACGCCCGCGACCAGGAGGGCAACGTCCAGGAGACGCTGACGACCTCGGAGTTCAGCGCCGGTGCCAGCGAGCAGACGTCCATCATCGTCACCGAGCCCGGTCTCGGCGGCGCGCCGAACGTCACCGAACCCGGGCTCGGCGGCGCGCCGAACGAGTCCGTCGCGGGCGCAGGGGCGTCCCCGCAGTTCCAGGCACAGCTCCAGCAGCCCGCGGCCCAGCAGCGGCCCCTGGTCTTCCTCTCGTACAACGGCCAGGTCGCGACCGACGACGGCACCGTCGACGTCCTCGGCACCGCGCCGGGCCAGGACACCGTCCTCGCCATCATGGTCGACGAGCGGGGCCGCGTCGCCACCGAGCAGATCACGGTGGACGACGACGACGTCTTCGAGGAGGACGACATACCGCTCGTCACCGACCAGGGCCGCGAACTGAACGAGGGCGAGATAGCCGCCTACGTCATCACCGTCGGCCGCGACAACATGGCCGGCGACGGCGTCGTCCCGGGCCAGGACGACGCGGACCTCGCCGCGCTGGAGAACTACGTCCAGAGTCTGTCGGGCACCGGCCTGACCCAGGAGCAGGTCACCGAGCGCTTCGTCGACGAGACCATCGAGGAGGCGGGCAGCGACGACCTCTTCGTGGAGGACTCGTTCCGGTACACCGACGGGTCGACCGTCATCGAGACCGTCGGACCCGCGGAGCAGAACGTGACCGACGACACCGCCGCCGTCCAGCCCGGCGAGACGATGGTCGTCCGGGGGCTCACCAACCGCCAGCCCGACGACAACACCATCTCCGTCGACGTCACCCAGGGCCCGAGCGCCGAGGAGTTCCCCGGCGAGTCCACCGACGAGTGGAACTTCACGGGTATCTGGAGCGTGGAGATAGACGTGCCGGAGACCGTCGAGTCCGGCACCTACACGCTGGAGGCTGACGACGGCGACAACACGGACATCGTGCAGTTCGAGGTCGCCAACGAGACCGAAGAGGAGCCGGCAGAGAACGTCACCGAGACGCCCGAGGAGAACGTCACCGAGACGCCCGA
>CAZPIG010000005.1:0-1890 GCA_964586205.1 uncultured Halobacteriales archaeon | reverse complement strand
AACGTCACCGAGACGCCCGAAGAGAACGTCACTGAAACGCCCGAGGAGAACGTCACCGAGACGCCTGCTGCCGGGGAGGTGAACACGCTGACCGTCTTCCCCGCGAGCGACGAGCCCGCGCGCTATCGATTCACCATCACCGGGGAGTTCGAGGAGCCCGACCTCGACCCCGGTGACACCATCGAGGAGCAGACGGCCAGCGGACGCGTGCAGGCGGCCTCGGACACGTACCGCTTCACCGGCGAGATAACCGAGTTCACGTCGTTCGGCGGCCCCGTCAGGCTCGAGCTCAACGGGGAGCCGGTCGACCCGGACGAACTCGGCGACGGCGACGACGGTAACACCACCGACGGCAACACCACGTCCGTCGCGAGCGGGCCAGCAGCTCCGTAGGCCCCTCTCGACGGACGGACCGGCGCGCGTCGGCGAAAGCGGACCCGGTTGCACCCCGCGACGCCGGTCAGCGGCCCGTCGTTTCTCTCGCGGTTCGAACACCGCCGACTGGCCAGGCAGTGTTCAGATAGGGTTGTGAAACTGACCGCGCTGCTGCTTTGCGCTCGGAAGCCCCGCCCGTGTGGGATGGTCAGTCGGCAACAGTTCGTCGGCTGACCGGCTTATCCGAACACCGCCGACCGGCTGCCTGCCAGGGCTTAACCGAACAGAGGTACTCCCCCTAGTGGGGGAAGTCAAGTGTCACAGTACCAGCTACCGGACCTGCCGTACGACTACGACGCGCTGGAGCCCCACATCGACGCGCGCATCATGGAGCTCCACCACGACAAGCACCACCAGGGCTACGTCGACGGGGCCAACGCCGCGCTCGACCGCCTAGAGGGGATGCGGTCGAGCGGCGACTTCGGGGCCGTGAAGGCCGTCAAGCGGGACCTCTCATTCAATCTCTCGGGCCACGTCAACCACACCGTGTTCTGGGAGAACATGTCTCCCGACGGCGGCGGCGAGCCGTCCGGCGAGCTGGCCGACCGCATCGAGGCGGACTTCGGCTCGTTCGACGGCTTCAGGGAGGACTTCGCCGCCGCGGCGAAGGGCGTCGAGGGCTCGGGGTGGGGGATGCTCGTCCACGACCAGCTAGGCGACCGCCTGCTGGTCATCCAGGCGGAGAACCACAACAACCGCGCCGTCCAGGGATCGACGCCGCTGCTCGTCTGCGACGTCTGGGAGCACGCCTACTACCTCCAGTACGAGAACGGCCGCGGCGAGTACGTCGACGCGTTCTGGAACGTCGTCGACTGGGACGACGTCGCCCGGCGCTACGAGGCCGCGCAGACGAACGACGCCATCTCGCTGTAGGACCACCGGCCGACGCCGCGACGACCCGGAGGCGACTACCCGCACTCCGGCGGCCGCCAGCGTCGCTGAGCCGGTCACCGTCGTCGCCTGGCCCGGTCACCGTCGCCGACCGCCCGTACGGTCACGTGAGGCGTTAGCATCCGTCTCATGAAGATTTAACACCGATTGCGGAGATAGACCTACTGGGGCAGATTCATGACTGACCACGAACTTCCACCGCTTCCGTACGACTACGACGCGCTGGAGCCGCACGTTAGCGAACAGGTGCTGACGTGGCACCACGACACCCACCACCAGGGCTACGTAAACGGCCTCAACGGTGCCGAGGAGACGCTCGCGGAGAACCGCGAGAGCGGCGACTTCGGGTCGACGCCGGGCGCGCTCGGCGACGTGACCCACAACGGCTGCGGCCACTACCTCCACACGCTCTTCTGGGACGTCATGTCCCCGGACGGCGGCGGCGAGCCGTCCGGCGACCTGGCCGACCGCATCGCCGAGGACTTCGGCTCCTACGAGGCGTGGAAGGGCGAGTTCGAGGCCGCCGCGGGCGCGGCCGGCGGCTGGGCGCTGCTCGTCTACGAC
>CAZPIG010000004.1:0-44664 GCA_964586205.1 uncultured Halobacteriales archaeon | reverse complement strand
CGGAGGGCACCGGCGCGGTGACGGTGGACGGCCGGATGGTCGACGAGGCGACGGCGCGGACCTTCCGGAACGTCGTCCGGATGGTCGCTGCGATGGAGACGCGGGTGCCGGAGCAAGCGAGGGAGCTGTACGACGAGGCGCTGTTGGGGGAAGTGGCGGAGTTGGCGGACGCGGGGAGCGTGTAGTCGAAGGTCGCGGCTGTTAGAAAAAACCCACCGTCGAGGATCCTGCGCGCACGACGAACCGGCTACATCGTCCCAGAAAGCCCCCGGTCGCTCGACCACCCGCGACGCTCGCGGCCTCCGGCCGCTCGCGCGTATCGTGGCGCTCACTCCGTTCGCGCCACGCGCTCGCTGCGCTCCTCGTTCGCTCGCTACGCTCGCTCTCTGCGGTGCTTACTTCGTCGGGGGAGGGTCGAGCGACCGGCCCCTTTCAGTCCCGCCCGACGGTGGATAGCGGGAGTAGCCGAACCGACCTCACAACAGCCCGTCGTCCGAATCCGTCACTAGCTTCGACCCCGCCGCGCGCCAGTCGGCCTCCGCTTCAGCCACGATCCGCTCCGCCCGCTCGTTCGCCTCCGCGACCACCGCGTCCGTGTCGACACCGAGCACCTCCCCCTCGTCCACGAGCACCTCGCCGTCCACGACCACCGTCTCCACCGTCGCGCGCGTCCCCGCGTAGACGAGGTTCGGGACCAGCGTCCGCGGCGGGCCCGGAACCACGGGTGCGACGCCGGGGTCCGTCACGTCCACGACCGCGAGGTCCGCCGGCGCACCTTCCGCGAGACGGCCGACGGGCAGGTCCAGCGCGGCCGCGCCGCCGCGGGTGGCGGTAGCGAGCGCGGCCCACGCCGGGAGGGCGGTGGGGTCGCCGGCGTCGGCCTTCGCGAGCATCGCGGCGGTCCGCACCTCCCGCGGCATGTCGTGGCCGCCCGGCCCGGGTGCCTGGTCCGTACCGATTCCGACGGGCGCGCCGTAGCCCCGGAACTCCGCGACGGGCGGGACGACGCCGTCGATGGCCGCGATGGAGGAGGGACAGCCGACGAACCGGGCTCCACTGTCGGCGAGGCGCTCGCGCTCCGCGGGCGTCGCGCCGTGGCAGTGGGCCGCCAGCAGGCGCGGCCCGAGGAGGTCGTGGTCGTCGAGCACCGACACCGTCGAGGCGTCGGCCCCGAAGCGGCCCTCTATCTGGAGGCGCTCGCGGCGGCCCTGCGCGACGTGGACGTGGAGCGTGGCGTCGCGCTCGCGGGCGCGGTCGTCGATCCGCTCCAGGAGGTCGAGTGGCACCATGTCGAGCGCCTGGGGCCCGTACATCGGGTGGACGCGGTCGGCGTCGCCGTAGCGGTCGAGGAGGGCGTCGGCCCGCCCCAGTCCCCGCTCGCCCTTCTCGGCGTCGAAGACGTAGGGTTCGCGGGGGCCCGCGTCCTCGCGGCGGTCAACGACGGCGTTGATGGTCTCGGCTGGCGCGACGCGGACTCCGAGTGGCTCGTACACCGACTCCACGAGGTCCCCTACATCGCGAGCGTACTCGCCGACGGTGGTGACGCCCGACCGGAGCGCCTCGACGACGCCGAGGCGCGCGCCGGCGATTCGGTCCTCGCTCGTGACGCGGTCGGCGAGCGGCCCGAGCGCGCGGTTCATCCACTCTATCTCGGGGACGTCCTGGGCCGTGCCGCGCAGCAGCGTCAGGCCGGTGTGGGCGTGGGCGTCCACGAGCCCCGGCAGCGTCACCCGGCCGCTGCCGTCTATCACGCGGTCGGCGGCGCTCGCGTCGAAGCCGTTGGCGGAGCCGACGTAGGTGATTTCGCCGTCGACGATACCGACGGCCCCGTCCTCGACGACGCCGGGGCCATCCTCGACGCCGTCGGGGCCGTCGCCCCGCATCGTGACGAGCCACGTGTCGGTGACGGCGAGGTCCACGGTCACGCGGCCTCCTTCGACGGTGGGACGGGACGGTCGCGGTCCGGTGGTAGGGTTGGGTCGGGCACGACTCCGTGGGCGGTCGCGGCGGTCAAAAAGGTCGTGGTGGTCGGGGTCCGATACTCTGCCCGGCCCGCCGGACCGTTCACGCCGGGTCGGGAGCGGTCCTCACGCCGCGGTCGCCCGGAGGTGACCCACCCTCGCGGCGGGCTAGCCGACGGCCGAGCAGGAACAGGGGGCCGCCGAGGCCGGCGAGGAACAGCAGCCAGAACCCCTGACCGACGACCAGCGTCAGCGGCGTCGTCCAGTAGGGGCTGAACCGCTCCGGGTGGACGACGAACCACTCGACCAGCTCGTACACCACCGGCAGGACCACGACGGCCACGACGCCGACTCGGCGGCGACGGCTCGTCGCAACGCCGAGCGGCAGCATGAACGCCACCGGGACGAACCGCTGGAGGTGGAGCGCGACCCCCGACCAACCCGGGAGCAGCGGCGCGGGGGCGTTGCCCACCACGAACAGCCGTGGCGTGAGCGGAGCGAGGGCGAGCACGACCACGCCGGCAACGCCGACGGCCGCCGGGAACCCGAGCGAGCGCGGGCGCAGGTACCATCCAGCGACCACGAGTGCGAGTGTGAGCGCGTAGACGGCCCCGACCGCGAACCAGACGTCCGGATTCCGCAGCTCCGAAAACGCGACCACTGGGCCGAGCACGCCCAGAACGTACGCTGCTCCGACGGCGAGACGGCGGCGAGCGGGAGCCACTGTGGGATACACGTAACTGAGAGTGTGTAAAAAACCTCCGTCGGGAGATTTTTACACCGTCCAGCGGTAGCAACGACACCATGACCGACCGCTTCCGGTCGTTCCAGGGCCTGCTCGACGCCGTCGAAGCCCGCGACTTCGACCGGCCGCCCGCCTTCGTCGCCAACGCCCACGTCACGGGCCTCGGCGTCGCGCGCGCCCTCGACCGACACGACGTGCCCGTCGTCGCGCTGGACCGCGTCGGCGACGGCGTGGCCCCGGGCTCGACCGCCGTCGACCTCGCCGGCCGCGTCACCTACCCGCTCGACGACCTCGACAGCTTCCGCGAGGACGTCGAGGCGCTCGCCGCGGCCGTGGACCACGAGCCGGTCGCCTTCGGCTGCATGGACGAGTGGGTCCACGCTTTCGTCCGCGCCCGCCCGGAGGGCGTGGCGCTGCCGTTCGACGCCGACGCGGTGGACGCCGTCCTCGACAAGGAGTCGCTGTACGCGCTCGCCCGCGACCTCGACGTGCCGGTGCCCGAGACCTACCGCATCGCCGGCCCAGGCCGCGACGGTCGGGTCGGAACCGACGGCGGGGAGGTCGCCGGAAAGACGGACACGTCCGAGGCCACCGGCGACCCCCTCCCGGTGGTCGCCCCCGACGAGGCCGCCGAGACGCTCGGCTTCCCCCTCGTCGTCAAGCCCGCGCTGAAGCGGGAGTTCGAGGAGGCCGTCGGGACCAACGTCGTCGAGGTCGGGAGCCGCGAGGAGTTCGACGAGATGCTCGAGGAAGCCCGCGCGGCGGACGTGCGGGTGATGGCCCAGCGCAAGGTGGCCGTCGCGACGGGCGAGGACTGCTCGCTGGCCTCGTACGTCCCGCCCGACGGCGACCCGCTGTGGGTCGTCGGCAACGCCGCGGTGCGGTACCCGCGGGGCTACGGCACCTCCTGCGTCGTCGACCGCGTCGAGCGGCCCGCCCTCGCCGAGCGCGCGCTCTCCGTGCTCGACGCCTCCGGCTACCACGGCATCAGCGAGTCGGAGTTCGTCTACGACGACGAGCGGGAGACGTTCGTCCTGCTGGACGTGAACACCCGGCCGTGGAAGTGGATAGCCATGCCGGTCGCCGCCGGCGCTAACCTCCCGATGGCCGCCTACGCCTCGGTCACGGGCGCGGACTACGAGCCCCGCGTGGAGCCGGGGCGGCCGGAGGTGGACGCGGACTCTAGCGCCACGGGCGGCGACGATGGGGAGGCCGATTCCCGCGCGTCCGCGGACGCGACTGGCATCGCCGACCCAGCCGGCACCGACGCCACCCCCTCGCCCACGCGGTGGGTCTACCTCCGGGACTACCTCGCCCTGCTCGGCGAGGCCCCCGACTTCGCGGACGTGCTGGACGACGAGCAGTGGACGGCGCTGCTGTCGGGGGCCGTCGAGGAGCGCGACGACCTCGTCGCCGGCGTCTACCGGCCCGCCGACCCCGACCCCGCCCTCGACCTGCTGCGGACGGAGTTCAGCGCCCGCGAGTACTACTGCGCGTGCTGAGACTGCGCCCGCTGAACGGACGCGTGGGGTCGGTTCGGTCCCCGTTGCTGGCGGGCCCGGACCCGACACTTCCGACCGCGGACCGGAGCATCGCCCCGACGCCAAACCAAAGTATTCAGTATCGGGGCGCGGAAAGCCCCTCGCATGACAGGCGCGGACCCCTCGGGCGACCTCGACCGGCGCGGCTTCCTGCTGGCTGCGGCGGGGGCGACCGCCGCGACGGGCGCGGCCGCCCCGGCCGCGGCCCAGGACGGCATCGACTACGGCGGGTGGTTCAGCGACGTCTCGAACTTCGACGGCACCACCGCGGACATGACCGGCCAGAGCGAGGTCACCGTCGACGTGGGCGTCGAGGGCAACACGAACTTCTTCGCGTACGGTCCGCCCGCGGTGCAGGTCGACCCCGGCACCACGGTGGTGTGGGAGTGGACCGGCCAGGGCGGCAGCCACAACGTCCTCCAGGAGGGCGGCGACCGCTTCGGGTCGGACCTGCTGGCCGAGGAGGGCGCGACCTACGAGTTCACCTTCGAGGACGAGGGCATCTACCGGTACTACTGCCAGCCCCACCTCGGCCTCGGCATGAAGGGTGCCGTCGTCGTCGGCCAGCCCGGGAGCGACGGCGGCGAGAACGGCGGCGGCGAGGGGCCGACCGGTCCGCTCGTCCCGAACGCGGCCCGGAGCCTCACCGTCGCGGCCCTCGTGGCGATGCTGGCGACGCTGGGGCTCGCGTTCGTGTTCATCAAGTACGGCGAGGCGACCGAGCCGGAGAACTGACGCGAGCGACGGTGACGCGAGCGACGGCGAGCGAGTCGGAGTGGAGTGCGGTGTTCGATTCTCAGTACTTCGGGTCCGCGCCGGTGGCGGCGTACACCCGGTCCATCAGGTCGTCGCGCCGGGACTGCCAGCCGTGGAAGTCGGCGGGGTCGTCCGGGTAGTCGTCGTAGTGGTCGATTATCTCGTCCGCGAGCCCCTTCGTCCGGTAGAGGTCCGTGACCACCCCGAGGTGACCCAGCGACTTGACGGCGATGCGGAGCTTCAGGCCGAGCCCGATGGCGGCGCTGCCGGAGTAGAGCGCCTCCGAGAGCTTCGCCGTCGGGAGCGCGGCGAGCAGGCTCATCAGGTCGTCCACGTCGACGGCCGTGGTGAAGACGTTGTACACGTCCAGCCCCGCGTAGCGCGCGCCGAAGTGGTCCATCACGCGCTCGTTGTACCGCCAGAGGTTCGCCTCGCCCACGTCGCCGTCCTCGATGGCCGCGACGGCCTGCTCGCCCGCGTACGCGCCCGCGTACGCCGCGCCCGCGATGCCGCCGCCCGTGGTGGGGTTGACGTGGCCCGCCGCGTCGCCGACCGCGAGAAAGCCCGGGGCCACCGCCGAGTCGTACGGCCGGCGGGTCGGCAGCGCCGCGCCGAGCTTGTCCTCGACCTCCGCGCCCGCGAACTCCGGGCGGGCGCGGACGTCCCGCTTCAGGTCCTCCACGAGGTGCATCGGCTCCTCGGTCATCTGGAAGCCGAGGCCCGCGTTTATCTCGGTGTCGGTCCGCGGGAAGTACCAGAGGTACCCCGCCGCGCGCTCGGTGGGCTTGAACACGAGCGCGTCGGACCACTCGACCGGCTCGTCGACGGTGAGTATCTCCCGGTAGGCCGAGCAGAACTGCGAGTAGTCGACGTTCGTGTCGAAGGTCGTCCCGTCGAAGTCCACGTCGTCCTGGAGCACGGACATCGCGCCCGCGGCGTCTATCACCACGTCGGCGTCGAAGATCTCGACGTCGCCGTTCCGCTTGCCGCGGACGCCGGTGACGCGGCCGTCGTCGTCCTGGGTGACCTCGGTCACGACCACGTCGTAGTGGAGGTCCGCGCCCGCCTCGTCGGCCCCCTCGATTATCTGGCGGCCGTACCGGAAGCGGTCGACGACCGCTAGCTCGCCGGGCACGGGGATGTCGAGGACGGTGTCGGCCTGGGGGATCTCGAAGCGGCCGTGGTCGACGCCGGTGTTGGTCATCGCCGGCTCGAGCTTCGACTCGGGGATGGCGTCCGGGAAGGCGTCCGAGCCCTTCAGAGCGTCCCCGCAGGCGATGTGGCCCGCCTCCGATTCGCTCTTGCGCTCTACGACGGCGACGTCGTAGCCCGCGTCGGCGACGGTCGCCGCGGCGTAGCAGCCGCCGGTCCCGGCTCCGACGACCACTACGTCGTACTCGTGGGTGGCCATGTCGGGGGCTCCATGGGCCGGGGGGAAAACTCTTTATGCCCGTGCCGGTCGGCGCTGCTCGGATTCCACGCGAAACTGGCTCCTCGAACGCCCCTGCTCGTCGCCCACCGGGGCTTCCGGGTGGCGACAGTACCGTCGCTTCTCCACGCCGCGTCTCGGCACCACCTGCCGCACCGACCCGCACCTTTTCCGATTGAAGACGCTATTGGGAGGCGATGTCACTGGGTGAGCTCTCCGGTGGGGTAGCCCGGGAGACGGCGACCCGCCGGGACGTTCCGGCTGGGAAGGTCGCGCTCTCGAAGAGAACTGGGGGTACCACCCCTCGCCGACCCGTCCGTGCGTGAGTGAGTATGGTGGCAATGAACACGCTCGAAGCAGGGGTCCGTCTCGTCGCCGGAGTCCTGCTGATACTCTCGAACGGGTTCTTCGTCGCCATCGAGTTCGCACTGACGCGAGCGCGGCAGTTCACCGAGGAGGAGTTCGTCGGCGACGGCGACGGGGCCCTCCAGCGGGCGTGGGAGATGACCCAGAACCTCGAGATCTACCTCACGACCTGCCAGGTCGGAATCACGGCGTCGAGTATCGCGGTCGGTATCGTCGCCGAACCCGCGCTGGCGGCGCTGTTCGAGCCGCTGTTCGCGGACACTGCGCTGGCGGCCATCGGGTCGGGTGCCATCCTCGCCTTTCTCGTGATCAACCTCGTCCACCTGACCCACGGCGAGCAGACGCCGACCTACCTCGGCGTCGAACGGTCCCAGATGGTGTGTCGGTACGGCGCGACGCCGCTGTACTGGTTCAACTGGCTGATCTCGCCGCTCATCACGCTCGGCGATTGGGTCGCGAAGTTGACGCTGGGACTGTTCGGGGTCGAGATGACCGGGGCGTGGCTCGAAACCGAGGAGGACGTCATCGAATCGCGGGCCGACCTGCGGAACCGCCTCGGGTCGGTCCTAGAGGAGGGCGACCTGTCCGCGGAACGCCGCGACGAGGTGATGAACGCCCTCCAGATCGGGGAGCGACCGGTCCGGGAGGTGATGGTTCCGGCCGAGGACGTCGTCGCTCTCTCCACCGAAGTCGACACCGACGAGAACTTCCGGCGGATAGCAGCGAACCCCCACACGCGGTACCCGTTGGTCGGCGAGGATACGACCGACTTCCGGGGCATCGTCTATCTCCCGATCATCACCCAGTACCGCGACGGGGTGACCGACGGCGACGTCGATTTCACCGAGCTGGCGGCTCCACCCATGACGATGTCCCCGGACGTCGACGTGAGCGACGCCATCGACCGGTTCCAGGCCGAGAACCAGGAGCTCGCACTCGTCATCGAGGACGGCGAGGTCGTCGGGATGGTGACCGTGACCGACCTCCTCGAGTCGGTCACGGGCGACATCGAGGACCCGCTCGACAGCGGGACTGTCGTCGCCCCCGACGAAGGATGACGGGGTTCTGTCCCCTCGTCGACGACCCGAATCGGGCATAAAGAGTTTTGGCAGGGTCCGTGCAAGGGGCGACCATGACCGAGTACACCGTCGAGTTCGTCAACACGGGCGAGACCCTGGCGGTCTCCGAGAAGGAGACCATCCTGCGGGCCTGCCTCGACGCCGGCATCGCCCAGGAGTACTCCTGTCGCGTCGGCATGTGTCTGGCGTGCTCGGCGGAGATAGTGGAGGGCGAGGTCGTCCAGCCGGCGGCCCACGCCCTTACGGAGGAGGAGAAGGAGCGCTTCGCGCTGACCTGCATGGCCCGTCCCCAGTCGGACCTGAAGCTCGACCGCGGCAAGTACCCGCCGTCCATCGAGGCCGACGCCGACGTGGAAGCGGGCGGCGGGAGTGCGACGGCGGACGACTGAGGGTGGCGTGGCGGTGGACGACCGGCAGCTATACGGACAGTCATTTGTATCCGCAAATTTAGACCGGGTAACCGACGGTGAAATCGTATCCCGACCGTCCCGCTCCGCTCTCGCCCCACGGTCAGCCCGACGGAGGCGGCTCGAAGCACGTGGGCCTGAACACCATTATGTCATTTGATACCAGGCGGCCATTTTCACTAACTGTATATAGGAAAAATTCATTTTCATGGTGATTCAAAACTGACCCCATGCCGGAAGAAGGCGTTGGGGTGACCATCAGACGGCGAACGCTACTCAACCAGACTGTCGGGGTTCTCGGGGCCGCGACCCTCGCCACTTCGTCCGCTGGGGCGGAGAAGCTAGGAAAGCGACGGTTCGTCGGCAAGAGCTACGACCCGGTCACGGACAAGGAGCAAGGCGACGCAACTGCCACACTGGAGCTGACCGAAAACGGCCTTACCGGGACGTTGAAGCTCGCGGGGTTCGTCGTTCCGGTCGGCGAGGACGAACCGCTCGAGGACGTGGATTCCCATCCTACGGCATCGAGGTACTACTTCGAGTCGCGGCGTCCGGAGCACGTCGTTCAGGAGGACGGAGAGGACCTCCACCTGAAGGGTTATCTCGAAACGGACGGCGATACAGCCACCGGGACGCTCACGCGTCCGTCCCCGGGGTACGGGAAGATTGCGTTCTCGCTGGGCGCGACCGACCGTGGGTTCACCAAAGAGGCCATCGGTTCTGCGCTCCATCCGGAGCGCTTCAGGGGTCAGGTCCCGGGCTTCGACCAGATCCAGATCCCCGCGACCGGGATTCCTCGGGATAACAGTATCCGGAACGTCTCGCGGATGGCTTCGAGTGAGGAGACTTCGACTTCCGATGCCAAAGGCGAGGACTTGTCCGAATCGGTGACCACGGACTCCGTAACGACGAACGCAGATGGAGGCGATGTGGGAATCCTGAACCGAACGTCAATGGAAGGAGGGATAACGCACACTCTCCCGGACAGATGCGACGACGACTTCGTGAACATGACGTGGGACTACGAGTTCAGCACTTCGGCGAAAGTCCGCTACGATAGTAGTGGGAACGTGGAATCTGACTACGACGAGATCATCCAGTCGAGTCAGAAACCATGGCATATGGATGGATTTTTCGAAGAGATTCCGGACTCCCTGCTGATGCCCTGCGACCAGAAATCTGGTTTCCCCCACCAGGCTGGTGTGGAGGCTTTCATTGAGCATGGTCCTAATAACAGTAACTTCAATACCGAACTAAACAACCCTCGTCCGGATGGCCAAAACAACGATACATCGCCCGACGACGACATGATTGGGCTCGTTCTCGACCTTGTCAATTCTGTGACTGGACCGTTGGGTGGTGTCGCGAGTATAATTGTGGAATACTCCCTGAACGGGGATGCCATGACGAGTGACGATGTGCAGAAGAATCAGGACGGGGACCAAACACAATGGCACTGGGATCTTCCGCTCACTGGTCTCAATGAGGATAGTCCCGGCAGTGATTACTTTCCCGACACCACTGACAACACCGCTGGTGTTGCCATCCAGGTCGAAAATCCAGCCGGTGACGGGCTTACCCCCGAACTGGAGACGAGAGGCGGATTCCAATGGAGCTACTACGAGTATCTGGGAACCGATTGCCCCTGCGAGTCGTTCAACACCACACTCAAAACTACGACGGACCTCTCCACGTGGCTGGACTGTGAATATACGAGTATCAACGACCCCGATTCATAATTCGATTCGGTTTTAGAGCCAAGTTCTTTAAGCGAGGCTACGAAATAATGGGATGGATGAGAAGGCGGCAACTGCTTCGAGCGGTCGCAGTCGGAACCACCGCCACCGCCGGCTGCTCCGCGTTCGCCGGCGGCCCTCGCGAGCCCACGCACGACCTCGGCGTCACCGCCACGACCGGACCCACGCTCCGCGACGGCGTCGTCTACCTCACGACCGGTCCCGAGAGCCTCGACCCGGGCGAGCCGGAGCGGTCGCTAGTCGGTGTCGACCTCGACACGGGCGAGCGCGTCGTGACCGTTCCCGGGGTCGTAAAGTCGACGCATCCGCCGGTCGTCACCGACGACGGGGCGTTCGTCTGCGGGTGGTCCTGCCAGCGGCTCTCTTTCGAGTCGGGGTCGGTGTGGCGGCTCTCGCTCCGGGACCGCTTCGGGACCCACGTCGGTTCGGCCGGCCCGCCGATTCTCCGCTCCGAGCGCGTGTCGTTCGGACTGGAGACCGGCGAGTTCGCCGCCCTCGACCGGACCGACGGTTCGGTGCAGTGGACCGCCGACGTGGGGTCCCGACCGATGGAGAGCTGGGACGGCAACGCGTGGGCGACCGTCGCGAGCACGTCCGGCGGGTCGACCGCCGTTCTCGACCCGTCGGATGGAAGCGTCCGGGCCCGCCGGTCGTTCAGCGTTCGGGTGACCCCGACCGTACTCGACGACGGTGTTCTGCTGGGCGGGTCGTGGTCGTACTTCGTGGACGGAGACCTGCAGCCGCGGTGGCGATACCCGCTCGGGCGGCCGTTCGCAGAACCCCCTGTCTCGGTCGACGGGACGGTCTATCTCGCTGGCGTGACCGAGGGGTGGGATACCGGTACCCTCGCTGCCGTCGACCCAGCCGACGGAACCGAGCAGTGGCGTACGGAATTTTCCGGCGGAGTGAGGGGAAGCCCCGCCGTCGCCGACGACGGCCGCCTCGCCGTGGGGACCATCCGCTCGGAGGAGCTAGTCGTCCTCTCGCCGGACGGGACCATCCGCGACCGGTGGCCCCTGGACAGCCAGACGGCGGGCCCGGTCCGCACCGACGGCGAGCGGTTCGTCGCGCTGACCGAGGAAGGGAGCATCTACGTCGTGGAGTGAATCGCCGGAATCACGACCAATCGAACCAATCGAACTGCTCTACCACGACCGCCAGCGACCGCTGCACCGTCTCGTCGCCGCCCACGGCCTCCGGAACGGAATCGAACCACTGCACGTCGGTGATGGGCTCGTCGTCCAGCCCGGGGTCGTCGGCGGTCGTCGCGTCCTCCGCGCTGGCCGCGAAGAGGACGAAGTGCGTCGAGGTCTCGCGGCCGTCGTGGGCGGTGACGAACTCGACGACCAGCAGCGGTCGCGTGACGGTCGCCACGACCCCGCTCTCCTCGCGGACCTCCCGGACCGCCGCGGCGCGGAGGGACTCGCCCGCCTCGACCCGGCCGCCGGGCAGCACCCACCCGCCGTAGTCCTCGTGGTGGACGAACAGCACCGCGCCCGCGTCGGTGGCGACGGCGGCCGCCACGAGGCCGGCGACGGCCTCGTCGAACGCCCGCGCCTCCGCGAACGTCTCCGCGTCGGCCTCGCGGCGCTCGACATCGGATTCGACGCCGTCGCGGGCGGCGAGCGCGCGGCGCGACCGAGGGAGCGCCGCGATGCGCGCGAGTAGTGCGGGCCGACGGCCCGCATACCGTGCGAGCGGCTGGAGGCCGCGAGCAGACGGCGAAGCCGCGAGCGCCTCCGGAGGGGGACCGTCGGGCTCCATCTCGGGCGGCGCTACGGAGCGATCTCGCACTAAAGCTACGGTTCTGCCGGCCCGGCGAACAGGCCGGGCCGACGAGCAGGCCGGCGCGGCGCGGGGACGGTGCGGCGCGAGGACGGTGCGGCGCGGGGACGGTGCGGCGAGCAGGCCGGCACGGCGAGCACCCCGGCCCGGCGGGCGGTGCGCGAGGCGACCGGCAGCGCGGCGCTCCCGGAACTCACTCCCAGTCCTCGTCCATCTCCCACGGCTCGGGGCGCTCGGTCAGCGGCTGGCGCTGGCGGCGCAGTATCCAGACGACCAGCCCCGCGCTCGCGACCAGCACGAGCAGCAGCGACAGCAGGAGGAACGCCACCGCGCGCGCCGTCCCCGTGAGCCCGAGGGCGTCGACCAGCGCGAACATCGCCAGCGCGGCCGCCACGAGGCCCGCGCCGACGAGCCGCCCGGTCGCGGCGTCCGACAGCCCCGCCATGGACGGCGGGTGGCGGGCCGCCGGCTTCAACGTTCCGGCACAAATTCTTTGCCCCGTCCGTTCCTAGTGGACCCCATGACGTTCCAGCCCGGCGAGGAACTCAGCCAGTCCGCCGTAGAGGAGCGCGTCGAGAGCGCCATCGAGGAGGAGGACGTCGTGCTGTTCATGAAGGGCACCGAGCTGATGCCCCAGTGTGGCTACTCGCGGCGCGCGCTGGGCATCCTCACCAAGCACCGCGACGACGTGGCGACGGTGGACGTCCTAGACGCGCTGCCCGAGTACCGCGAGGCCCTCGAGGCCCGCAGCGGCTGGGAGACCATCCCGCAGGTGTTCGTCGACGGCGAGTTCGTCGGCGGCAGCGACGTGGTCGCGGAGCTCGACGAGCGCGGCGAGCTGGGCGACCGGCTGGCGACGGCGTAGCGTCGTCGGGAAAGCCACGGAAAGACAGGCCATTTAAGCACGCAGGCCCTACGGACCCACCACCGGGCGCTCCCACGGAAATCATGACAGGCCGCGTATACAGGCTGCATTCGACGCTCGAACTCCCCCTGGAGACGGTCGAGGAGCACCTCGCGGAGGCCGCGAACTTCCCGGAGGGCGTCGCGGACGTCGACGTCACCCGTCGGAACAACACGCTCATCATCAAGGCCGTCTCCGAGGACGACAGCATCAGCAAGTACACCCCCACCGCCCAGTTGAAGGCCAGCGTGACCGAGAACCGGGTCTACGAGGAGGAGCCCGAGCCCGGTCCCGCGGGGCCGCAGTGGGGCGAGGAGGAAGAGGAGGAGATACCCTCGGAGTTGGTCGAGTTCGCCGCGTTCAAGGGCGACCGCGAGACGGTCCTGCAGAACTCGGCGCTGCAGTACGAGATGTTCCTCGTGCTGCGCGACATCGCGCTGTTGTCGGAGAAGGGGACGCTGACCGCGATAACCGCGGAGGACGGCGAGCTAGTGGCGACGCGAATCGTGGAGGGCGAGCCCCGGCAGGCTACTGTGGAGGTCGTAGAGGGCCCCGGTGCCGCCGGTGCCGGGGATAGCGGTGTGGATTGGCGGGACAACAAGTTCATCTCGGATTGACGGGCACTTTGCGGATAGGTACTGAGGAACGCGCTTTTCAGCAAAGCTCCAGACTCACGTAGACCGTTCCGATGATTGTGAAATAGATAAAGTCGAGCCCCCTATCCAATGGAGCGACCAGCATGGTTTCTATACCATTCTAGAAATACATAGAAAACGCGAATGGCGACATGATTGAAGGGATGCCGCTACGGAGTCCTGTACATGCGTGAACTGCCGGAGTCTCCAAATGGATATACTGAACCGAAGGCTGTGCCTCGGAGTCTTCTGAGTTCCGTAGTCTGGATGATTTTGGTCGCCGGGGGCTCACTTCTCGTCTATACGCCAGGAATCAGGCAGAGTCTGATAGTGAGCCGTATTGGTGTCATACTCGAATTCGAAGACCCGATTCAGCTCCTCTTTCCTATCATAATTGTTCTCTTTATCGCATTCATTAACACAGTCATTCATGAGAAGGTCCACGAGATTGCATCGGGGATGGTTGGATACCATTCTGAGGTCAAACTCAAACCAATGCTTCACGGAAAGAATCCTTATAACTATATCTCAGGCAATTGGATCGACGTCGGAGAATACCAGCTTATAACGCTCGCTCCTTTGTTCGTCATCAACCTTTTTGCAGCATCTCTGGTCATCATGGCCGTTTCTCCAATCGCCACTGTCCTGGGAAAAGTTGTCTTAGTGGTGAATACAGTGACGTCAGGAGACGACATCCGGATGTTTGTACGAGGCCTCAGGAGTGACGATTCTACGAAGTACTATCATGATATTGATGGACGTGCGCTAGCCGTCTATGAGTCCGTTGAAATTGATGAGTAGTCTCTATTCATCGTTTTACTACACTGGCCAATTCCATTACATCGTGATCCGAGGAAGTTTCGCAATCGCGGTCAATCAAAATAGCTAATGCTTTTTACCCGAGGACTAGTCGCTGTTTGGGACTGTTATCAATCAGATGAGAGTATTTGTATTCAACGTTCATATACCTGGATGACGAAATAGATTTCAACGTATGGTTTCAGACGATGTGAAGGATTATTTTCTTGTTGAGCTTGGGAGTGAAGTGGGTTCAAATAGCCAGACAGTAGAATACTCTACCGAGAATACCGAGTCAGAGCGTATTGTTGCAGACTATTATTTAGACGCTGGCTATGAGGTTGTAGGGCTTGATTCTCCCATAGAATCGGGGGCACTCCAGAATGATAGTAGCGTTCCAGAAGCACTCCAAGAAGAACTCAGAGAGCACCTGAGGGATAACTATTCGCTCGGTCCACTGTATTCTATCCATCCATTGACAGCGATCACCCAAGATGGGAAGCCGGATTTCTTCCTGTATCAATGTCACTCGAGACAGGAATTTGAGTATCTGTTTGTCGAAGTGAAATCAGTTAACGATGGGCTTCGGGAGTCCCAGTTGAGGTGGACTTCTACATTCAATACCCTCCCCTATCGGGTCGTCTATGTGGTTGAACAGCCAGAAAAGGTCTGATGGCGTATAAGTAGTGGGGGCCGGTTCACAAATCATAAACTAATAGTCCAACAAACCATCCCACTACACGTGAAGCTATACGTTATCGCGGTCGAATGCCCATAGTGCCATGTTGACTTCTCTTGGTTGGAGATTTTCGGCATTCGCGATCTGGCGAACCTCATCCATGTAGAACTGATACGTCTGCGGATTCTGGTTGTAATCTATTAGTGACTGAATGAATCCAGCATATCGAGAATAGTTTGCAGGGTCGGTAAGACTTGGGCGAATAGCAGCTAATCCTCGAAGGACGCGATGGTCGATAACAGCGAATCGACCCGGATTGTATACGGTTAGAACTGCTGAGGCTACTTGCACGCTCACCCCTTTGAGTGCGATTAGCTCCTCAATCCTTTCTGCTGGATTTGAACATTGGCTGAAAGCTATCTCTGTTTGTCGTTTCACTGTGCTTGTATTATTATCCATTACGTGCCCTTTCAGAATGTCAGTTCCTATTAACCATTTGGTAATGTTGGCAAGTTCAAAAGGGCCAATACGAGGAGAGGACCGCTGCTGGATTTCTAAAGAGATGTTGCTAAAACGTGGGTCGCGTTCCTCAGTCCAATTTCGAATGTCTGGATCCTTGTATTCTATTGATGGGTCGTCCACTGTAAACTCGTATATTTTGACCCATCGATTCCAGTTGATGGCCATTGAAGAAGACAAGAAAGCGAGTACCTTTTAATTCTACGCATCCTCCAGAGAAAATCCGTTCACATGTCCAGTCCTTCACTTGGCATGCAGCGAGGAATCGAGGTACTTCCCCAGAAGGCCATGCCTTTCAACTATATTAACAAACGTGAATTTTAGGATCAGCATCGACGATCACTCTATCCCCCCTCACCTATACCCACTAGGCCCCCGTACCCCTAGAAGCCATGCAGTGGCACCGCCGGCGCGACCTCGAAGGCGGGAAAGAACTGGGCGTCTACCTCCTCGTCGACGAAACAGAAGACGACGAGCACGACGGACAGGTAGCGAACGAGCTCTACGTCGAGTCCCACGAGTACCGTGGCGGGGCGTTCGACGTGTACACCACGGACCAGCAGTCGGGCGAGTGGACCCACCACGGGGAGTTCGGGACGGCCGACGCCGCCTTCGAGGCCGCCATGGGCGTCATCGAGGACAGCGGCCACCCGATGGCGGACGACTGGGGGTGACAGGAAAGCGAGTCGGGAACCGGGCGCACCAGCCCACGAGCGGTAGCTCCGCGACAATCCACGAGCGGTAGCCAACCGACCAATCACTCTACGGGTGGGACTCCGGAAGGGGCGACGCTCTCGGCGAACCCGGACGACGTAAGCACTGCAGGCGCGAACGAAGTGAGCGCCGAAGCGCGCAGCGAGGCCCGGGAGTCGAGCGCCGCGGGGCTTCCGAAGCCACAGCAGTAGCTAGACCGGACACAAACACCAATCCTAGAAGCCATCCACCCACCGAAGTATCCAAACGGTTTTGCTCCATGCCCTCCACCCTCCCGACGACAATAGATGAGTGTACGCGCGGGCGTCCTCGGAGCCACCGGCGCAGTCGGCCAGCGGTTCGTCCAGCTACTGACCGACCACCCCACGTTCGACCTCGTCGCCCTCACCGCCAGCGAGGACAGCGTCGGCAAGTCCTACCGCGAGGCGGCGAAGTGGCGGGCCGACGCGCCCATCCCCGACGCCGTCGCGGACCGCACGGTCCGGGTGACAGCGCCGGGGGCCATCTCCGACGACGTCCCGCTGCTGTTCTCCGCGCTCCCGAGCGGCGTCGCGGCGGAGGTCGAGCCGGCGTTCGCGGAGGCGGGCTTCGTCGTCTGCTCGAACGCCTCCAACGAGCGCATGGCCGAGGACGTCCCACTCGTGATTCCGGAGGTCAACCCCGACCACCTCGCGCTCGTGGAGCGCCAGCGCGACGAGCGCGGCTGGGCGGGCGGGCTCGTGAAGAACCCCAACTGCTCGACGGTCACCTTCGTCCCGCCGCTGGCGGCGCTCCGGCAGTACGGACTGGAGCGCGTCCACGTCGCCACGCTCCAGGCGGTCTCCGGCGCGGGCTACGACGGCGTGGCGTCGATGGAGATACTCGACAACGTCCTGCCGCACATCCCCGGCGAGGCCGGGAAGATGGAGACCGAGAGCCGGAAGCTTTTGGGCACCTTCGACGGCGCGAGCGTGTCCCACCACCCGATGACCGTCTCGGCGTCGTGCAACCGCGTGCCGACGCTCGACGGCCACTTGGAGAACGTCTGGGTGGAGACGACCGAGGACGTCGCCGCCGACGCGGCGGCGGACGCCGTCGCCGCCACGCCCTCGGCGGACCTGCACAGCTCCCCGGACCCGCTCGTGCACGTCTTCGACGAGCCGGGGCGGCCCCAGCCCCGCCTCGACCGCGGCGTCGGCGGCGGCATGGCGGTCGCGGCAGGCGGTTTCGAGGACGCGCCGGCCGGCGTGCAGTTCGACTGTCTGGCGCACAACACGCTCCGCGGCGCGGCGGGTGCGAGCGTGCTGAACGCGGAGCTGCTGGTGGCGCGCGGGTATCTGTAAGCGAACGACGGGGTATCTGTAGGCCGACGAACGGGCGAGGGTGCGGTAGCTCGGTGCGGGTGGGATTCCGCTCGTAGGAGCCGGCCAGCCGTCGGGCTGTTGCCGGCCGACCGTTCACTCCGGGGGGGGGGGACTCCGGAAGTGCCGGGGCTTCCGAGCGCCAAGCGATAGCACGACCGATTCCGAACACCACTCCCAAGCCGTGCCGACATGGACACCCTCATACCACACCGGACCGTCAGCCCACCCGTGTCCCGCTACCGAGCCCTCGCGCTGTTCGTCGGCCTCGCCGCGGCGTGGGGCGGGTCGTTCCCGGCCATCGAGGTGGGCCTAGAGGAGCTACCGCCCGTTCTGTTCGCGGCGGTCCGGTACGACGTGGCTGCCGTCCTCCTGCTCTCGTACGCCGTCGCGACCGCCCAGTGGCGGCCGCGCACGCTCACCGACGGCTGGGCCGTGCTCGCCGCGGGTGCCTTCCTCGTCGCGGGCAACAGCCTGCTGTTCGTCGGCCAGCAGCACGTCCCCAGCGGGGTCGCGGCGGTGCTCTACAGCCTCGTGCCCATCCTCACGACCGCGTTCGCGTGGCCGCTGCTGCCCGACGAGCGCCGGTCGGCGGCGGGGCTGGTGGGCGTGGCGCTCGGGCTGGTCGGCGTGACCGTCGTCGTCCAGCCCGACCCCGCGAACCTCCTCGCGGCGGACGTGGTCGGCGCGGCGCTGATAGTGCTCGCCGCGGCGAGCGTCTCGCTGGGCAGCGTGCTCGTCCGCCGGAGTTCGCCGACGCTCTCGACGGCGGGGTTGACCGCGTGGGCGATGGCCGTCGGCGCGCTCCTGCTGCACGCCGCCAGCCTCGCCGTCGGCGAGCCGCTGCCGGCGTCGCCGTCGCCGGCGGTCGTCGGCGCGCTCGTCTACCTCGCCGTCGTCGCCACCGCGGGCGCGTTCGTCGTCTACTTCCACCTGCTCGACCGCTTCGGGCCCCTGGAGATAAACCTCGTCTCCTACGTCGTTCCGGTGGTCGCCGTGGTCGTCGGGTGGGCGCTCATCGACGAGACGGTCACCGGCGCGACGCTGGGCGGCTTCCTGGTGGTGTTCGCGGGGTTCGCGCTCCTGAAGCGCCACGCCATCGCCGACGAGCTACCGCGCATCCGGGCCGCGCTCGGCGCGTGAGCGTCGTGTGGGTGACGCGAGCGTCGGTCACCGGTCCGTCTCGCTTCCGTCGCCCGTCCCGCGACTCTCGTCCACCTCGCGACCGTCGTCCGTCCCGTCCTCCGGGGGTGCTCTGTCCGTGGCCGCACCCCCGTCGCCCACCACGGAGTCGTCGTCCCCGCTCCGCTTGCCGTCCGGTCCGGCGTCGCCACCGGGACCGGCGTCGCCATCGGGTCCGGCGTCGCCCTCCCCGCCGGGGTTCCCGTCGTCCGCTGCGGCGTCGCCATCGGGACCGGCATCGCCGTCCGCTCCGGCCTCGCCAGTCGATTCGTTGCTCACCTCCGGTTCGCCGTCCGCCGCGGGGTCGCCGGCCTCGTGCTCCCGGACGTGGAGGACCTTGTCTATCCCCATCCGGCCGGCCGTCGCGGCTCTGACCGACGCGGTGCGCACGCGGTCGCCCACGGAGGGCACCGCCCCCGGCTCCTCGACCGGCTCGCCCTCGAGGAAGGCCGGCGGCGGCTGCCACTCCTCGGGGTCGACGAGCCACGGCACGACCACGCGACCGAACTCGAAGACGAGGACCAGCAGCAGCGGACCGAGGAAGATGCCGTACCACCCGAACAGCAGCGTCCCGAGGATGTACGCGAGCATCACCGCGCCGACGTGCAGCGACCGCCCGGAGACGTAGGGCCGGAGGAACTGGTCGGGGATGTAGTCCACGATGACCACGGAGACGAGCACGAACACCACCGGGAACCACACCGTCGTCGGCCCGGCGACGGCGGCGTCCACGAAGACGATGACCGAGGCCGGTATCCACACCAGCTTCATCCCGATGACGGGGATGAGGCTCGCAGCGCCGGTCAGCAGCCCCAGCAGCGTGGGCCGCGGGATGGTGACGCTCGCGGGGGCGACCATCGCGAGGAGGTTGTACGTGACCGCCCCGAGGACGGCCGTCACGACGGCGTTGAGGATGTTGCCGAAGTAGACGCGCTCCAAGTCGCGGTCGACGAGCGCGACGTAGGCCGCGACGACGCCGTCGTCCTCGTCGACGAACGTCGACCGGGCCCACCCCACGAGGCGGTGGTCGTCGCGCAGCAGGTAGAACGCGACCACGAGCGCGATGAACAGGTGCAGGAGGCCGGTGGCGAGAAAGCCGACGGAGGCCACCGCCGTGCCGAGCGCGCCCCCGACGACCTCGTCTAGCTGGAGGTCCCGGATGCTCTGGGGATTGTCGACGATGGTCCGGCCCGTCTCCTGGAGGTCGCCGACCACCGCGGAGACGTCGACGTAGGGCTGGAGGAGGGTCCGATACTCGGCGAAGGCGTCCGAGGCGAGGAAGTCGGCGGTCTGGCGGACGGCAACCGTCATCGTCCACGTGAACAGCACGAGCACTGGCAGCGCGAGCACGAGCAGCGCGAGCAGCGCGGCGAGCGTGCGGTTGCCGACCCGCGAGCGGATGCGCTCGAAGGTGGGGCGGGTGATGTAGTAGAGGAACAGTCCGAGCACGACGGTCCCGGCGTAGCGCACCGCGACGAACGCCAGCACGCCGAACAGTATCGCGGCTATCACCCAGAGCGTAGCCCGCTTGCGGTCGACCGACTCTAGCTGGGCCATGTGTCGCGGGGGCGGGCGGTGTGGTCGGTGTCGCAGAGTCGTCGTTCGCCGTCGCGGTCCCGAACGGCGTCGGCGTCGCCGCTACCGCTGTCGGCATTGCCGTTGCCGCCGCCGTCGGCGTCGTCGCTATCGGCATCGGCACTATCGTCGCGACCGGGCTGTGGCGCGCCGACACGGCGGGCCGACGCCACCACACGTCGAGCGGGTCGGATCACACCTCGCCGGCACCGGCCATCGTCTCGGTCGGCTCCTCGACCCGGCGGCCGCCCACGCCGATGGCGACCATCGAGAGCCCGGAGGTCAGCAGGCCGACGCCGAACAGCAGGCCGACGGCCCACAGCGCGCTGGACGGCCACTCGACCCAGACGAGGCCCGCCAGCACCAGCGAGACGGCCCCGCTTGCGATGGCCCACCACGCCCCGCGCTGGCCGAGCAGGCGGACGCCCATCACTATCTCGACGACGCCGTCGACGAGGAAGTACGCCACCACCAGGACGGTCAGCGTCGCCAGCCCGACGACGGGGTTCGCCATCAGCGTGATGCCCGCGACGGCGTACACCAGCCCCAGCACCACGTGCCAGGCGAACCCGCGCCACCCCTGGGCGGAGAACGCCGACGCGAAGTACACGAGGCTGCCGACCACCAGCAGCGCCCCCAGCAGCAGCGAGAGGGCGACGCCCGTCACGAACGGGAAGACGATGGCCAGCACCCCGAGGACGCCGAGGACGATGCCGCCCCCGACGAGGTACCCCCAGTTGTCCTCCACGGCCTCCGATACGTACGCGTCTCCAGTTGCAGTTTCAGTGCTCATGGTAGGTCCCGGATGGGCGCGGGGGTCCGACTGGACACGACCCGCGCCGTCCGTGTCCGGGGGATACGCCGTCCGGGGCGAAAAACATCGATTCCCGAACAATTGCCCTTGGCGTCCGGGAAGCGTCCTTTGGCGACGGATAGTGACTGGAAACTGCCCGAATGGATGCGACGTGGTGGCCGATCACGTGGCATCTCGTCGTAGTGACCGAGGAAGTGAAGTGCGTCCGCAAGGGGCCGAGGCGAGAGACGGAACGAAGCGGGGTCGGAACCGGGCCTACACCGCGCCGCGGACCAGCGACCCCAGAACCGGGAGCACCAGTCCAGCGCCGACGCTCACGGCGGTGAGCATCCCCATGGCGAGGTAGCCGCCGAGGCCGCCCCCGACGGCGAGCGTCGCGGCGAACGCGACCAGCGCGAGGACGCCGAACGCCGCGCCCGCGGCCACCGCCCGGCGGAGGTCGGCGGCGAACAGGCCCACCAGCGCGCCGCCGACCACCAGTCCGACCGGGTGGACCGCGGCGAGGACCAGCCCCGCGACGGCCCCGGCCGCCTGGGCGGTCCGCCGGCGGTCCGCGTCCGCGCGTATCGCGTCGAGACGGCGGCGCGCGTCCGTAACGGTGCTCGCCTCGCCCCCCGCCGGTCGGCGCTCGCCACCCGCGACGCCGTCCTCCGCGGACGCGACCCCGTCGTCCGAGGACGGCGTCGCGCCCTCGGAAGACGCGTCGGCGTCGCTCATCCGCCGTCACCTCCCGACTCGAAGGTGATAGCGAGGTCGCCCGCCGCCTCGCGCGCCATCGACTTGTAGTCGTGGTCGGCCCACGTCCGTAGCTGGTCGCTGTAGTGCTCGGAGAAGTAGTCCCCGGAGTTGCCGCCCGGGAGGACTCCCCGCGAGTCGCCGTCCATCGGCGCGACCATCCGCCAGCTACTGCCCACCGAGGAAGTGTGTCGGAAGTTCGAGACCGTGTACGACGAGCCGTCGGTCGGGTACCGCGGGTAGTTCAGCGCCGGGACCTGCGAGCCGAACTGGTGGTCCAGCGCGGTGCGGTTGAAGTCGCCGTAGGTCTCCCAGCCCTCCTCGTCGATGCGCTGGACGGCGCGCTCCATAGCCGTCGCCATCACGGCCGCGCGGTCGCCGCCGAAGTGCTCGTCGTCGGCCGGCAGCGTCGTCAGCACCCACTCCTGGGGCCACCACCCGTCGTCGAGGCCGGCGGCCTCGTAGTCGTCGGCCCACGTCTCCTCGCGGAAGTACTCGTAGAACCACCGGAACGCGAGCGCCGCCCCGGAGTCGCGGTCCATCCGGAAGTCCCAGTCGGCCATGGCGTCGAGCCACCGGTCGGCCGCGTCGGGCATCCGGTCGCGGGCCTCGAGGATGGCCGGCACCAGCATCCGCGCCCGGACGTCGAGGGTGTCGGCCTGCAGGTCGGCGAGGAGGTCGGGCGTGATGGCCTCGCCGGCCTCGACCGCGCCGTCGAGGCGCTCGTAGATGCGCATCCCGCGGAAGCCCGAGGCGTACTCCTGGCCGATGGGGTAGGTGGGGTCGTCGACCAGTCGCTGGTTCGCGGTCCCGACGTAGTCGGGGTTCACCACGCCGGGCTTGTCCTCGAAGGGGACGAACCCCTCCCACGACGACTGGCCGAACGGCGTGAAGCCCGCCCACTCGGCCTCGCCCGCCGACCCGTCGAACACCCGGTCGCCACGGACGACCTGCCCGTCGACCTGGCGGACGGGTATCTTCCCGGTCACGTAGTAGAGCGTGTTGCCGTCCCGGTCGGCGTAGACGGCGTTCTGGGTCGGCACGTCGAACTTCTCGATGGCCGCCGTGAAGTCGTCGATGCCCTCCGCGCGGCTGAACTCGTAGACGGCCTCGGACTCGCGGGTGCCGGTCATCCCCGTCCACGAGACGCCGACGTGGCGGGTCCGCCCGTTCACCTCCCGGTCGACGAACGCCCCGTGGACCGTCTTCTTCACCTCGACCTCGCGGTCGTCGCCGCCCGACACCTCGACGGTCCGGGTCTCGACGTCGAAGTCGCGCCACTCGCCGTCGTAGCGGTACTGGTCGGGGCCGTCGCTCCGCTCGCGGGTCTCGTAGGTGTAGAAGTCGACGACGTCCGCGCCGGTGTTGGTGAACCCCCACGCGCCGTGGTCGTTCTCGCCGATGATGACGAACGGGACGCCCGGAAAGGAGACCCCGCGGACGTTCACGTCGCCGGCGTCGATGTGTTGCTCGTACCAGACCGGCGGGGCCATCAGCGTCAGGTGCGGGTCGTTGCAGACGATGGGGCTGCCGCTGTCGGTGAACTCCCCGGAGACGACCCAGCTATTCGACCCCAGAAGCGGCGGGGGCTCGTGGCGTGCGAGCCAGTCGACGAAGTCGGCGTCGACGTTTCGGAGGGCGTCCTCGTCGGCCCCTTCGCGCTCGCCGGTGCCGTGGACCTCGCCGCCGGTCCGGCCCTCGCGGACGATGGGCGCGCCGTGGTCGAACGGCCGGCCGTACAGCCGCCGGTAGGTCTCCTCGCCGAGTTGCTCGCGCAGCACCGCCCGCCGGAGCGTGTTGAAGCTCCCGGTCAGCCCCCACGATATCTGCATCCCGACCAGCAGCGTGTCCGCGACGCTCCACGGCTCCGGCTCGTAGCCCAGCAGCCGGAACTCCAGGGGCAGCTCCTCGCCCTCGATGGCGGCGTTGACGCCGTCGGCGTAGGCCTCTGCCAGCCGCTCGGTCCGGGTGTCCGAGAGGGCCGCCACCGAGGCGTCCGCGCCGCCGCGGAAGTCCATCTTCGCGTGGAAGACGTCGGAGTCGACGGTCGCCTCGCCGACCACCGCCGAGAGCCGGCCGTCCATCAGCCGGCGGACGAGGTCCATCTGGAACAGGCGGTCGAACCCCTGGACGTAGCCGACGGCGAAGTACGCCGCCGCCTCGGAGTCCGCCGACACGTGCGGGACGTGGTGGTCGTCGTAACGTACCTCCGCCGGCCCGTGCGGGCTCTCGACGGTGCCCGCCGGGGCCCGGCCGGCGGCGTCCCACGCCGACCCCGACAGCGGGGCGAACTGCTCGACGAGGCTGGCCACCGGCCCGGTGACGGTCGCGGCCGCGCCGCCGGCAGCGGCGAGCCCCAGCAGGGCCCGCCGGGTGGTTTCGTAATCCATACCACGTGGGTTCGGGTCGGGGGACGTAAAACGTCATGCTCCGGGCAACTGTGGAATATGCCCATTATCGGCGACGTGAGTGTCGCCATTCGCTTTGATTGGAGCTCGAACTACTGATGGGCGAGGCTGGAGAGGAAAACAACAACTATGCGGCGATGATCTTAGTCATGTAGTGAACTACCACGAATATGGATCTGATTCTTCCTCTAACACAACGGCTTGTCTACAGGATGGACAATTAAATTCGCTGGGGCCTTCAAACCGGATGACAAATTTCTCGCCACAGTCATCGTATGGACACCTAATCCCCTGTGTCTCCTTGTTGACTTGACTATTCCGAACGTTGGCGTTATTTCTATTTTGACCCACAAGGCTATTTGAGTCCTTTGTTTGGGGTTCGAAGTACTCTGTTACATCACGAGAACGGGAGTTGACGAATTCGTTCTCAATCACGTCTCTCAAAATCCTTTTTTGTTTATTTTCTTGAGAGTTCCAAAGAACATAATCGGTAAAGCTCGGAATAGGCTGCGTCACATTCGATTGCATATCCTCTAAAATCCAAACTGGAATTCCAGCTTGGATGGCAATCCCGGCCTCCCAGCCAATCCAAATCATCGTATGCGTTTTCGCTTGTGCTCGTCTGCCTAATACGACAAACATCCCTACTGAGTCATTTATCTGGGATTTTAGGTCTTCGCTGACTGCTGGAGATTGATCCTCAAAGCTAGCTCTGTACTGCTTTAGACCTACTTTCCCGAAAACCCGATCAAGCTCGTCGAGGAGATCCTTGTCCTCCCTACTGTGGGATATGAAAATTTGGTCTGACATGGACTGGTAACCTCTGGTTCGTTTGGTATCCATTGAGGTTGTTACTGGTAAAATGTTTCCGAAGACATTCTCTTAGGAGTAGAAGGGTAGAACCATCGGAACCTACTTCAAGTAACAGGCTCTTGGTCGTTTATGCCCGAACCTCCAGATTATACTAGCGATTGGAAGAACTACTGGTCTGCGAAGTATGCCAGCTCGGGGTACCGGAGTCTGAAATCAGCTGCAGAAGAGCCAATCTACAACTCTCTGACCCTCCGTGTAGGCGAATTAAACCCTGCCAGTGGCGAGTATGATTTCAATATCGAGACTGAACATCTTCGTAGATTCCCAGATCAAGTCCTCAGAGACGCAAGGAAGGGGTTTGCTGACTTCGTGGACGAAGAAGGTATTGATACAGCGAAAGGTCGTGATTACGATTTACTGTTTCTCCACGTCTGCTCCTCTAGGAGTAGATCAATTGGACACCCTGGATTCGAGATAAATACCTTTGACACATTGGTCAAGAAACCAAACAGATTGGTTTCTTTTCATGTTCCAATTGGAGAAGACATTGTAAGGGAACGAAAAGCTCGAACGATAGGCTACCGGTGTCCGGAAGGACACACTTCTCGTATTGCACAACCGATATATACAAACGAAACAATTGAGATATGTGGTCAAAACGGCTGTGCGAATAGCGCGATCCAGGTTAGCCAAGGAACGACCACTGTGCCCGTTGTTGATTTTGAAGTCACTTTTGACGACAACACAATTGAGTGCGTTACTGCAGGAAAATACCCTAAAGACAGGAAATATGAGGAACTAACCAAGACTGATGGACATGTATATCTCACCGGCATTCTAAGGAATGTGAAGTATCGAAATGATAGAGTGACACCTCAATTTGAGGTGCTCTTCATGATCAACTCATTATCATGATCTCGTTCAAGGCTTTCTTTGAGAGTCATCACCCCATCGAATTTCTGCTGCTAGGCGTTTACCTTCCTCGGTAAGGGAATACTGAGATTTCATCCCTGTACTGACCAGCGTTTTATCCACGAAACCATTTTCTTCTAAATATTTCAGATGCTGTTCGGCCCCATCTCGAGTCATGCGAATTTCATTCCTCAGTTCTCTCTTCTCAGCCGCTTCCTCCTGTGAAAGGAACAAGAGAATGCTTTCTCTTTCCGTTCTTCTCACACCAATTCGAGGAGACCAGACTTCGTTTTCCGTCATATTGGATGATTAGTCTGGGGCACAAAATAATCTTGGTCTTCACCCTCAACCTCTGTTCCTAGGTAACCCGGAGGGTGACGCCACGAGTCCACCGGAACCTGAAATGCGAGCAGGCCGCGGCTTTCGGATGTCCAGCAACCGTGCAATCAGTCCTAACAGCAGACTCTATCGCTCCGGCCCTACTCGTACAGCCAGGTCTCGTCGGCGCGCTCGTAGTCGTGTAGCTCGTCGTCGTCGAAGAACAGCGCTATCTCGCGCTCGGCGTCGCCCTCGACCTCGTGGTCCGACCCGTGGACGACGTTGCGGCCGAGGTCCAGCCCGAGGTCGCCGCGGATGGTCCCCGGTTCGGACTCCAGGGGGTCGGTCTCGCCCATCGTCCGCCGGACCTGCCGGACGGCGTCCTGGCCCTCCCAGACCATCGCCAGGACCGGCCCGGAGGTGATGAACGCCTTCAGGTCGTCGAAGAAGGGCTCGTCCGTGTGGGCCTCGTAGTGCTGCTCGGCCATCTCGTCGTCTATCCACGTCATCTTCGCGCCGACGAGCTTCAGCCCGCGGTCCTCCAGGCGGGATATCAGCTCGCCCACGAGGCCGCGCTGGACGGCGTCCGGCTTGGCCATGACGAAGGTGCGCTCGCGGTCGGCCATCAGCTCTCGACCTCCTCGGCCTCGTCGGCGTCGTCCGAGGCGTCCGCGTCAGTCGCTTCGGCGTCGTCCGCGTCTGCCGCTTCGGCCGCCTCGTCTTCGGCCTCGGCCCCCTCGTCCTCGGCTCCTGCCGCATCGTCTTCGGCCTCGGCGTCAGCCACCTCGGCTTCGGTTTCCGGCTCCTCCTCTTCGGCTTCCGTCGTCTCGTCTTCGGCGTCGGCCACCTCGGCTTCGTCCGCCTCCGTTTCGACTTCGCCCGCCTCGGTCCCACCGGGCTCTTCGCCCGCTTCGGGCTCCGTCGCCGCGGCAGCACGCTGCTCGCCGGCCTGGCCCTCCGCGGTCCACTCGACGTCGCGGGGCTCGCGGCCGAGGTCGGCGTTCTTCTCGCACTTCGACGAGCAGTAGTGGACGGTCGCGCCGTTGGCGAGGACGACCATCGTCCCCGTCCCGGGCTCGATGTCGTCGCCGCAGAAGTCGCACTCGCGGGTCTGGACCATCCTCACTGCCCTCCGATGGTGTCGGCCTCGCGGGCGGTCTCGCGGAGCTGGAGGACGTCGCCCTCGCGGACGGGTCCGAGGCAGTTCCGCGTGATTATCCGCCCCTTGTTCTCGCCCTCGCGGATGCGGCACTTGACCTGCATGGCCTCGCCGTGCATCCCGGTCTTGCCGACGACCTCGATGACCTCGGCGGGCGTCGAGCCCTCCTCGCCTTCCTCTGCACTCATCTCTCCTCACCTCACCGTAGCTCGGCGAGCTTCTCGCCGATGTTCTCGACGTCGCCCCGGGCCTCGCCGGGGTCGACGATGGCCGCGGCGGCGCTGCCGACCTCGAGCCCCGCCGCGTGGCCCACGTCGGACTGGCTGTCGACGTAGACGAACGGGACGTCCTTCTCGTCGGCCAGGTCGGGGATGTGCATCACTATCTCCTCCGGCTGGACGTCCTCGGCGACGAACACGAGTTCGGCGCTGCCGCGTTCGATGGCCTTGGTCGTCTCGTTCGTTCCCTTCTTTACGCTCCCTGTGTCCCGCGCTACCTCCAGGGCCTCGAGGGCGTCCTCCTGGAGGTCCGTCGGGACGTCGAATTCGACGTAGACTGGCATGGTGGTCTCCTCCCGCGCGCTGGCTCGCGTCCCGCCGCCGGGGGTGCATCGTTCGTCGCTTCGCGCCGTCGACGTCTCGCGGCGTTCGCACGACGCGTGCGTCGCGTCGTCCGTTTTCGTCGCGCCTCGTCGCGCTTCTGACGGTTTCGTGCGCCCCGGAGTCCCTGCGGCGGCGGACGTCATCGACCCCGCGCGGGTCGGTGCTCGCTGGTAGTGTGCCACCCCATAAAAGCGCTTTCAAACGATTGTGGTCGATTTCGGTGGTGTGGGAAGGTATAGCACATATGGGAAACGGGTTTTGTGTCAGAAATACAAACAGCGGATAATCATAGTGCTGAGTAGACGATAACAACGCTAGAGACATTATTTAGTCAACCTCACCTCTTATCAGCGTTTGATACCTTTTGTTAAGAATTCATCGCATCGTTGAATTCGGCGAATAATTCTATGAAGTTCCCCAATGTATTATCATCGACGTTAACATTCCCACTATATATTCCTTCATCTATAGCATCGGCAACATTAGACTTATCGAAGGGTTCTAATTCACGTTCCTCTTTATTCTGTAAGCACTTAAAAAGGCCCTTTATTGACTCTTCCGGAGGCGACTCTGGCCCATTTAGGGCATCATGGACTTCGTCAATCTCTATATTATAACAATCTGCTACTTGTTCGCTATAGAATTCTGGAGCAAAGAGATCTTCAATTTCTTTGTCCTCTTCATTTCCATATTCATCCACAAGAATATCCGAGGGTGTTACAATTTTGTCTTCAGAGACAGTTTCACTGGATTTTATCTTCTCAACAGCTCTTCTCCCGGCATTATCTGTATCGGCGAATATTGCATATTCATAACCTTCAGATTCAAGTAACCGAGCATACTTGAGCAGATTTGAAGCGCTTCCAACATCTAATATGGTGACATCGTAGTCTAAGGCGCTCTCCCCATTTTGCTTCTTTATGTATTTATCAATTCTATTTATATAAACTCTATCAGTATATCCTTCCACGAGAATAGTGTGTTTACTAGCAAACAACGAATCCGCAAAAGTGGCTCCCAGTGATGCTCTAATAGGACTTAGAACGTCATCTTTAATTCTATCCGACAAGGAAAAGTTGGCGACAATCTCTGTTCCTTTAGATTCATCATCTTTTTCCACAAGTCTCAGCATACTAAGTTCGGATTTGTCCACCATGTACGGAGAGTGTGTCGAATATATCATTTGTTGTTCTTCGGCTATATTATTCAGTGCTGCTCGGAACTCTTTCTGTGCCTCAGGATGAAGATGCAGATCAGGGTCGTCAACCAATACCATATTTTCGGTCATTCCACTGTATTGAACATATTCTATAACAAATGATAGAAAATGCTGGAATCCTTGGCTTCGTTGGGATAGGAATTGCTCTGTTCCCCATGAATCGGACACTAACAACTCAATATTCTCGCCGACTAGGTCTAAATTAAATCCAATATCGTCTCCTGGCCAGTAGTTATTAAAAATCTCCTCAAATCTCTTAATACCTCTCTGTATACGTTCCCGTCTTTCAGGTGATGGCATCTCCTGGAGTTCATCAGGCGGGATACCAATGAAGTTCAAAATAGTTCTATATTTCCCTTGGGAGCTGGAGAGATCACTGTACGCAACTCGATCCGGAACAGAGTCGAATTCCCTATAGAAAATGGGGTTAAATGCCTGTTTGGCGAGCACTTTGCCGATTGGCTCCATATTTCTAAGTTTAGTTAAATCACTTTCAATCTGAGATAGTTGATGGTCCAGATCATCATCCAATTCCTCTTGTTGATTCAGTGTATCCTGAACGTTTTCAAAGGTCCTCATAAGAAGTTCATATTTTTCATCTGTGTCCCTATCCGCACCTGTCGCTTGGAGCCTACGACCTGGGATAGTTGGGAGATCTGGAGTTTCTCTAAATCTTTCTGACCACTTTGCAATAAGGCGGTCAATGAATTGATTCCGTGAGGATTGGTAGTCAGCTAGTGGGGATATGTCGTTTTTTGCAACGAACTCATAGGTTCCTCCTCTATATTTATGAATAATGCCTGAGAATTCTCCTGCAATTTCCCTATACCGTCTTTGGCCTATACTTGCTGTTACGTCTACCTGAAGATCTTCAACCTCTATCGATATCCTACAATCCGGTGTCTGTTCACCCTCTTCAGTAATGTACTCACTTAAATCTCTTGAGCGGATGGTCTTACCTGGCGGGAATTTTCCGAGGGCTTCTAAAAAGTTAGTTTTTCCTGCTTCATTTGGGCCGATTAATACTGTCGTTTCAGGGTGGATATCAACCCATTCTGTATCAACGATTGATTTGTAATTTTCAATTCTAACACTCACAATATCTGCCATGGTTTGTATCAAATAACTCCCAATATATAAATTTGGTGTATTAAAATATTCGCGTCGAGAGTATAGTCGCCAATAACAAACCAACAGTTGAATTCCTGAAACTACAGTCTGGCAACCCCTGGCTGCCCTTTTTGGCACGGATATCTTTTGTCTAGTTCAGCGCCAACATCCGGATTTTCGCCTGCCCAGTAAGAGATGCCCAGAGAACAGCCAGGAAGGCGATTCGAACAACGTTGCAGACGGTCTTGTCGCGCTGTTGCGTTAGTTGCCTCTAGCTACGTTCGAATCAACCATCGGTTGTTCGCTCATGCTCTCATGATTGGCTCTCCGGTCGTGTCGCCAGTGGACCCTCCCGTCGGCGCGCTACCGATGGCGCTGCTGGTGTTCGTGCTGGGCAGACGGACGACGTGGTGACGCCCAGCCTCGCTCCGTCACCCCTCCCGCTCGTCGAGGTACGCCTCGGCGCGCGCTATCATCTCGCGCTTCAGGCCGACGAACACGCCGCCCTCCTTGCCGCCGACGTACGTGCTCTCTCCCGGTTCGACGATGCGGTTCAGGTCGGGGTGCTCGACGTCGACGTGCGTGACCGTCGCGCCGGACGCGTCGTCGGCCCGGTGGACGTAGACGGTCGCCCCCTCCAGGCGGTGCTTCGACGGTGCAGGCCCGGTCACGAGTCGTGGCCCTCCGAGCGGTCGACGATTCCCGTCCGGACGAGTCGCTGTGTTGTGGCCATGGTCTCTCCCCACGGGACCTACGTACCGGACCGCCGAGTCGCTGTCCCCGACCCGAACAGTGCTCGCTGGAGACGCCGGAATCACTATGCCGCTCGTCGCCGTACGTGAGAACGCCGAGTGGGGGCTACGGAGGGGGTCAACGGTGACAGTCATCGCTAGATTCGAGGTCATCCCGGTCCACGACGGGAGCCTCTCGGAGGACGTCGCAGCGGCGGTCGAAGCGCTCGACGAGTTCGACGTCTCGTACGAACTGACGGCGGCCGACACGGTCGTCGAAGCCGAGGACGTAGACGAGGTGTTCGAGGCCGTCCGGGCGGCACACGACGCGGTGGGCGGCGACCGCGTCATCACCTCCCTGGAGCTCGACGAGCTGCGGAACCGCGACCAGGACGCCGAGGACCGCGTCGAGTCCGTCGCGAGCGTGCTCGGACGCGAACCGAGGCGGGACCGGAGCGGGTGACCGCCGGCGGCCTCGTTCGCGACGGCGAACCGCCCACCGGGACGGGACGAACCGGGGAGCCGCCCGCCGGCAGTGTTCAGATAAGCTGGCCAGCCGGCGGCTGTTGCCGGCCACCGAACCACCATGGGCGGGACTCCGGAAGGGGCGGGCCGTTCGGCGAACCCCGGCGAAGTAAGCACTGCAGCGACCGCAGGGAGCGAAGCGCGCAGCGAGCCGCGGGAGCCGAACGGCCCGGGGCTTCCGAGCCCAAGCGACAGTGCGGGCCGTTTCGACGCCTTATCTGAACACTGCCCCGCCCGCCCTCGCGGGGAGTTAACTGTCCGCGGGCCGTCTAGGTCGTATGGAGGTCGTCGAAGGCTACAACCACCAGCCGGGCGTCCACTGCGGGGCGGCCGCGCTCCGGAACCTCACCGCGTACTACGACTGGAACTACAGCGAGGCGACGTGCTTCGGCGTCGGCGGCGGCCCGGCGTTCGTCCTCTACGAGCACCCCGACGAGCCGTGGGTCGTCGCCCGGACCACCCCGGCGTGGCTGGAGCGGGCCTTCCTCGAGCGACTCGGCGTTCCCCACCTGTTCCGGGAGGGCGACGACTTCGAGACGGCGTGGGGGAACGTGGCCGAGCGCGTCGACGGCGACGACCCGGTGGTGCTCTTTCTCGACCCGGAGCCGCTCGACTACCTCCCGGAGAGCCACGTCCCGCCGCACGTCGCCGTCGCGGTGGGGTACGACGACGGGACGGTGCAACTGTCGGACGGCGCGATGGAGGGTCGACAGACGGTGTCGCGCTCGACGCTGGCGGAGGCGTGGACCCACGACCGGTTCCTGGCGCTGGACAACGAGTACCTCGTCGTGACCCGGGCGGCCCGGACCGAGGACGGAACCGACGCGGCCGCGGCTGGCCTCCGGCAGGCCGCGACGTACATGCTGGAGCCCCTCCACGTGAAGCGGGACGCCCGCGGGCCGGGCGAGGAGGGCCTCCCGGCGTTGCGGGCGTTCGCGGATTATCTCGGGGCGTGGCCGGACCTCCCCGACCCGGCCAGGCCGGTGCGGGCCGCCCGCCGGAGCGTCGACGAGCACGGCGAGGGCGCGGCCTACAGGGGCCTCTACGCCGACGCGCTCGGGGAGTTGGGCCAGCGGACCGGACTCCCCGTCGACCTCGCCGACCGGATGGCGGCCGTCGCCGACGAGTGGCGGACGGTCGTGGAGCGGCTGGACGACGTCCTGGAGCAGGACCAGCCCCGACCGGTGACGTTCGAGGAGGCCGCCAGCCTGGTGGGGGCTATCGCGGACCGCGAGGAGTCCATCTTCGAGGACCTCGCCGACGAACTCGGGGTTCCCGAGGGGCGGAAGTGACCGTTCCGGGAGGATGGCGTGGTGAAACCAGCCTTTCTCGGTAGCAGTTTTCCCCGCGTCGGATAGTTGTAGAAGAGCTGTTACCGGACACCCAGATACCCGGCTGCTTCCCGAGCGATTGTTTCGGTCGTCGCATCGACCAGCCGACCCTCCTCGTCTCGAACGTCGGCGTGCCGAATCGGAACGATGGTCCAAGGGTTGACGTAACTCTCGCGGGGTAATCCGCCGGCAACGAAGTCGTCGTCAGTCAACGGAATTGCGACTGCTCGCCGGGTCGTCGTGACTGCCGCGTAGAGCCCTTCCTCGTCGCTGAACGGGTGCGTGTCGTCGTTGAGACTGACGTATGGACGGTAGTCGTGGTCGGCCAGCAGGTCCGGGCCCTTCACGACGGTGCCGCGCTCGTACGCCATCGGTCACTCGTCTCCGTAGTAATCGTCGTTCGTCGATTCCGAACTGGCCCCGGTCTGGGCCGCGTACGAGGCTAGCCGGTCGTCCTCGGCGATAGCCCAGTACCGACCCCGATGCCGGACCAGCCCGCGGTCCTCTAGTCGCGACAGCACTGCGCCGACGCTCCCGCGCTTGATGCCCGTCGCCTCGTGAATCTCGGTCTGTGTGAACGCCTGGTCGTCGTGTTCGGCGAGGAACTGGAGGATGCGATAGGGCTGGGTTCCCTCCTGGAGGTCAAGTGCCTCTGCGGGCTCGTCGTCGAATTGGTCGATGCTGATGGGCACGTGTAATAGATCGCAATAGAAAGTAATAGGTGTTGGGGCGGAGTGATGACAACTCCTCGACTGCGCGGACACGAAGTAGGGGTGGGATTCGAATTACGCCGAGACGGTCCTGCTCACTCGGCTCGCTTCACTCACTCCGTTCGTTTCGCTCGCCTCGTTGTGCGGGCTGCGTCTCGTCTAGTTCGAATCCCACCAAAGGCACTCACGGCGCTCACGTCCGTTCGCGCCGAGAGGAGCCAGGGGTGGGATTCGAACCCACGACCCCTCGATTACAAATCGAGTGCTCTGGCCAACTAAGCTACCCTGGCCCACCGCCAAGTTGTCAATCCCCGCTTGAATCAGTATCGCTTTCTCCCGACCCCACGGCCGACGAATCCGCATCCTCCGAAGCCTCCTCGTCACGGTCCGACGACCCGCCGGCCACGCGCTTCTCCATCTCCACCCGGTGCTCCCGATACCCCTCGCGCCGGTAGAACCGCCGCGCCGCCTCGTTGTCCGCCAGCACCTCCAGGGCCACCACGCCCGCCCCGCGCTCCGCGAGGTCGGCCTCGGCCCGCGACAGCAACGCCGCGCCGATGCCCTCCCCGCGCCGCTCCGGCGCGACCCAGACGTTGTGGACCATCCCCTGCGTCGCGTCCGACTCGTAGGCCCCCGTGGCCAGCCCGTACGTGACGAAGCCGATGAGCCTGTCGTCGCCGTCCCGCGCCACCAGCACGCCGTCGGTGGCGAGGTGGCCGGCCACCGCCTCCCGCGCACGCGTCCGATTGGCGTCCGCCGCGAGGCGCGAGCCGTGGGCGCGCTGGCCGCGAGCGAGTTCCACCCAGCGGTCGGCGATGGCGTCCACGTCGTCGAAGTCCGGGCGCTCGATGCGCATCGGGGCTACCGCCGGAGCACCTCGACCGCCGGCAGCGTGCCGTCGCTGAGCAGCCGGAGCGCCGCGCCGCCGCCGGTGCTGACGTGGTCGAACCCCTCGATCCCCAACTGGCGGATGGCCGCCGCCGTGTCGCCGCCGCCGACGATGCTGTGGCCGGCACGGGTCACCGCCGCGAACAGGTCCCGCGTGCCGGTGGCGAACGCCGCCTCCTCGAACACCCCGGCCGGGCCGTTGAGCACGGCGGTCCCGGCGTCCTCCAGCACGTCGGCGTAGGCCGCCACGGTCCGCTCGCCGACGTCCTTCGCGGGCGCGTCGGGGTCGGGCGGCAGGTCCGAGACGGGGACCTCGACGCGCTCGCCGTCGCGGTCCAGCGCGAGGTCGACGGGCAGCGAGATGCGGTCACCGTGGTCGGCCAGCAGGTCGGCGGCCCGCCCGACGGCGTCGGCGAACCCCCGGTCGCCGATGACGGTGGCGCTCGCGTCCCCGAGGTCGACGCCGTCGGCCAGCAGGAAGACGTTCCCGACCAGCCCCGCGGTCAGCACGCGGTCCGCGAGGCCGTTCTCGAGGGCGTAGCGGGCCACGTCGACGGCGTCGTCGACCTTCGCGCCGCCGAGGACGTACGCCCGCGGCGTCGGCGTCCCGGCGACGTCGCCGAGCTCGGCCAGCTCGCGCTCCACGACGCGGCCCGCGTAGGCCGGCAGCACCACCGGGAAGCCCACCAGCGAGGGCTGCGAGCGGTGGGCCGCCGCGAAGGCGTCGTTCACGTAGGCGTCGAAGTGCGGGGCGAGGCGCTCGACGAGCGCCGTCTCGGCGGCGCGCTCGGGCTCGAACTCCACGTACTCCTCGCTGTAGAAGCGGGTGTTCTCGAGGACGACGGCCTCGCCGTCCCCGAGGTCGTCGACGGCCCGCCGGGCGTCGGCCGACCAGAGGGCGTCCGTGTGGCTCACGGGGTGGTCGAGCAGCTCCCCGAAGCGCTCGGCGTGGGGCGCGAGCCCGGCGAACTCCTCTCCGGCGGGACGGCCCTGGTGGGCCAGCACCGCGACGCGGCCCCCTCGCGAGAGCAGTTCGTCCAGCGTCTCGAGGTGGGCCCGCAGGCGCGCGTCGTCGGCGATGGCCCCCGAGGGCGAAAGCGGGCTGTTGACGTCCACGCGTACCCCCACGGTGGCCCCGTCGACGGCGAGGTCGTTCAGGGTCGGGACGGACATGCGTCGAACTCCAACAGGGCCCGTGAAAGGTATTTCCCAACTGCGCCGGGTTGTGCCTCCCAACTGCGCCGGACCGCGTTCCGACTGCGCCGACCACGGGCCGGGGGAACGGTCGTCGGCCGCGCGAGGGCGACCACCCGCTCCCGCCCCGCGGTCGTTCGTTCCCCACGCCGCGACCGTTCGTTGCATCGATACGGTGTCCGAATAGAGCGGCGAGGGGCACGGAAGCTTTTAATATCGCGTCGCAGTTTCGTTCGGGTGATGGACCTGACATCGGTCGGTCGCGGCGGGACGCTCGCGCGGGCGCGCGGTGCGCTCGCAAGCGAGCCCCGCACGGCACTCGGACAGGTGGTCGTGGGGCTCGTCGCACTCTGGATGGTGTTCGACGTGCTGGTGGGCCTGGCGACCGGGTCGCTGGCGTTCTCCAACCTCGCCGAGTTGCTCTGGGACGGGCTCATGCGAGGGCTGGTCATCGGGCTCGCGGGCGTCGGCCTGTCGCTGACCTACAGCATCCTCAACTTCGCGAACTTCTCGCACGGCGACTACGTCACGACCGGCGCGTTCGCCGGCTGGGGCGTCACCTACCTGATAGCCGGCCTCGGCACCGCGCCGGCGGCCGACCTGCTGCTCGTCGGCGCGGCGGGCGACATCTTCGGCAGCCAACTGGGCATCACCGCCACGTCGACGCCGCTGGCGGTGCTGGCCGGCGTCGTGGTGGCCGGGGTCGCCGCCGTCGCGCTCTCGCTCGCGATAGACCGCCTCGTCTACGAGCCGATGCGCGCCCAGACCGGCATCACCCTCCTCATCGCCAGCGTCGGGGTGGCGTTCGCGCTCCGATACCTCGTCGTCTTCGCCTACACGACGGCGCGGCGCGGCACTACCGCCCTCGGCTCCATCGCCGGGGTCGACCTGGTCTTCATCGACGGCACGGTCGGGGTCAGCGCCCACGACGTCACGCTGGTGGCGGTGACGGTGAGCCTGATGGTCGGCGTCCACCTGCTGCTCCAGCGCACCAAGCTGGGCAAGGCGATGCGGGCGATGGCGGACAACGAGGACCTCGCCCGGGTCACCGGCATCCCGACCGAGCGCGTGGTCACGTGGACGTGGGTCATCGGCGGCGGCCTCGCCGGCGTCGCCGGCTACGTGCTCGTGCTCTGGACGGGGACCATCTCCTTCCAGTTCGGCTGGGTGCTGCTGTTGCTCATCTTCGCCGCCGTCATCCTCGGCGGCATCGGCTCCATCTACGGGGCCATCTTCGGCGGCGTCGTCATCGGCCTCGCGATGAACCTCTCGACGCTCTGGATTCCCACCGACTTCGCCCGCGCGACCGCGTTCGCGGTGATGATACTCATCCTCCTGTTCAGACCGGAGGGGCTGTTCGCCGGGAGGTCGACAGCATGAGCGGGCTGCAAGCGGTGGGCGACGCCACCGAGCGCTACGGTGACCGGCTCCGGAGCGCGTGGGACCACGACTGGGTGAAGCTGCTGGTCGCGCTCGCGGTCATGTACGCGGGCTACCTGCTGGTCGGCTCCGTGCTGGGCTACTCGCTGCGGGGGCAACTGAACTCGCTGTCGCGGCTGACCTTCCTCGTGGCCATCTACGCGCTGCTCGCGCTCGCGCTGAACCTCCACTGGGGGTACACGGGCCTGTTCAACATCGGCATCGCGGGCTTCGTCGCGGTCGGCCTCTACACGATGGCCATGGTCTCGAAGCCCGCAGTCACCGGCCAGGGCGCGGCCCAGATATCCGGGCTCGGCCTGCCGCTGCCGGTGGGCATCCTCGCCGGCGTCCTCGTCGCCGCGCTCCTGGGACTCGTGGTCGCGCTGCCGGCGCTCCGGATGCGGGCGGACTACCTCGCCATCACGACCATCGCCATGGCCGAGATAGTCCGCTTCTTCTACCTGTCCTCGCAGTTCCAGTCGGTGACCGTCCGGCCCGTCACCATCGCCCTCGGGCCGGTCGAGTTCACGCTGTTCTCGCGGCTGCTCGGCGACGGGGTCCCGCTGGGGACCGGCGGCGGCCGCGGGCTCATCCTGAACTACCCGGACCCGCTCGCGCCCCTGTTCAACTTCACGGTCCCGTTCACCGACTTCACGCCCTACGCGGCGCTGGTCGCGGCGCTGGACCCGTACTTCGCGGAGTCCATCCGCCCCATCGTCGACGGCCTGACCTACGCGGCCATCCTGCTGGTCGTCTTCGTGACGGCCTACTACTGGCTGCTCGCCCGCGTCGGCCGGTCGCCGTTCGGGCGGGTGCTCAAGGCCATCCGCGAGGACGAGCAGGTCGCCAACTCGCTCGGCAAGGACACCGCGCGGTTCAAGATAAAGGCGTTCATGCTCGGCTGCGCGCTGATGGGGCTGGCGGGCATCCTCTGGCAGATGCGCCAGGGCGCGGTGACGCCGAACTCCTTCCGGCCGAAGTTCACCTTCTACGTCTGGGTCGCGCTGGTCATCGGCGGCGCGGGGTCGAACACCGGCAGCGTCCTCGGGGCGGCCCTGTTCGCCGCGGTGCTGTTCGAGGGGCCGCGCTACGTCAAGAACGTCGTCACGGAGCTAGTGTCGCTGCCCGACGCGCCGCCGACGCTGGCGGCCGCGCTCGCGCCGCTGTTCGACCCCGTGCTCGCGTTCGGCGGCGTTGCCAACGCCGTGCCGATACTCGCGGTCCTCGGCGTGCTCGGCGGCGTCGCCTACGGGACCGACCGGGTCGCCGCCCGGCGGGACGGCCGGGCGGCGGCGGGCCTCGGGGCGGTCGTGACAGTCGCGGTCCTGCTGGTGGACGGGCTGGTGGCCGCCGGCGTGGGCAGCCCCCTGGTCGCGACCGCGCTGCTCGCCGTCGGCGGGGTGCTGGCCTACGGGGCCGGCGTCGGCATCGAGCGCCGGATGGGCCTCCCCGTCCGCCCGGCCCGCCGCGGCGGGGCGCTGGCCGCCGTCCTCGTCGTCGCGGCCGTCGCGGCGGCGCTGGGCGGGTTCGCGCTCGCCGTCGTGCTGCTCGCGGTCGGCGCGGCCGGCACCTACCTCGTCGAGCGCTTCCTCGTCGACCACGAGGGCATCGAGGCGGCCGACGTCGCCGTCGGCGCGGGCGGGACGCTGGCGGTCCTCGCGGTGGTCGGCGTGCTCGTCGCCGCCGGCGGCGACCCGGTGCCCTTCTTCGCGTACGCCTTCGGGTCCATCAACGCCCTCCAGTTGGTGTTCATGGGGTGCGTGCTCGTCGTCCTGATACGCTTCCGGCCCGAGGGGCTGCTGGGCCACCGCAAGGAGGAGGCCGCGAGCGTGCCGCTCGGCCGCCGCGACCGCGCGCCCGCGGGCGCGCCCGTCGGCGGCGAGGTCGCGGCCGACGGGGGCGCGGCGGCGAGCGACGACGGAGCGACGAGCGGCGGGGGTGAGCAGCCGTGACGGCGAGCGACGGCGGGGCGGCGCGCGACGGCGAGGGGACGGACGACGGCGGCACCGCCAGCGAGAGCGGAAGGACGGACGACGCTGTCCGAGCAGCGAGCGACGGCGGAGCGACGAGCGAGAACGGGACCGCCAGCGACGGCGGAGCGACGGACGACGGCGTCCCACCAGTGACCGACGGCGGAACGGCAAGCGAGAGCGGCGCGGCGAGCGAGGGCGACGGTGCGGCGACCGACGGGTCGGCGTCGCTCTCGATGGTCGAGGGGGCGGCCCCGTCGCTGTCGGAGACGCCGCTCCGGGTCGAGGACCTCCGGAAGAGCTTCGGGGGCATCACCGCCGTGGACGGCGCGACCTTCGAGATAGAGCGCGGGACGCTGACCGGGCTCATCGGCCCGAACGGGGCCGGCAAGTCCACGACGTTCAACCTCGTCACCGGCATCCACCGCGCCGACGGCGGCGCGGTGTACTTCGACGGCGAGGACATCACCCACCTGCGGCCCCACCAGGTGGCCGACCGCGGGCTCGTCCGGACGTTCCAGATAGCCCGCGAGCTAGGCGGGATGACGGTACTGGAGAACATGATGCTCGCGCCGAAGCACCAGAGCGGCGAGCAGCTCTGGCGGTCGGTGCTCCCGGTGGCCCGCGACCGCGTGGTCTCCGAGGAGACCGCCGTCCTCGAGCGGGCGTGGGAGGTCCTCGACTTCTTCGAGATAGACCACCTCGCCGACGAGTACGCCGAGAACCTCTCCGGCGGCCAGCGGAAGCTGCTGGAGATGGCCCGCGCGCTGATGACCGACCCGTCGATGCTGCTGCTCGACGAGCCGCTCGCGGGCGTCAACCCCACCCTGGAGAAGAAGCTGCTGGAGCACCTCCACGCGCTCGTCGACGAGGGCTACACCTTCCTGCTGGTCGAGCACGACATGGACGTGGTGATGAACCACTGCGAGCACGTGGTGGTGATGCACCAGGGCAGGGTGCTCACCAGCGGGACGCCGGCGGAGGTCCGCGACGACGAGCGCGTCCTCGAGGCCTACCTCGGCGGGGGGATGGAATGACGCTCCTCTCCGTCGCGGACCTCGACGCGGGCTACGGCGACCTCCAGATACTCGATAGCGTGGACCTGGCGGTCGAGGAGGGGGAGTACGTCGCCCTCGTGGGTCCGAACGGGGCCGGCAAGTCCACCGTGATGAAGTCCGTCTTCGGGCTGACCACCCACATGGGCGGCACCATCACCTTCGACGGCGAGGACATCACCGGCATGCTACCCGAGGAGATAATCCACCTCGGGCTCGGCTACGTTCCCCAGAGCGACAACGTCTTCCCGACGCTGTCGGTCGTCGAGAACCTCGAGATGGGCGCGTACATACTGGACGAGGTCCCCGACGAGGCCCTCGCGGAGGTCTTCGCGCGCTTTCCCATCCTCGAGGAGCGCCGCGACCAACGCGCCGGGACGATGAGCGGCGGCCAGCAGCAGATGCTGGCGATGGGGCGGGCGCTGATGCTGTCGCCGGACCTGCTGCTGCTCGACGAGCCGAGCGCCGGGCTGGCCCCGGACCTCGTCGACGAGGTGTTCGACAAGATAGACGAGATAAACGGGGCGGGGACGGCGGTGCTGATGGTCGAGCAGAACGCCCGCGAGGCGTTGCGCCGGTGCGACCGCGGCTACGTGCTCGCGCAGGGCCAGAACCGCTACGAGGACACCGGCGACGCGCTGCTTTCGGACGAGGAGGTGCGCCAGGAGTTCCTCGGGGGCTGAAGGCGTCACGCTCCCCTCCACTCCTGCGCGCACGCGATGTTCGCACTCAGCCGTGGCGCGCACGACCACTCCCGACGCGCACGTACACGACACTCGCACCTACTGACGCACACCCGAAAGAAACCGCGGAAACTGACCCGCCGACGAAACCTACTCCGGCTCGGCCAGCGCCTGCTCGATGACCGACGTGTACGACGACTCGTTCATGTTGAACGCGGTCTCCCGCCAGACCGTGCCGTCGTACTCCTCCTGGAACGTCGTCGTGAACTGCTCGGATAGCTGCTGGCCGTAGTCGTTGTTGACGTACAGCGTCGCCGCCGTGGACCCGCCGAGGTTGTCGGCCCCGACCTGCGCGATGACCTGGCCCTGCAGGAGGTCGCTCGGCGCGGTCCGGAAGATGTAGTCGTCGTCCTCGAAGAACGACACGCTCAGCGCCGTGCTCGACGGCGAGCAGCCGACGACCTGGTTCGGGATGAACACCTGCTGGGACGCCGGGACGTTGTTACCGGACGAGGCGGTCCCGCAGACCGACGGGTAGCCGGCGTTGACCAGCGCGTTCGCCCCCGACAGCGCGGCCTGCCGGTCGGTCTGGGTGTCCTCGACCTGGATGTCCACGTCGACCGGTGCGTCGCCGTTGTTGACCTGGTCGGCGGCCAGCTGCGCGGCGTTTATCATCGGACCGCCCAGCGAGCCGAGGTCGCCGGTCTCCGGCAGCAGCACGCCGACCCGGATGGTGCGGTCGGTGCCGCCGGGGCCGACGCCCTCCATCGGGCCGCCCGGCGACCCGCTGAAGTCCAGCGAGTCGGTGTTGGTCGTGCCGCCGCCCTCCTGGAACTCCCAGATGTTGTACGTCGCGGAGGCGGGGTCGCCGCGCTGGTCGAAGTCCACGACCGAGGAGGCTCCCTCGTACTGGACGTTCTCGCCGTTGGCGGCGAGCCGGACGCCCTCGGCGAGGTTGCTCGGCCCGATCTCGGTGCCGCCGGACTGGGCCACCTGGCGAATGTACCCCTTGATGGCGGGCCCGCTGTTCTCGCCCGCCATGGCGTTGGCGAGCATCTGCACCGCCATCGAGTCGAACGTGTGCGGCGTGAACACGCCGGGGTCGTTGCCGTACTGCTCGTTGAACATCTGCGTGAACGCGTCCCGGTTCGGCCCGGCCGCGCCGGGGGCCGTCCCGACCACGTTCGACATCGCGTTGCCGACCTGGTTCGGCAGGTCGTCGTCCCGGAGCCCGTCGGGGACGATGACGTCGTGGTTCGCGTCCGTGTCGCTGTAGTAGTCCCGGAACAGTTGGGTCCCGGACTGCGGGTACCCGATGACCACGAGGAGGTCGGGTCCGCTGGACCCGCCCCCGATGCTCCCGAGACAGCCGGCGAGACCGGCCGTGCCTGCGACGCCCATGCCTTTGAGTAACTTCCGCCTGTTAGTACCACGGACCATGGCTGTCATAAGGTTTTGATTGGGGGTTTATAAATCCTATCGCTGTATTCCCGCGTCGGGCCGTCGAACTGGCAGTTACCTCGGGTGGTGGCCCGAGCAGCGAGGTCGTCGACGTCGGCGGCCTCGATGTCGAGCGTGGAACTGGCAGTTACCTCGGGTGGTGGCCCGAGGGGGTCGCCGGAGTGGCCGTCGCCCGGAGTCAGGCCTCGCGGCAGTCGGCGCAGACTAGCTGGCCGTTGAAGTTTCGGAGGTCGCCAGCGAGGGCCCCGCAGCGCTCGCAGACGCTCTGGGTGGAGTAGGCCGCCGGGTCCTCGCCGGCCGCCAGCCCGCTCGCGGGGTCGGTGGGCGCGGGGTCCGGAGCGGCGTCGGGGTCCGGGGAGCCCGCGGGGTCGTTCGCGCCGGGGGTGGCGGGCCCGAGCGCCGCCGGCGCGGTCGCGAGGTCGCGGGCCGTGACCACGCCGGCGGGGGAGCCGTCCTCGGTGACGAGGAGGACGCGCCGGCCGGCGGCCGCCATCGCAGCGGCCGCCTCGGCGAGGGCTCCCTGGGCGGGGACGGTCGGCCCCGGCTCGACTGCGAGGCTGTCCGCGGTCGTCGCGGCGAGGTCGGCGTCGTCGGCCACCGCGGCGAGCACGTCCCGGTCACGGACGAGGCCGACGGCGTCGTCGCCGCGGAGGACGACGGCGCAGTCGCTGCCCTCGTCGACCAGCAGGGAGACGACGCCGGCGACCGGGTCGCCCTCGCTGACGCCGAGGAACTCGCGGGTCATCACGTCCCCGACGGTGGTCGTCCCCTCCATGTCCGGTGGTTTCCCGGGCGTCGGCAAAAAGCTACCTCCAGCAGGCTTATGCCGACGGCGGCGGAAGTGTCGGGGCTTGGTCCGGTGTCGTCGTGGCCGCGGTGCGGCGGTGCGGACCGAGCGCGGTCGGACGTGGTCACGGAGCACCGTCGGAGGGGCCGTCAGACGAACAGGCGGTGGACGTCCGTCCGTGCGCCCCACGTCAGGTACCCCGCGACCCCGACCGACAGCACGAACGGCCCGGCCGCGAGGACCGCCGAGGCCACCACCCCACCGACCGGTACCCCGAGCACGCCGACCACGAGGGCGACCAGCGCCAGCACGGGGGTGGCCCCGAAGAACGCCAGCAGCACCACCGTCACGAACTCGGCGGCACGGTCGCCGCTCGCCTCGCTGTCGGCAGCGGCGTAGCCGGCGACGGCCCCGACGCCGACCGCCAGCGGGACCACGAGGCTGCCGTCGAGTCCGACGGCGACGGACGGTCGCTCGACCCGCGCCGCGGCGGTGTAGACCCCGTAGGCGAAGCCCCCGAACAGCAGGACCAGGAACCCCCCGAGGGCTCCCTGGACGGCCCCGCCGAGCTTCCGACGGCGACGGCGGTACCACGCCCGGTCGACGCGGTAGCCGAGGGCGACGGCGACGGCGAAGACGGCGACGGCGACGAGCGTGGGGACGAGGAAGTAGGGTACGGCGTACAGCCGGTCGCCGAGCACCACCGTCGGGACCCACGAGAACGCGCCGCCCGCGAGGAGCGCGCCGACGAAGACCCACCGCTTGCGGTGGGCCGCCGCGGTGGCGGAGCCGCGGCCGCCGACCACCCAGCGGTAGCCGCCGACGCCCCCGACGAGGAGGCCGAGCGGGATCGCGAGCCGGACCGTGTTCACCCAGTCCGGCGGGACGGCCGCCCCCGCTGTCGCGCGATAGTAGTTCGTGAAGAGTCGGCCGACCGTGTCGAGAACGTAGCCGTAGATCAGTCCCCACTGGATGGCGGCGACGGAGGCCCGCCGCCGGACGGCGCGGGGGCCCGGGGGTGATGGGGTGGTCCGGTCGGTGGAATCGTCGCGTTCGGCGGAGTGGTCGGGCACGGGGGAGTCGCTGCGCTCACTATCTCCCTCGGATTCGTCGCGCCCGCCCGGGGACGACATGGCGGTCCGTTCGCGCGGCGGCTGCAAGAAAGTGTGGACTCCCGGGACGGTGGCGTTGCGATAAGCGACCCAGCTGGCACGCTACAGCCAGTGAACCAACTACTGTCGGGTGGGACTGAAAGGGGCCGCGCGCTCGATCCACCCCCGGCGACGTCTTCGCGAGCGACTGGAGGGAGCGAGCGAAGGCCAGCGAGAGCCGACGGCTCTCGCACGGCAAGCACCGCAGCCGAGCGACCGAAGGGAGCGAGGCGAGGAGCGCAGCGAGCCGCGGGTGGTCGAGCACGCGGGGGCTTTCTGGCCCCGCTGCACTGACGAGACACACTGAACTGCACCCCTGATGCCGACTCCACCGATTCAAAAGTCACGTCTATCACTAAAGCCGCCGTGAACGGCCCGGGGCTTCCGACCGCCAAGCTGCAGTGCGGTCGCTTCTGGATATCGTATCTAAACACCGCCCCGCGACGGTGGTGTTAACTTTGGCATCGATTGTGCCAGACGGCGAAGGCCTGCAACCA
>CAZPIG010000003.1:22208-48011 GCA_964586205.1 uncultured Halobacteriales archaeon | reverse complement strand
TCCGGGGCTGCTCATGGGCGGGCGTTGGGGGGCTCGCGGGAAAAGTGCGCTGGTGAATCGTGGGCGGTACCGGTGGCTAACTACGCAATCCACCGTCGGGCGGGAGTTCCGCGAGCGAAGCGAGCGGAACGTCGGCGAGCTCCGCTCGCCGGGACTGAAAGGGGCGATGCTCTCGGCGACGGCGGACGAAGTAAGCACCGCAGCCCCGAACGAAGTGAGGGGCGAGGAGCGCAGCGAGGCCCCCGAGCCGAGAGCGTCGGGGCTTTCGAGGTGCCAGGACGGGTCCGACCAACTCCTGGGACCTCGAAAGCCCCCGGTCGCTCGACCACCCGCGGCTCGCTGCGGTCCTCGGGCGCTCCACGCCCTGCGGTCCTTGCGTCGCCGGGGGAGGGTCGAGCGACCGGCCCCTTTCAGTCCCACCCGACGGTGGTTGGTCCACCAGCCACAGCGAGGACCCACAGCTAGCCACCGAGGAAAACCACGAAAAACGCCGAAGCACCCCGCTCTCAACCCTTGTTCCGACTCGGGCGCACGTGCTCCGCGCCCGTGCCGCGCGCCGTGAGCCCGCGGTTGCGCTTGCCCGCGCTCGTCAGCCCGCGGAAGACGCGGCCCTCCTGGTCGGCCTCGCAGATCCAGTTCAGGTCGTCGTCGCTCTGGATGGCCCCGTGCTCGGGGTCGACCATGATGACCTCGAACCACTTCTGGCTGCCGTCCTCGCCGACCCAGTAGGAGTTCAGCACCCGGAGGTTCGGGTACTTCTTGCCCGCGCGCTCCTCGGCGACGCGCTGGAGGTTCTTCGTGCGCGTGATGCGGGTCACGCCCTGGCGCTTCGAGCGCCGACCGGCCGTGAACCGCGACTTCCGGGCCGAGCCCTTCCGGACGCTGACCCGCGCCACGACGACGCCCTGCTTGGCCTTGTAGCCCAACTCGCGGGCCTTGTCGAGGCGGGTGGGCCGGTCGACGCGCTCGATGGCCCCCTGCTGTCGCCACTCCTGCTTGCGTTGCCACTGTAGCTCGGCGAGGTCCCCGTCGTCGGGGTCCCGCCACGCCTCCTTGATGTGGGAGTAGAAGCTGCGTGCCATTGCGTATCACCGCGGGCGTCGCGTGGTTCAACCCTCGCGGGTCACATCCCGGCCTGCGCGCGACGGGCGTCGGTCCGTCCGAGACGAGGACCGGCCCGCGCGGCAGGTGCCCACCGGTGCCCGCTGCCGGCGAGTCTGTCGCCGAGTTCGCCCGGTCGGCGTTTAAGGGCTTCGGAAGCGCGTCGGCGACCAGCGTCGAACGTCGGAGGACAGCATCGACCCGGTTCGGGGCGTCACAGCCACTCCGGGACCCGCACCCAGTCCGTCCGGTGGTCGGCGGCCCGGAGGTGCCAGCGCTGCTCCGGGCCGTCGCGGGTCCGCAACGAGACGACCACGTCGAACAGCGGCGACAGCGCCGCCGCCGTCTCGCCGTCGGCCGGCGCGGGCAGGACGAAGTGGGCGATGGCGCGCCGGCGGGTGCACTCCGTGCGGACCCGCTCGACGAACGCCCGGTGGTCGACCCCCGGCGCGGTGACCAGCGGCCGCAGGGAGTCGACGCAGACCCGCAGCGCCGCGGGGTCGAGCGAGGCCGGCTCCGCGGCGGCCCGCTCGACGGCGGCGGGTAGCGCGTCCGCGAACTGCTCGACGCCGGCGACCCGCTCGACGGACGCGCCAGGGACGGGACCGACGGACGCGCCCGGAGCGGGTCCGTCGTCCGGCCGGTCGGCGTCCGGCCGGTCGGCGTCCGGCCGCCCGCCATCGAGGGGCTCGACGCCCGGACCCTCGCCGCCGGGGCTCTCCGTGTCGAGGTTCCCGCCGGCCGCGGCGGCCGTGCGGCCGCCGGCGGTCGCGACGACGCCGGCGTCGCCCTCGCCGAGCGCGAGCGACAGCCGCGTGCGCGCCCGGTCGAGGGGACGGTCCACGAGGCCGACGACCCGGACCCGGTCGCGGTCACCCGTCGCGTCCCCGAGCAGGCGCGCGGAGAGGTCGTCCAGCAGCCGCTCCGGCACCCGGCCCGCCACGAGGACGGCGCAGCCCTCGCGCTTGAGCCGGGTCAGCCCGGAGCGAAGCGGGTCCGCCGCCGTCGACTGGTCCGCCATCGGATAGCGTGGTTGTACCACATGGGAGCCAACCAAAAATTTTGCGTGAACTGCGGACAACTTTCGTCGCCGTCGCCGCGGTCGCCCCTGATGGCGTCCGGGGTGACGGTACCGGAAGGCGCGAGCGGCGACGAATCTCCCGTCCGAGTCACTCCCCCGTCCGGGTCACTCCCTCCGTCCGGATCACTCCCCCGCACCCGCTATCGCCGCGAAGCGCTCGAACGCGCCCCAGAAGGGGTCCCGCTCCGGGGGCTCGACCCGCTCGCCGTCGACCACGACCCCCTCGCCCTCGGTCACTTCGCCCACGTCGGCCGCGGCGATGCCCTCGTCGGCCAGCGCGGCGAGCACGTCGTCGACGCCCTCGGGCGCGACGCTGGCCAGCAGCGTCCCCTCGCTGATGGCCGACCACGGGTCGATGCCGAAGAACTCGCAGGCCGCCTCGACGCCCGGCGCGACGGGGATGCGGTCGCGCTCGACCTCGAAGCGGACGCCCGCGGCGCGGGCCATCTCCACGAGGCCGCCGGTGACGCCGCCCTCCGTGGCGTCGTGCATCGCGTGGACCGGCCCCGCGGCCGCGGCGGTCAGCGCGTCGCGCACGGGACTCATGTCGTAGAAGCGCTCCGTCGCGGCGGCGAGGTCCGCGTCGGCCATCGGCTCGTGGGCGAGGCCGTCGCCGGCGGTGGGGCCATCGTCCCCGTCCCCGCCCGAGCGGTCCTCGCCCGCGACGCCATCGTCGGGACCGTCCGCGGGCGCGACGCCCTCGCGCGCGAGCGCCTCGAACTGGATGGCGAGCAGCGCCGTCGCCTCGATGGCGGGGCCCTTGGTGACCACCAGGCGGTCGCCCGGCCGCGCGCCGTCCGGGCGGACCACGTCGTCGTGGTCGCCGACCGCGATAGCGGTCGCGCCGCCGACCATCGGGTAGTTGCAGCCCGCGTACCGCGCGGTGTGGCCCGTCGCCACGGCCACCCCGAAGTCCCGGGCCTCGCGGTCGAACGTCTCCCAGACGGTCCGGAACTCCGCGTCGGTCATCTCCGGCGGGAGGTTCAGGTCCACGCTGAGGTGGGTCGGCGCGAGGCCGCTGACCGCCACGTCGCTCAGCACGACGTGGAACGCGAACCACGCCGCCCGCTCGAAGCCCAGCGCGGGCATGACGAACACGGGGTCGGTCGCCAGCACGAGGGCCCGGCCGCCGACGTCCACCACCCCGAAGTCCACGCCGTGCTGGGGCCCGAGGGTCACGTCCTCGCGGTCGGCCCCGAGGTTCGGGTAGATGTGCTCCTCGAAGAACGCCCGGTCGACTTTGCCGAGGTCCGGCATCGACCTGGGTAGGACGCTCGGCTACATAGGGGTAGTGATGGCTCGCCACGAGGCACTCGAAGAGTGTTACCGGCCCCGGACCCCCCCCCCGGTTACGCTTCGACGCCCTCCGTCGCCACCGCGAGCAGCGCCTCCAGGCGCTCGTCGCGCCGGTAGCGTACTGTCCCCGCGTCGCGGTCGTACTCGACAACGCCCGCCGCCTCGAGCCGCGGCAGGTGGACGTGGTCGAGTCCGACGAGCGTCCGGCGGACTGCACGGTCGTCGCCGCCCGCCGCCACGTGCTCGGCCAGCGTCGACACGGCCACGGCCCCGTCGGCGTCGCGCAGGAACGCGACCGACTGCCGGCGTTCGCGCTCCCGGAGGAGCCCGAACAGCCGGTCGGTCGCGAGGTGCTCCCCGTCGATACTCCCCGGTCCCTCGTCCGCTGATGTGTATCCGCTCATCGTTTGGCCGCGATTACCCGGTCGGTGGTCGGCCCGCCGCGCGGACGGCCTCCCGCTCCGGAAGACCGACCAGTCCGCGACCCGCCGGGCGAGGCGCAGGACCTCCTTACTGTCCCGTAATCGAAGGCCTATGCCTTTGATATCGAATCTTTTTAAATACTGTCGCCGGAAGCTGTTTACGTCCGGGCCCACAAGAATAACTACGGGACACACTCGCCCCATCGTGTGGAACAACCCTCGTCAGCTTGGTCGTGCAGGGTCGGCGGCAGACGCCGCCGGGGGCTTCCTTCTCGCGCTACTGCGCGTGTCTTCCGCGACCAGAGGTGACAGTCTATGCTCCACGCGCGGTCGCTTGCGGTTTCGTCCAGTCAGCAACGGCCACTCCATCTCCGCCGGCGTCAGCGGCGGCCAGTCCGGGTCCGACGGGGGCTAGTCCGAACTCTGCGAGAATCACCCGGGACCCGGCAGCGACGACCCGGCCGTCCGCCTCCGGCACTCCCGCCGCCCGACCCCCGGCCTCCGAGCGGCAGCGGTAGTACGAAACCACCCCCAGCACAAACCGCCGGAGGCGGACGGGGCAGGCGTGGTGAACGAGGGCCCTTACAATCGAAGGTGTTTTTGTGTTCTCCTCCGTAACGTCGGGCGTGGCCGACCAGAGCGTGGTCGCGGAGTTCGTCGTCGACGCCGACGACTTCGCGCTCGGGCGGACGCTCGGAGCCCACCCGGAGATAACGGTCCGCCTAGAGCGGGTCGTCCCGCTCGGGGAGTCCAACATCCCGTACCTCTGGGTCGAGGACGGGAGCACCGACCACCTGCTGTCGGCCATCGAGGCCGACCCCGGCGTCGCGGACGTCTCCGTCGTCGACTCGGTCGACGGGCGGGTGCTCGTCCGGACCGAGTGGACGGCCGACGGCGACGGCCTCGTCGCCAGCATCACGGCGGTCGGGGCCCAGATACTCGAGGCCGTCGGCAGCGGCGACTGGTGGAGCCTCCAGCTACGGTTCCCCTCCCACGAGGCCCTCGCCGCGTTCCACGAGGAGTGTTCGGACCACGGCGTCGCGCTCGACCTCCGGAGCATCCTCAACCGGACCCCGCCCGACGACCCGTCCCTGGAGGGGGCGCTGACCGACCTCCAGCGCGAGACCGTGCTCGCGGCCCTCGATGCGGGCTACTTCTCGGTGCCCCGGGAGACGACCCTGGAGGAGCTGGCCGAGCGGATGGGCGTCTCGGACACGGCCATCTCCCAGCGGCTCCGGCGCGGCCTCGCGTCGCTCGTACGCGCGAACCTCCAGGGGTCGGACGAGGTGTCGCAGAGGGCCGACGACGCGTCGCGCGACGCCGAGGAGTGACGCCGCGCCCCGGCGCGGCCTCGACACCGAAGTTCACGACGGCCTTCGACTCCGAAGGCCGTCCCTTATGTACCGAAGGTGTTTTCGTGCCCAAGGCCGTTGCTGTCCACACTCGTGGTAAAGCGTAACGAGATCAGAACGGATCCCGCCCCGGTGTCGGAAGAGTGGACGAAGCCCAGCGCGACCGTCGTCGAGACGGTGGCCCGCGCCAAGGGGGTCGCCGCGGCGGACCTCGACCAGCCGCTAAACGCGGTCGTCGACCCGGACGCGCTGGACGCCCTGTTCGCGCCGCGCGGCGACGGGACGCCGCGGGACGCGGGAGCCGTCTCGTTCGCCTTCGCCGGGACGACCGTCACGGTCACCGGCGAGGCGGAGGTCGCGGTCGAGCCGGAGGAGTAGCCGACGAGCGCAGGTCGCGCGGCGGTCGCCGACGAGTGCGCCGTCACGATGTGAGACGCCACTCTCGCCACCTCACTACTCGTCCTCGCCGCCGTCCGTCGCCTGCCCGCTGCTCGCCTCCCGGTACCCGGCCGCCCTGGCCCGCTCGTCGAGCGTCGCCCGGAGCAGCGCCTCGAGGCCCCGGCGCAGCCGCTCGGAGACGGCCTGGTCGGAGACGCCGAGGTGGTCGGCCAGCGCGTCGAGGGTGGTCTCGCGGGGAATCTCGAAGTAGCCCCGCTCGAACGCCGCCAGCACCGTCTCCCGCTGGGCCGAGGAGAGGTCGAACAGGTCCTCGCGCCCGGTGGCCCCGGTGCTGTTGACCTGCTCTAGGGAGACGTCGGCCCCTTCGGCCGCGCAGCGCTCGTAGAACTCCCCGAGCACCTCCCGGTCGGGGAACCGCAGCCGCAGCCGCCACCGGTCGGCGTCGCCCTCCGCGCCGAGCAGCACGCCCCCGGTCGCCCCGACGGCCCGGAGCACGGGGTCGTCGCCGTCCCACGACAGCCTGACCAGCGTCCGCCCGGGTAGCTCGTCCACGACGCGGGCCGCCGTCACGCCCGGCTGGTCCGGCAGCGCCTCGACGGCCGCTCCCCGCTCGTCCCCGACGAGCCAGACGTACTCGACGCTCGAGCCGCTGGGTACCAATCGCTCTAGCTCCGCCCGGACCTCGGCCCCCGCCGGAAGGAGGGGGCCCGGTCCGAACTCGCCCGCCGGGACCGCGAACTCGGCGAATATCGTCATTCTTCTCGTCTCTCTGCCGCCTCGTCGGTCGCCCCGCTGGTCGCCCACGGCGTCGGCGAGGAACGTCCCGACGGAGGTCCGTCCGCCGTACGGTTCTTTACGGGTGACAGGGTTCCATCTACTCCTTTGACATAGAAGGTTTTATGTCCACTGGTGTGCCGGTCCCGCCTCGCGCCGGCCCGGTGCGTCGCACGGGTCAGTTCCCGGGCGTCCGCCCGCGCGGCTCGGCCAGCAGCGTCCCCGAGACGAGGCTCGCGAGGCCGCGCCGGAGCCGCTGGGAGACGGCCGAATCGGAGACCCCGAGCTCCTCGGACAGCTCGACGAGCGTCGTCTCCCGGGGCACCGCGAAGTAGCCCGTTTCGAGGGCGGTCATCAGCGTCTCCCGCTGGTCGGGCGTGAGGCCGTACCGCGCGGGGCCGTCGGGCTCGACGGGGTTGTGGACCTGCTCCAGCTCGATGGAGACGTCGTGGTCGACGCAGCGGCGGTAGAACTCCGAGAGGGCGTCGTAGTCCGCGAACCGGAGCTGGAACGACCAGTCGTCGCCCGTTCCCACCGCTTCGAGGATGGCGGCGTCCACGGCGAGCGCGCTGGCCACGAGGCCGTCGACGTCCGGGCCCCACTCGACCCGGAGCAGCGTCTCGTCGCCCACCTCGTCGACGACGGTCACGCTCCGCGCGACGTCGGTGTCCTCGATGGCGGCGGCGATGGCCCCGGTCGCGTGGCTGGGGACCCAGAGGTACGGCATGACCGCGTCGCCCGTCGGGATCATCGACTCGACCTGTATCCGGAGACCCCGCTCGACCTCGAGGACCCGTCCGAGAGCGAAATCCAGAGCGGGGACCGTGAAGTTTGCGATGACACTCATGGAAACGTCCGACTCGTCGGTAGTCGGTGGGGATTGGGATTGCCCTCGGTATATGATCCCGGCTTAGCTATCGAAGGAGTTTAAATACTTTCCAGCGCCGGGCGGGCCGGACCGCCGACGTGCGCTGGACAGTCGCGACCCCGGGAGGCTTCCGCGGCCGTGACTGACGGCCGCTCCGACGCCGGCCGCCTACCCCTCCCGGCTGAACGACGCCGTCCGGCCCCACGAGGTGGCTTTGCCCCACAGCCCCGAGCGCATGCACTCCAGTTCGACTATCTGGGAGTTGTCCACGAAGAGGTTCACGTTCGGGCCGAAGTTCTTGACGTACCACTCGAACACCTGCGGGTCCGCGGCCTCGAAGACGCAGTTCTCGACGCCGACGCCGTTGGCTATCTCGAAGGCCACGTCGGTCCGCCACTCCCGGACCTGCTCTGTGATGCCCTCGGACTCGACCATTATCTTGTACGCGCCCGCCTCGAGGTGGCGCTCGGCCTCGCGGATGGCGTTCTCGGGGTCGACGGTCGGCTCCTGCTCCAACTCCTCGACGCTCGACGCGCCGCCCGCGCCGAACTGGACGTTTATCTCCGGCTTGGCGCGCAGGCCGTGGTCGACGACTAGCTCCGTCAGCGCCACGAGGTCGTCCACGTCGATGGCGAGAAAGCCGCTGGATATCTCGACGACGTCGAACCCCAGGTCGCCCGCCTCGGCGACGTAGTCCTCGACGCGGTCGTTGTCCCGGACGAGGACGTTCTCGACGAACCCCCCGGTCGAGACCATGACGTCGTGCTCGTGGCAGACGTCTATCATCTCGCGGACCGCGTCCTCCGGCATCAGCGCGAACGACCCCCCGGAGAACTTGTAGATGTCCACCCACTGGCCCATCGTCTCGAGGATGTCTCTGAGCTCTCTCGGCCCCATCGGGTCGTAGTACGGGCCGCGTATCTCGGTGATACCCTGGTCGCGTGGCTTGTCTGGACGGTCGTTGACGTGCAGGAACTCGAAGGTTCTGTCCGGCATCTTCTTCCCCCGGCGGGTGTTTGGGCGCGGACGGTCTTAGGTGGTGGTCCGGGACGACGTCGTCGGGACCGGCGATGGCAGGCGACAGTTCGTCGTCCCGACGGTCGCCAACGGGACCGCCGACCCGCTCGCGGTCCCGTTGGTCGCGCGCGTGAAGGACGACGGGCAGTGTTCAGATAAGGCTGCTACAACTGGCCGTACTGCCGCTTGGCCCCGGAAGCCCCGGTGCTCTCGGCTCCCGCGGCTCGCTGCGCTCCTCGGGCCTTTCAGGCCCTGCGGTGCTTACTTCGCCGGGGTTCGCCGAGAGCACCGCCCCTTCCGAAGTCCCACCCCATGCTGGCTGTCGAGTCAGCAATCGCCGCCGGCTGACCGGCTTATCTGAACACTGCCCCACCCACCGAGGCGAAAGCTCTTTGAAGTCCGTTGGTCATGGTACGCGCACTTCGACACCACCGAGTGCCGCCAGCACCACCGGTGTGCCACCCGGGCCGAGTGACCACATGGAACCCCGCATCGAACCCCTGGAGGACGGAGCCGGCTTCGAGGTCGTCGACCCCATCCAGCGGCGGCGCTTCCGGGTCGAGACCGACCGCCCGGTCGACCCGGACCCGGTGGAGCCGGAGGGGTTCTTCTTCCCGGTCACCGCCGCCGCGACGGTGACCGTCGAGCGCCTCGAGCTCTCGCAGATGTTCACCCTCACGGTCCGGACCCTCGCGGGCGAGATGGTCGCCGAGGTGACCCACTACGACACCCGGGAGTTCCCGCCGGAGGAGTACCTCGTGGAGCTGAACGGCCCGGTGAAGGTCCTGCTGCGCTTCGACGGCGGGCTGACCGCCACGACGGGGGCCGACGGGGCGGCCATCGACTTCGACGCCCCGACCTCGGTCCGGGTCGGGGCCCGCTCGTACCACGAGCGACCCTCGGCGACGGTGACGACGACGGCCGACCCCGAGGACCTGATGGCCGCCGTCTCGACGCTGGGCAGCGCGCTCAAGGACACCGGCGTCGAGCGGTCGTGGCCCACCCTCCGCGGCTACCCGCCGGAGTTCGAGCTCGGCGACGCCCTCCACGTCCCCGACGGCATCGAGCTGCCCGAGACGGGCGTCGCCATCGAGGTGCCCCCGGAGCTGGGCCCCATCTACGCCGTGAGTCCGCTGGCCTACTACCTCGGGGCGACCGTCCGGCCCGGGGACGTACCGCGCGTCGTCGGCGAGGGCTTCGACCACCGCCTCGACCGCCGGGGCGAGGTCGTCGACGGCGTGGCGCGGGTCATAAAGCAGGCGCTGACGCTGGACTGCGCCGTCCGGACGGAGGGCTACTACGACATCGACCTCCAGCAGCGGGCCGTCTTGGAGGACCGCCTCGACCTCGACTGGGCCGCGCTGTACGACGCCTCGCTGTCCGAGCAGCTCGAGCAGTACCTCTCGATACCGTACGACCGCATCGCCGACGTGGTCCCGCGGTGGCGGCTCGCGGTGGACGCGCGGGTCGAGCCCGGCGTCGCACCCTTCGTGCCGCACCTGGCGTACGACCTCGCCCTCGTCAGGCCGCGGGACCCGACGCCCCGGGAGGCGACCGAGGCCGAGCAGGCCCTCGACGACGAGCTGGCGGACTTCTTCCGCGGCCCGGTCGCCGCCGACGGCGGCGTCTCGGCCGACGGGCCGTACGTGACGCCCACCGAGAGCGACGCCATCGAGCGGGCGTGGGCCGGCCGCGGCATCCCGTTCGGCGCGGGCAAGCTGCTGCTGTCGGGCTACCGGAACCGCCTCGACTGGGCGTCGGACGGCACCACGTCGGTCACCGTCGTCTGCAACGACCCCGAGATGAGCGCCGAGCACGACGACGGGCCGCTGTACGGGGCCCACGACGAGGTGCCCTTCGACGTCACCGCCCACCGGGAGCTGTCGGTCGACGCGCTCGGTGACGTGCTCCGCCGGGAGACCGACTTCCTGCACTACATCGGCCACGCCGAGGACGGCGCGCTGGTCTGCACCGACGGGAATCTCGACCTCTCGGACGTCGACAGCGTCGGGGCGGGGGCGTTCCTGCTGAACGGCTGCCGGTCGTACGACCTCGGCATCGAGATGGTCGAGGCCGGCAGCGTCGGCGGCATCGTCACGCTGAGCGAGGTGGGCAACACCGGTGCCATCCGCATCGGGCGGCTGGTCGCGCGGCTGGTGAACGTCGGCTTCCCGCTGCGGACGGCGCTGGCGCTCGCCCGCGAGCGCCAGGTCGTCGGCCACCAGTACGTGGTCGTCGGCGACGGCGGCGTGGACCTCGTCCAGAGCGAGTCGTTCAGCCCCGTGCTGTCGTCCGTCGAGGACGCCGGCGACGGCCAGTACCACCTCGAGGTCGCCTGCTACCCGACCGCGGAGGTGCGCGCGGGCAGCGTCTTCATCCCGCTGCTGCGCTCGAACGAGCAGTACCGGCTCGTCGGGGACGCGATGGAGTTCGAGGTGTCGGAGGCGGTGCTCCGGGAGTGGTTCCGGGTCGGCCACGAGGACGAACCGGTCATCTACGAGGACGAACTCTACTGGGGCGACACGGTGCCCTTCGACGACTGAGGTGGCGCAATCGATGACCCTTCGACGACCGAGGTGGCGCAATCGGTGGCCCTTCGACGACCGAGGTGGCGCAGTCCGTGGCCGTCCGACGACGTGCGCCGCTGGACGCTCGGTACGGATCGCAGGAACGGAAGCCGTCCGGATTACGGGCCGACCTTACCGCCGGCGGCGACCGGGCCGACGGCGGCGAGCATGAGGCACGCGGCGTACAGGAGGCCGGTCAGTCGGGGGTGCTGTGCGACGAGTTCGGTGAGCGTGTCCGTTTCGGACATTGCAGGCGTGGTGTCGATGTCGAACCGTATGAAAATTTCTTATGAGTTATTACGGCAACAAAAAGAAAATTACTTCCTCATTCTTCATTACTAGTGGTGAATCGCCACAGCGCGGGACCGACGGCTCCGGGCGGGCAGTGACGGCGACTCCCGTCGGCGGGACGCGACCGGCACCACGCCGGTCGGCCGCGACCGGCGGCCGCGTGGCACAATGTTTAATTGCCGCCGAGAAAGTGGCACGGACAATGGCCACGACCCAGTTCGCGGGCGACATCGCGGTCGAGACGTGGGTGGACGCCCTGCGGGAGCTTCCCATCCCGGTCGTCGTCGCGGACGCCGACATGAACTACGTCCTCTACAACGACGCGATGGAGGAGTTCACCGGCGTCGCGCGCGAGCGCGCGACCGAGATGCCGGCGTGGCAGCTCTTCCGGACCGACGAGACCCACGACACGAAAAAGACCGCCCTGGAGCACGTCCTCGAGACCGAGGAGCCGATGCGCGGCCGGGAGTTCCGCATCCTCACCCACCGCGACGAGGAGCGCCACGCCCGCGTCTCGAACACCCCCATGTACGACAGTCGGGGCCGGCTCGTCGGCGGGCTGACGGTCATCCGGGACGTCACCGACCTCCGGCGTACCGAGCAGCGCCTCACCGCGACCCAGCGCCAGGTGGCGGGGACGCTGACGGACGTCGTCGACCGCCTGACCGAGTCCGCACGGACGCTCGCCGAGGCCGCCGACACCGTCGAGGCGAGCGCCGTGGACCAGGAGGAGTCCCTCCAGAAGGTCCAGCGCGAGATGGAGGCGTTCAGCGCGACCATGGAGGAGGTGGCCGCCACCGCCGACGAGGTGGCCGCGAGCGTCGAGCAGGCGAGCAGCGCCGCCGACGCCGGGCTCGAAGCCGGCACCGAGGCCCGCGAGGCCGCCGAGTCGGCCGCCGAGACCAGCGACGACCTCGTCGATCGAGTGACCGGCCTGGCGGAGCGGATGGACGACATCGAGGAGGTCGTCGACGTCATCGCCGACGTCGCCGAGCAGACCAACATCCTCGCGCTGAACGCCAACATCGAGGCCGCGCGCGCCGGCGAGGCCGGCGAGGGCTTCGCCGTCGTCGCCGACGAGGTCAAAGCCCTCGCCGAGGAGTCCCGCGAGCGCGCCGACGAGGTGCGTGCACAGGTCGAGACCGTCCGCGAGGAGACCGCGGACGCGGTCGCGGCGGTCGAGCAGTCCGCGGCGGGCATCGAGCGCAGCAACGAGGGCATCGACGCCGCCGTGGAGTCCATCGACGAGATGGCCAGCCGGATGGACGAGGTGGCCCACGGCATCGAGGAGGTGGCGGCCTCGAACGACGAGCAGGCCGCGACCGTCGAGGAGGTCACGGCGACCGTCGACGAGGTGACCGAGCGCGCCGCGACGGTGCGCTCGGCGGCCGACGACGCGGCCGAGGAGACGGTCGAGCAGTTGGAGGCCGTCAGCGAGCTACGGGACGCGGTGGACGCGCTGGCGAAGGCGGTCGAGGGGGAAGCAGCCGGGGAGTGAGGCGTCGTTCAGAAGCTCCCGTAATCGCTGTCCGTCACTCCGCCAGCGCCACCGCAGCCTCCAATCCGACGTCTATCATCCGTCCGACGTTGTCCCGCGCGGCCTCCGGTAGCTCCTCGTCGGGCGTCTCGCCCTTCTGGGTCCCCTCCACGAGGTTCCCGTCCACCGTACAGATGGCCCCGGAGCGCAGGCCCTTCCGGCGGGCGATGGTCGAGATGGCCGCGGCCTCCATCTCGACGGCGAGCATCCCCGCGGCCTCCCAGTCCGCGACGTACGCCTCGGTCTCCGCGTAGAAGGCGTCGTCCGTCACGACCGGGCCGACGTGGACCGTCGCGGGGTCGTCGGCGGCCGCGTCCACGAGCGCGCCGACCACCTCGTGGTGCGGGACGGCCGGGTAGGTGGCGTCCTCGTAGCGCTTGGTGGTCCCCTCGGCCTTCGCCGCGCCGGTGGCGACGACCATGTCCCCGATGGCGATGCCGGACTGCAGCGCCCCGCAGGTCCCGACCCGCAGGAAGGTCCCGACGCCGACCGCCGCTAGCTCCTCGACGGCGATGGCCGCCGAGGGCGCGCCGATGCCGGTCGAGCACAGCGTCAGGTCGGTGTCCCCGTACGTCGCGTTCACGACGCGGTACTCGCGGTTCTCGGCGAGGAGGGTGGCGTCGTCGCAGTGGTCGGCGATGCGGTCGACCCGGCCGGGGTCGCCGGGCAGCAGTGCGACCTCGTGACAGTCACCCGACTCGACGAGCAGGTGGGGTTGCTTGGCCATGGTCGTCGGTTCCCGCGACGGCACGAAAAGCGTGGCCTTTCGGGGCTGGCCGCCCCGAACTCGCCTAGAGGGCGACGGGGGACCGACCCGGTCACTCGCAGCGGGTCCGGGTGACCACGACGTCGCCGTCGCTCTCGACGACCACGTCGTAGTCGCCGACCCCGAACCGGACCTGCCCGTCCTCGCGCTGCTGGCCGTCGAGGGTCGGCGCGAAGATGGCGTCGAGCGCGTCCGGATCCACGCGCTCGTACAGCCACGCCTCCGCGCTGCCGTCGACCCCGGTGACCGACGAGAGCGCCGCGACGACAGCCTCGCTGGGCTGTTCGTCGGGTGCGCTCTCGTAGTGCGTGCGACGTCTATCGGGCCCGGTACCCCCCTCGCGTCCGCTAGCGTGCCCGCTCATGGTGGTTCCACGCCGGCACGCGCCGGCGCTCGATACGAAGGTAGCGTCCCCGAGGATAAATATCTACGTCAGACAAATATTTATCCTCGGAGTGCTAAATAAGGAAGGCGGAAATACGATGATTCAATAGTGGCGGGCCGTCGAATCTCCTCGCCCTCCGACCCCTCGGTGTCAGGCGTACCGCTCCAGCAGTTCGCGCTCCTCGGCGACGAGCTCGGCGACGCCGCAGGTCATCATCGCCTCCCGAGCGCGGAGGCGACGTAGTAGGAGTAGAGGCCGTCGGCTCCCCGCTCGCGGCGCTTGCGGTTCTGCACGAGGCCTGCGTCGACCAGCTCGTCGAGGTGGTAGTGCAGGCGGTTCGTGGGGACGTCGAGCGCGTCGGCTAGCTCCGAGGCGGCCAGCTCGCCCTCGCGGAGCAGCTCCACGAGGACCCGGTAGCGAGTCTCGTCGCCGACGGCGCGCTGCATCGCGAGGTACTCCGACAGGCTCAGAACGCTGTCGGGCGGCAGTTCGGGTGCGTCGCGGTGTTCGGGGCATGTCACTGATGGTCTCCTCGGCTACGCGCGTGGCGAGGGCACCCGGACACAAAACCGTTGGTTGGTCAACAATCGCTGAAAACGGCCGCTTTGAAGTTCCTACTGGCCGACCAGTGGAACCCCGGCGAGCCTACAGCCCGACGACGAACAGCAGGAGGTTGTGCGCCCCGGGGCCGAGGCCGACGGCGGCGACGAACGCCAGCAGCAGCCGCCCCTGGACCGGGTCCTCGCGGACGTAGCTGCGGAACAGGACGACCACCACCGCGGCGAGCAGCAGCTTCACGAGCACGAACAGCCAGCCGACGCCGACGTACTCCGCGGTCGGGAGCATCGCCGCGAACTCCAGGATGGCCCGGGACAGCACCATCGACTCGCCGAGCTGGAGGACGTCCACCGCGACGGCGGTCGAGACCCCGTCGAGCGCGTGGGCGTAGACGACGAGCGCGCCCGCCGCGCCTGTGACTCCCGCCGCCTCGGAGAACTTGATGGCAAAGAGCGCCCACGCGACGGCAGCCACGACGCCGGCGGCGGCGAAGGCGATGACGGGCCAGAACAGCGCCAGCGTCTCCTGCTGGATGCCGTTCCATATCACGAACGAGATGAAGGTGACCGCCGCGCCGAGCCCGATGGAGCCCAGCCGCCGGGAGATGGAGGGGCTCTGGGGGTTGGCGTACGCGAGGCCGCGCGAGGCGACCCAGACCAGCGCCGCGGCCACGTAGGTGGTCACGTACACCGACGGCGAGGAGAACAGCGGCGCGACGACCGACGGGAAGGCCTCCAGCCGCCACAGGACGTGCAGCGCCGACCCCGTCACCATCCACGGCGCGAGCGCGACGACGGTCCTGTTGGTCACCGGCGTCTGCATGAGGTAGAGCACGAGCGTCACCCCGACGGCGGTCAGCGCCAGTACGGCGACGTATATCGGGTCGGGGACGACGAACCCGTAGGCCATGCTGGCCGGGATAGTTTTCCCTGTGGAAAGGCCTTTTGGTTTAACCGACGGTTTCGACCGGCTGACGCGTCCGAAACCCGGACTGTCGTCCGCGGGCGACTTTCGACGTGGTAAGCCACCAGCCATCGGCGTGACGGCCGCGACTGGAGGACGACCGCGACCTGGGAGGGTGGGCGACCGCGACGGGTGGAGTGGGCGACCACGACCGGTGGGGTTTTCCCGCTCACCCGCGAGCGCCAGGACATGGACCGCGCGGAACTGGCAGCGCGCATCGACCACACCGTGCTCGGGCCCGCGACCACGGCCGGGGACGTAGAGCGCGTCGTCGACGAGGCCGCCGAGTGGGGTGCGAACGCCTGCATCCCGCCGTGCTACGTCGCGACGGCCGCCGAGCGAGCGCCGGACGTGACCCTCGCCACCGTCGTCGGCTTCCCCCACGGCCACCACGTGCCCGCGGTGAAGCGCGAGGAGGCCGCCCGCGCCGTCGCCGACGGGGCCGACGAGGTGGACCTCGTCGCCAACGTCGGCCGCCTGCTCGGCGGCGAGGACGACGCCGTCCGCGAGGACCTCGCGGCGGTCGTGGCGGGCGTCGACGTGCCCGTGAAGGTCATCGTCGAGGCCCCGCTGCTCGACGAGCCCGAACTGCGGCGGGCCTGCGAGGCGGCGGCCGACGCCGGAGCCGACATGGTCAAGACCGCCACCGGCTTCGCCGACGGGGGCGCGACCGTCGCGGACGTGGCCGTGATGAGCGAGTACCTGCCCGTGAAGGCCAGCGGCGGCGTCGGCTCGTGGGCGGACGCAGAGCGGATGTTCGACGCCGGGGCCGAGCGCATCGGCGCGTCGAGCGGCGTGACGATACTGGAGGAGTTCGCCGAGCAGGCGGAGTGAGGTCGCCGTCGCTCGGCGGCCGGGTGTGCACGACCGCTTCGGCGGCCCGCTACCGCGGGTCGTGCACCGCTCGCGCGGCGGCCCACCGGTCGCGGAACGCCGCCCGCCGGTCGGCGTACCGGTCCGGGTCCGACTCCGGCTCCGGACGGCCGGCCACTCGGAGCAGCGCGTCGCTCGCCGCTGCGGCGTCGTCGTAGACGCCGGCCGCGACCGCCGCGGGGAGGACGGCACCGGCCGTCGTCCGGGACTCCATCCGGACGACGTCGCGGTCCCAGACCGCGGCCCGGAGCCCGTTCCACCACTCGAAGCCCGTCTCGCCGGGCCTGCCGCCCCCGAGCAGCCGGACGCGGTCTATCTCGCGGTCGAACAGGTCCTCCAGCAGCGGGAGGTAGCTGTGCTCGGCGAGCGCCACGCCCGTGGCGACGCCCCGGACGAGCCGACCCCGACCGACCCGGAGGGCGTCGTCACTCTCCGGGTCGTCCTCGCCCCCGTCCGTCTCGGGCGTGCCGTCGGTCGCCGCTGGCGAATCAGCCGTAGTCCCGGGCGGCCACGGGAGCGCCAGCGTCGCGCCCATCCCGGTCTCGAAGAACGGGCTACGGGTGCCCGGCGGGAAGAAGCCCGGGCCCGTGCCCGGAGCCGTTTCGGCGGCCAGCTCCAGCGCCGCCGGGACGTCGCGGCCGAGCCACCGCTCGCAGACTGCCTCCATCGCCGCACCGGACGCGAACGCCGCCCCCGCGAGGAAACCGCCCAGCGGGTGGCGGTGGTAGTACAGCGCGTCGTGGGGCCGGCGCTCCCCGGCGACGTACTTGACGACGCTCGTCGAGCCACAGGCGACGCCGCAGTCGCCCGGCTCCAGACAGCCCATCGAGAGCGCAGAGGCGTTGCCGTCGGTGGGGCCGAGGTGCAGGTCCGCCCCGCCGAGGCCCACCGCCGCGGCGAGGTCGCTTCCGGCCCGCCCGACCGGCGCGCCCGGCCGGCGTATCGTCGGCAGGAGGTCCGTCGGCAGCGACGTCGCCTCGAACAGCGGCCGGTACCAGTCCGGGTCCTCGCGAGCCACGTCGGCCCCGAACTTCAGCGCGTTCGTCCAGTCCGTTTCGACGGCCTCCCAACGCCGGCCCTCGGGATGCCGCAGGCGGTAGGTGAGCCACGTCGCCGGCGCGAGCAGCCACGCCGCGCTGTCGAGCGTCGCCGGACGCTCCCGGCGGAGCGCGAGTACCTTCGCCACCGGGCTGGTCGCCGACGCCGGGACCCCCTTCGCCGCGAGGTCGTCTGCGACGCCGCTGTCGGCGATGGCGGCGGCTCCCTCGGGCGCTTCGGCCTCGTAGGGCAGCGGCGCGGCGACCGGCGCGCCGCGGCCGTCCACCAGCACCGCGGTCCCGGAGGTCCCCGCCACCGAGCAGACCACGTCGCCGTCGGGTAGCTCCGGCGTCGCCGCCCGCAGGGCCGCCGTCCAGCCGTCGGGCGTGCGCTCCGCCAGATCCGCGGAGCCAGCGGCGAGCACCGCGCCGTCGGGGGCGTAGGCGACCACCCTGACGCCGGAGGTCCCCACGTCGACGCCGACGAGGGCGTCGGCGGTCACGGTCGCGGACCCTCCGTGTTCCTGCTGTCGGTCGACACGGACGCCCGGAGTCGCTCCGGGGCCATCGTCTTTTCGGCGGCGGAAGGTACCTTTTTGGCCCTGCCGGCTGCCCATCGACCCACCGATACGATGGTGGACCTGACGCCCCTGCTGCCGACGCTCGCGGGCTCGCTCGCCGGAGTCCTCACGGGCGAGTTCGTCTCCATCCTCTGGGACCGCCGCCTAGAGCGGACTCGCGAGGACGCCCGCCGCGGGCGGGCGACCGACTCCATGCGGAGCGAACTGCGCGGCATCGCCGACAGCATCGAGTCCCGGAACCCGGACGACGAGGTCGCGCCGGACCTCGCGCTGCCGACGGGGGCCTACCGGGCCAGCGTCTCCAGCGGGAGCTTCGCGCTGCTGCCGGCCGACGCCCAGGAGACCGTCTCGGAGGTCTACGGCACCGTCGAGCGCGCCGCGGCCGGCCAGGAGCAGCTCAGACAGGCCGTGCTGCTCGACGACCCGTCCGGGGCGTACGTCTCGGACCTCGAGCTACAGTTCGGCGAGTACCTGACCACCCTCCAGGAGACCATCCCGGGGGCTATCGAGACCCTGGAGGAGGCAGCGTGACCCGCGCCATCGACGCGGACGAGCCCATCACCGTCGAGTACCGGGTGGACATCCCGAAGGACGGCCCCGACCTCGCCGACGTCGCCCAGCACGTCGCCGACGAGCAGTCGCTGGGCGGCTACGAGTGGCGGTTCGACCGGGCGTTCGACGCCGACCAGTACCGGGCGTGGTGGCGCAACACCGACTCCGCCACGAACACCGTCGAGGTCCAGTATCCGGTGGCCAACGTCGCCCCCGAGTTACCCCACCTGCTCAACTACGTCGCTGGCGACGTGTTCGGCTCCAGCGTCGTCGAGCACATCGAGGTGACGGACGTCGCGCTCCCGGCGTCGGTCGTCGACGCGTTCCCGGGCCCGCAGTTCGGCGTCGAGGGCGTCCGCGAGCGCGCCGGTGTCGACGAGGAGCGACCCCTGCTGGGCATGATACTCAAGCCCTCGCTCGGCCTCGAACCCGAGACCATCGGCGACATGACCGAGTGCGCCGTCCGGGCCGGCGTCGACGTGGTCAAGGAGGACGAGAAGCTCGTCGACCCGGCGTACTGCCCGTTCGAGGAGCGCCTCGACGCGGTGGTGGCGGCCATCGAGCGGGCGACCGCGGAGACTGGCAACGACGTGCTGTACGTCCTGAACGTGACGGGCCGGGGAGACGCCTTCGCGGAGTACCTCGCGGACCGGGACCTCGCCACCGAGACCGTCGAGCGGTTCGCGCTCATGGTGACGCCCGTGACGGCCGGCTTCGGCTCGCTGGCCCGGCTCGCCCGCGACGGGCGCTTCGACCTCCCCGTGTACGCCCACCGCACGGGACACGCGGCAGTCACGCGCGCCGGCCACGGCGTGCGGATGCGCGTCCTCGAGCGGCTGTTCCGGCTGGCCGGGGCCGACTTCTCGCACTGCGGGACCGTCTCCGGGAGCCACGAGCGCGACCGCGAGGAGGTGGTCCCCAACAGGGCCGCACTCGTCGAGACCGGCGGCGCGTGGGCCGACGTCCCGCCGTCGCTGCCGGTCGTCTCCGGCGGCGTCAACCCAACGAACGTCGCCGAGAACATGCGCGGCGTAGGTCGCGAGGGCCCGGTGATGGACCTCCTGTTCATGATCGGGTCGGGCATCTACGCCCACGCCGGGGGCGATCTCGACGGCATCGCCGACGGCATCGCCGCCAACCGTCAGGCCATCGACGCCGCCCGCGAGGGCGTCTCCGTCGCGACGGTGCGGACCAGCACCGACAGCCGCTACCCCGAGATGACCGAGTGGCTCCGCGAGGAGCGCGACCGGCGGCGCGGGTAGTGTGTTCGCACTCGCATGGGGCGGACAGCACGTTCGCATCCACCTGACGCGGGTAGTGCGTTCGCATGAGCCGACGGGGATAGCGTTCGCTCCCGCCCGGCGGCGGTGACACCCCTCGCGGCAGGCCGGCCGCCGTTACGGAGTACCGTCCAACTGCCCACGATAGACGCGTGTAACTGGGAACCTGGCTTTTCCGTGTGGCCGCCCTGGAACCGACATGGGCATGTCGTGGGGGTGGGAGCGGAACCAGGCGGCGTGGGCCGCGTTCGGGCTCGCCGTGACCCTCGTCGTCGGGTACGTCGCCGTCGTCTTCGTCGGCCCGCTGCTCGCGGCGCTGTTCCTCTACTACGTCAGCCGCCCCGTCCACCGCCGCCTCGAGGACGTGTTCGACCACCCCGACGTGGCCGTCACCGCGACGCTGCTGCTGTACGTGGTGCCGCTGCTCGCCGTCGTCGCGTACGCCGGCGTCGTGGGAATCCGTGCCCTCAACGACTTCCTCGCCGCCCAGGACCTCTCGGGGCTGCGGTCGTTCGTCGAGCCCTACCTCCCACTGTCCCGGCTGACCGTCGACTCGTTCGTGCAGACGCTGCGGAACCAACCGCGCCAGATCCTCGAATCCGGGGTCGTCCAGACGCTCCGCGAACAACTGCCGACCCTGGTCCAGTACGCCGGGTCTGTCTTCCGGACGCTGCTCGACCTCTTCGTGATGATAACCGTTGCGTTCTACCTGCTGCGCGACGACGACCGGCTCGCGTCGTGGTTCGCCCGGAGCTTCGAGTACGATTCCGGTGCCGTCGCGTTCGCCCGGAACGTCGACGACGACCTCGCGACCATCTACTTCGGCAACTTCGTGACCATCCTCGTCACGTCGGGTATCGCCGCCGTCACCTACTACGTCCTCGACCTGGTGGTGCCCAACTCGCCGGGGCTGGGTCGGCCGCTGCTGCTGGGCCTGCTCACCGGCGTGGCCACCATCGTCCCGGCCGTGGGGATGAAGCTGGTGTACGTCCCGGTGGGGGTGTACCTGCTCGGCCGCGCGCTCGTCGGCGGCGCGTACCCGCTCTGGTACCCGATAGCTTTCTTCGTGGTGACGGTGCTGGTCGTCGACACCTTCCCCGACATCTACGTCCGGTCGTACCTCTCGGCCGCGAGCTTCCACATGGGGCTCGTGCTGCTCGCCTACGTCCTCGGGACCGTGGTGTTCGGGTGGTACGGTCTCTTCCTCGGACCGCTCGTGCTCGTGGCGTTCTACCACTTCGCCCGGGTCGTGCTGCCCCAACTGGTGCGCGGTCGGCTGGTCCGGGTGGACGCGGAGTGAGTCGGGAACGTCGACGATTCGGTTCGACTAGCTTCACAGTGACTTCGAAGGCCCCGACGGCGATTCCCCGACTTCACGAAACGAAAGGCAGTAATCCGGGACCCACAAGCGTCGCGCTTTTGTCGCGGCGGCCACTACCGCCACCAGCGCAGGATGGCCCGCTACCACGTCGAGACCTACGGCTGCACGGCCAACCGGGGCGAGAGCCGCGAGATAGAGCGCCGGCTCCGCGACGCCGGCCACCGCCCGGTCGAGGGCCCCGACGAGGCGGACGTTGCCATCCTCAACACCTGCACCGTCGTCGAGACCACCGAGGACCGGATGCTGCGCCGGGCCCGCGAGCTAGACGAGCGGACGCCCGCCGACCTCGTCGTGACGGGCTGCATGGCGCTGGCCCAGGGCGAGCAGTTCCGCGAGGCCGGCGTGGACGCCGAGGTGCTCCACTGGGACGCGGTCCCCGACTACGTCCGCAACGGCGAGTGTCCGACGCCGACCGCCGACGCCGAGCCCGTGCTCGACGGCGTCGTCGGCATCCTCCCCATCGCCCGGGGCTGCACCAGCGACTGCTCGTACTGCATCACCAAGCACGCCACGGGCCGCATCGACTCCCCGCCCGTGGCGGAGAACGTCGAGCGCGCCCGCGCGCTGGTCCACGCCGGCGCGCGCGAGCTCCGCGTCACGGGCCAGGACACCGGCGTGTACGGCTGGGACACGGGCGAGCGCAAGCTCCCGGAGCTACTGGAGCGCATCTGCGCCATCGAGGGCGACTTCCGGGTCCGGGTGGGAATGGCGAACCCCAAGGGCGTCCACGGCATCCGCGAGGAGCTGGCGCGCGCGTTCGCCGACAACGACGAGCTGTACGACTTCCTGCACGTCCCCGTCCAGAGCGGCTCGGACGACGTGCTCGGCGACATGCGCCGCCAGCACCAGGTGTCCGAGTTCCGCGAGGTCGTCGAGACGTTCGACGACCACCTCGGCGACTGGACGCTCTCGACGGACTTCATCGTCGGCTTCCCGACCGAGACCGACGCGGACTTCGAGCAGAGCATGGCCCTGCTCCGCGAGGTCCGCCCCGAGAAGGTCAACGTCACCCGCTTCTCGAAGCGGCCCGGCACGGACGCCGCCGAGATGAAGGGCCTCGGGGGCCAGACGAAGAAGGACCGCTCGAAGGCGATGACCGACCTGAAGATGGAGGTCGTCGGCGCGACCCACGAGGCGATGGTCGGCGAGACGCGCGCGGACTGCCTCGTCGTCGAGGCGGGGACTGGCGACTCCGTGAAGTGCCGCGACCGGGCGTACCGCCAGGTCGTGGTCCGGGACGCCTCCGAGCACGGCCTGGAGCCCGGCGACCTCGTGGACCTCCGCGTGACGGGCCACAACACCGTCTACGCGTTCGGCGAACCGGTGTAGGCTGCCAGCCACCGGTCGCTCTCGTGTCATCCGTATCCAAACAGGGCTATCAATATCGATAATGATATGAATTAACGGGACCGAGTGAAATTATAATCACCTTTGTACGGAAACGACGTAGACGCCGGTGCAATGGACCTCCGACGACGAGCGGTACTGAAAGCAGCAGCGTCCGCAACAGTAGCCAGCACCGCGAGCGTACAGCACGCCAGCACCGCCGTCTCCGCGGCCGCGGGGACGGGCTGCAGCGACGTCGCCACCATCCCGCGCGTGGAGTTCTACTCCGCCGCGAGCCAGGTCGACCCGAACTTCGACCCGCTCCGCGACGAGTCGGTCGTCGCGGTCTGGGCCGAGCCCGAGGCCACCAACACCGACGACGACGGGAACGGCGACGCCGTCGCCTACTTCGACGACACGCCCATCCCGCTGGTGTCCGTCGACCGCGGGGTGTACGGCTTCGGGGCCATCCTCCTGCAGGACTCCGACATCGACTTCGACTACGGCAACGAGGAGTTCGTCCTGAACGCGTGGGACGCCGAGATGGGCGGCTCCGGCACCGTCCTCTGGGACGAGGGCCACGGCCAGTTCTTCACGCTGGAGGAGTGCTCGCAGTTCCGGGACTACGCCGAGGCCAACGGCTACACGGTGACGCCGACCTCGTCGCTGGCGAGCGACCTGTCCGGCGCGGACGCGGCGGTCATCACCTCGCCGGCCCAGTCGTTCGGCGCGAGCGAGCTAGACGCCCTCGCCACCTTCGTGGCCGACGGCGGCGCGCTGTACCTCCACGACCAGTCGGACTTCGACGACTTCGACGAGACCGACAACCTCAACGAGGTCGCGGCGCGGCTGGACCTCGCCTATCGGTTCAACGACGACGACGTCAACGACAGCACGAACAACGTCGGCGGCGACACCTTCGACGTGGTGTCGGGGCAGTTCAACGCGAACCACTTCGACCTGTTCGCCGACCGGCCCGGCATCGGCCTCGACGCGGGCGTCCGCTACGAGGTGTCCGTCACGGACGTCACCGACGGCGACACGGTCGACGTCGAGTTCCCGGGCGGCCGGACCGACGAGCTACGGCTGCTCGGCTTCGACGCGGCCGAGACCCGGCGGAACAAGCAGTTCGAGGAGCCCCAGGGCTGGGAGGGCATCGAGGACGACAACTACCTCGCCACGTGGGGCGAGAACGCCGCGGACTTCGCCCAGCAGGAACTGGGCGGCGAGACCATCGAGATAGAGCTCGACCCCGCCGAGGACGTCATCGACCCGTTCGGCCGGCTGCTCGCGTACGTCTACTACGACGCGGACGGCGACGGCACGGTGGACACGCTGTTCAACGAGGAGATGGTCCGCGAGGGCTACGCCCGCGTCTACGGCTCGAACCTCGCGAAGCACGACGACTTCTGGCAGGCCGAGCACGACGCCCGGGCCGCCGGCCGGCGCGTCTGGCAGCAGTCCGACCCCGCCAACAGCTCCGAGGTCCGCGACCGCCCCGTCGAGGCGGTGTTCGTGCCGAACGCCGCCAGCGTCCGGACCAGCAGCGGGGCCATCGCCTCCTCGCGGGTCCCGCTGTTCGCGGAGACGACCGCCGTCCAGGCCCTCGAAGCCGGCGGCGTCGACTACGCCGACGTCCCGCTCGTCGGCGTCGATTCCGCCAACCGCGTCGCGCTCGTCGGCGGGCTCCCGATAGACGAGACCTACGCCGCGGACGTGGCCGACTTCGAGCACGAGGCGTTCCTGACAAACCTCGTCGATTCGCTGTCCGCCAAGTCGGGCCAGATACTCGTCGAGGGCGGCCACGGGCAGTTCAACGAGAGCCACTCGCTGTCCAGCGAGGACACCGCCCGCTACCAGCGCTACCTCGAAGGCCAGGACGTCGCACTGGAGCAGGTCAACAGTCTCGACGGCGCGGGCGACAACGCGCTCTCGACGGCGCGGGCCGTCATAGTCACCTCGCCCCGGTCGTGCTACACGGCGAGCGAGGTCGACGCGCTGAACACCTTCGTGGGCAACGGCGGCGCGGTGCTCCTGATGGGTGCCGGCCACGGCAAGGTGATGCCGGACACCCGGGCGAACCTGAACGACCTCGCGGCCGCGCTCGGCTCGGACCTCCGGCTCAACGCCGACCGGGTGCTGGACGACACCAACAACGTGAACGACGACCCCGAGCTACTGGTCACCTCGCGGACGAACGCGGCCGACTTCTCGCTGTTCGGGCCGTACAGCTAGCGGTCGGCCGCGGGTAGCAGTCGACGACCTCCCATCCCGCTCCCGTCCCGAATCTGCAACTCGTAACGCTTTCACCACGGCCGCACCGACCTCCGGGCATGTTCACCGGCATCGTCGCGGACGTCGGGGAGGTCGTCGGGCGCGAGGAGACCGCCGATGGGGTCCGCCTCCGATTGGCCGCCGAGGCAGCCCTGGCGGACCTCAACCCGGGCGCGAGCATCTGCGTCAGCGGGGCCTGCCTGACTGTCGAGGACCGCGGGCGGACGGGCGACGACCACGGACGGGCCGACGCCGGTCGCGGTCGAAGGGGCGACGGCCACGGTCGGACCGACGACGGCCACGACGACGCCGAGGACGCCCGCGACGGAGCCGACGGTGGCCGCGAGTGGGTGTCGGTGTTCCTCGCGAGCGAGACGCGCGACCGGACGTACCTCGGCGACCTCGCCGTCGGCGACCTCGTCAACCTCGAGCCGGGGCTCCCCGCGGACGGTCGGCTCGACGGCCACGTCGTCCAGGGCCACGTCGATGGTACGACGACCGTCGAGGCCGTCCGCGAGGTGGGCGACGACTGGGAGTTCGAGTTCGCGCTCCCGGAGGGCCTCGAACAGTACGTGGTCGAGAAGGGTTTCGTCGCGCTGGACGGCATCAGCCTGACCGTGGCGGGCCTCGACGAGGCGGCGGGGACGTTCTCCGTGGCCATCATCCCCGAGACGTACCGGCGGACGACGCTCTCGGAGAAGGCCCCGGGCGACCCGGTGAACGTCGAGGTGGACGTGCTGGCGAAGTACGTCGAGCGGATGCTGGAGAGCGGCGGGTACGGCGGCGGGGAGTGACGGTTCGGGGTCGGTTCGTTTCGGCAACCACGTGTGGAACTCCGTCTTCGACACCCGGTCAAACCACCGTGGGGTGGGACTGAAAGGGGCTGCCCGCTCGGCGAAGCCCGACGACGGCGAGCCGAACGGAGTGAGGCGAGCGACGGGAGCCGCAGCCCGCGCAGCGACCGCAGGAAGCGAGCAGGACCGTCTCCCGGAACAAGGACCGCAGTGAGCGAGCGAAGCGAGCGAACGAGGAGCGCAACGAGTCGCGCGAGTCGAGCGGGCAGGGGCTTTCGCCCACCGGGTGACGCGTTGCGCGCGGCTCCCGGGCCCCGCGGGCGGAGGG
>CAZPIG010000003.1:18862-22198 GCA_964586205.1 uncultured Halobacteriales archaeon | reverse complement strand
GCCGCCCCCCGCCCCCCGCCCCCCGCACGCCCCCGGGCCCCCCCCCCGCCCCACCCCCCCCTGCCCGCTCGCCCCGGTCGCCCGCGAGGACCGCAACGAGTCGCGCGAGTCGAGCGGGCAGGGGCTTTCGAAGACACTGTAAGTCGAATCGTCTTCCTCACAGTGTCTTCGAAAGCCCCGACGCTCTCGCCCACCGGGAGACTCGTTGCGCTCGTCTCCCGAGCCCCCGCTCGCTTCGCTCGCGAGAATCCCCCGGCTCGCTGCGCTCCTCGTTCGTTTCCTCACTACGATCGGTCACTCACTGCGGTGCTTACTTCGCCGGGGTTCGCCGAGAGCGTCGCCCCTTTCAGTCCCGGCGAGCGAAGCTCGCCGACGTTCCGCTCGCTTCGCTCGCGGAACCCCCGCCCGACGGTGATTGGACGCGCTGGTCGAAACCAATGGCAATACTCTCCCCGAGACACCAACCAGAACCTCTTAGAAGCGCTCGAACGAACCCTCCCGACAGCCATGACCCGCATCCTGGATGAGACGACCGAGGAGTACCTCGACACCCTCCGGCCCGCGGTCGACGACCTGCTGGCCGAGATGGAGGACCACGCCGAAGAGGAGGGCATCCCCATCGCCGCCCGCGAGGTGGCCCGACTCCAGACCCAGATCGTCCGGATGACCGACGCCGACCGGGTCCTCGAGTTCGGGACCGCCATCGGCTACTCGACCATCCAGGTCGCCCGCACCGGCGCGGAGGTGGTCACCCTCGAACAGGACGACCAGCGCATCGCCGAGGCCGAGGAGTACATCGAGCGCGCGGGCGTCGAGGACCGCGTCACCATCGTCGAGGGTCCCGCCCTGGAGAGCCTGCCGGACGTCGAGGGGCCGTTCGACGTGGTGTTCGTCGACGCCGCCAAGGAGGAGTACGGCGAGTACCTCGACGGCTCGGTACCCATGCTGCCCGAGGGTGGCGTCGTGGTCGTCGACAACATGCTCTGGAGCGGCCGGGTGCCCGAGGCGGGCGTCTCCGGCGGCGGGGACCCCGACGAGCAGACCGGCGCGCTCCTGCTGTTCAACGACAAGTTCGTCGCCCACGGCCAGCTCGAGACCCTCGTGATGCCGCTCGGGGACGGCACCGGCATCGGCGTGAAGCTGGTCTGACAGTGGCGGTCGCCGCCACCCGCTGCCCGCGGACCGCGTGACGGTCGACGAACTCTCCGCGGTTCACGGACCAACCACTGCCTACCGGCAGCCTCACCGACCACCAATCGCCGCTCACGCACCCGCAGTGGCCGGCGCGGCGTCCTCGACCCGGTCGGCGAGGTCGCTCGCGAGGCCCGCGTCGACCGTGAACCGCCGGGTGACGGCTGGGTCCAGCCACGCCACCGCGATGCGGTCGTCCGACCGCGAGACGCGGTACTCGCCGGCGGAGGCGGCCTCGAAGTCGCTGTCGGCGAGCGCGAGGGCGTGCCGGAGGACGACCAGCACCTCCGCGACCGGCGTCTCCCGGTCGTCCAGCAGCGACGCGAACGACGACAGCGCCGCCTCGCGGCTCCCGGTCCGGTCCAGCAGCGACTCGAACCGGACCGTCTCGCGACCGGTCCACGCCGTCCGGCAGGGCTCGCCGCAGAACAGCAGCCCCGCGCCGTCGAGCGTCTCCACGCCCCGCTCTACCCGCCGACCGCAGCCGTCGCAGGCCCCCGCGACGGTGCCGGACTCGGGGTCGAGCCCGGCAGCGGCGAGCGCGTCGGCCCACGAGCCGTAGCGGTTGTAGTAGGTCGACCCCGAGTACCGCCCCGCCTCGTCCATGTCGCACTTGCGGGGCACGCCGGCGACCTGGCTGGCGAGCCTGCGGAGCGCCCGGACGAGCCTGCGCTCGGGGATGCGCTCGCTGCGGAAGCGCCGCGGCTCGAACCCCGCGGCCGACAGCGCCGCGCTCCACGAGCCGAACCGCCGGCGGTAGGTGGTGGGGCTGTGCTCGCCCTCCTTCCACATCTCCTCGAACTTCGGGGGCCGGCCGAGCCGGTCGGCGAGGTCCCGGAGGTCCGCCAGCAGCGCGTCGTCGTCGACGCGGCGGCCGCCGCGGCGGCCGTCCGCCGGGGCGTCGTGGCCGGCCTCCCGGAGCGCCGCCGACCACGAGCCGAACCGCTCGCGGTAGGTGCGCTCGCTGTAGTCCCCGAGGGCGTCCATCTCCGTGGCCGTCGGCGCGCGCCCGAGCACGTCCGCCATCCGCTCGACCTCCGCGAGCAGGTCCCCGGCGGGCACGTCGTGGCGGTAGGCGTGGCGGGCCCGGTCGGCCAGTCCGGCGGCCTCGACGGCCGCCGACCACGAGCCGAACCGCCGGTCGTACGTCGAGGGGGCGTGCTCGCCGCGCTCGGCGAACTCGCTCCGCGTCGGCACCCGGCCCAGCGACTCGGTGACCCGCCGGAGGTCCGCCAGCAGCGCCGACTCCGCGACGGTCGTCGAGGGCTCGTTCGGCTGCAGGCCGGCCGCCGCGACGGCCTCGCTCCACGAGCCGAACCGCTCGGCGTACGTCGACGGCGAGTGCGGGCCCGCCTCGCGTAGCTCCCGCTTCGAGGGCGTGTGGCCGACCTCGTCGGCGAACCCCCGGAGGTCCGCGACGAGCTCGTCGTCGCCGTAGTCGGCGTCGGTGGACTCGTTGGGCTGCAGGCCGGCCGCCGCGACGGCCTCGTTCCACGAGCCGAACCGCTGCTGGTAGGTGCTCGGGGAGAACCGCCCCTCGGCGTCCATGTCCGCCATCGTCGGCGTTCCGCCGACGCTCTCGGCGAGCTCGCGTAGTTCCGCTACGAGCTCGTCCGTGGAGATGCGGGGCGACATGCTGGGAGGGCGCTTCGGTCGGGCGATTGACGACGGGTAGCCAAAAGCGTTCGGCTAGGGGATTATACGACGGCCGGTCCGGTGGAACGAGGACGCGGACCGGGACGACGCTGGCGTCCGGCGAACTGTCTGCGGAAGCGCACTGGAACGGGCGGAGCGGCTGCCACCGGTCCGTGGCGGTCAGGAGTCACCCGCGCGGCCGCCGGTCCGCCCGGCGTCGCGGTCCTCGAGGCGGGCCCGCACCTCCTCGACCGGCCGCCGCCACCGGGTCCGCGCCTCGACGCGGACCGACTCGAAGTCCTCGTCCGTGGCGAGGCCGTCGAAGGTCAGCATCCAGACGACCCCGTCGGCCCGGGCCGCGACGAGGTCGTCGCGCTGGACCATCCGGAAGTCGCCGTCCAGCAGGTCCCGGGCCAGCGCGAATTCGGCCTCGCTCGCCCTCACGACCCTCGCCCCCTGCCCGCGCGGTCGTCGCCGGGCGACGGTGAGCGGTCGCACAGCCGACGCATG
>CAZPIG010000003.1:0-18762 GCA_964586205.1 uncultured Halobacteriales archaeon | reverse complement strand
CCTGCCCGCGCGGTCGTCGCCGGGCGACGGTGAGCGGTCGCACAGCCGACGCATGCCGACACGTGACATCCATGCGGCTTAAGTATTTGTGGGGAACGGTCCTGAATATAGTTCGTTGGTCGCGCCTACGGACGGCCACGCCCGGCCGCGACGTCACGCAGTCGCGGCGTCCCGTCGTCACTGCTCGGCGCGACTGCGCGGGTCGAGGACGTCCCGGAGGCCGTCCCCGAGGAGATTGAACCCCAGCACCGAGAGGACGATGGCCACGCCCGGGGCGAGGCTGTACCACGGGGCCGTCTCGAGGTAGCCCTTGCCCTCCCGCAGCATGGTGCCCCACGACGGCGTCGAGGGCTGGACGCCAACCCCGAGAAAGGAGAGGGAGGCTTCGAGAATGACGGCCAGCGCCGCGGTGACCGTCGCCTGCACGAGGATGGCCGAGGCGCAGAACGGCAGGACGTGGACCGCGACGACGCGGGTGTGGGAGGCTCCCATCGCCCGCGCGGCGGTGACGTGGCGCTCGGCGGTCGCCGACATGGCGCTGCCGCGGGTCACGCGCGCGAACTGGGGGACGAAGACGATGCCCAGCGCGAGGACGATGTTGGAGAGCCCCTGCCCGAACACCGCGACGATGGTCAGCCCCAGCAGCACCGAGGGGAACGCGAAGACGGCGTCCATCACCCGCATCAGCGCGTCGTCGAGCGCGCCGCCGACGTAGCCGGCCACGAGGCCGACGGGGACCCCGACGCTCGCCGCCGCCAGCGGGACCGCGACGGCGACGGTCAGCGCGACGCGCGCGCCGAAGAGCACCCGCGAGAGCACGTCCCGCCCGAGCCGGTCGGTCCCGAGCGGGTACTCCGCGCTCGGCCCTTCGAGGCGGTCGCTGACGTGCAGCGCCCCGGGTTCGTACGGGGCCAGCACCGGCGCGAGGACGGCGACGGCGGCGAAGAGGACGAGCACGGCGAGGCCGGCCGTGGCGAGTCGGCTCTCGTGGAGGCCGGCGAACGTCGGGGCCGACCGCCCCGTCCGCCCGGATCGGGTACCCGTCTCGGGGGCCGTGGCTCCGCGGTCGCCCTCCGGCTTCGTCGCGGGGATGGCCTCGTCGCTCACGGTCTCAGGCCTCCCGGAGCTTCGGGTTCAGGTAGAAGTACGCCACGTCGACGACGAGGTTCACGAGCACGAACAGCCCGACCAGCGAGACGACGATGCCCTGGACCATCACGTAGTCGCGGCCCTCGATGGCGGTCAGCAGCAGCCGTCCCATCCCCGGGATGGAGAACACCACCTCCACGACCAGCGCCCCGCCGAGCAGGTAGCCGAACTGCATCCCGATGACGGTCAGCACGGGGACGAAGGCGTTCTTCAGCGCGTGCCGGAAGACGGTCGCCTCGCGGAGCCCGCGCATCCGCAACGCGGCGAGGTACTCCTTGCCGGTCTCCTCGAGCAACTCGGCGCGGAGCATCCGCGTCACGATGGCCGCCATCGCCGTCCCGAGCGTGACCGCGGGCAGCACGAGGTACCGCAGGCCCGCGACCGGGTCCTGCCACGGGGCGACGTACCCCGAGACGGGAAAGAGGTCGAGGTGGACGCCGAACACCAGCAGCAGGAACAGCCCGAGCCAGAAGTTCGGGACCGAGACGCCGAGCAGCCCGAACGCGAGCGCCGCGTAGTCGGCGGGCGTGTCGTGGCGCAGCGCGCCGACGGTCCCGGCCGGCACAGCGATAGACAGGGCGACGACGAAGCCGGCGAGCGAGAGCGACAGCGTCGTCGGCAGCCGCGCGGCGATGCGCGCGGCGACGGGGTCGCCGGTGACGAACGAGCGGCCGAGGTCGCCGTGCAGGAGGTCCCAGAGGTACTGGCCGTACTGGACCGGCAGCGGCTCGTCCAGACCCATGGCCTCGCGGACCTGGCGTATCTGTTCGGGGTCGGCGTCGGCCCCGAGCATCGACACTGCCGGCCCGCCGGGGACGAGCCTGACGAGCAGGAAGACGACGAACGACACCACGAGCAGCACCGGGACCGCGGCGAGGAGCCGTCTGAGGACGTACTCGTGGAGGTCCGGTGCCATCGGTCGCGTGGTTGGGGTCGGGGGTACGTATGGCTGTCGTCGTCTCCCTCCGGGAGCCGGCTCGGCCGGCTACCCCTGGACCTTCCAGAACCGCCAGAAGCGGTCGTAGGGCAGCCGCCACTGCTGGTGGCCCTTCGCCCGCTCGCGCATCCCGGTCAGCCCGTCGCTGCGGGCGATGGATATCCACGGCACGTGCTCGTTGACGAGGGTCTGTAGCTCGGCGTATATCTCGCGGCGCTGCTGGCCGCGCTCGCGGCGGCCCATCTCCAGCAGCTCGCGCATACGGTCGGCGTCCGGCTGGTCGGCCCCGTACTGCAGGTAGCCGCCCTCGCGCAGGAAGTTGTAGTAGTAGCGGTCGGGGTCGACCTTCCGCGGGATGGAGAAGGCCATCGCGTCGAAGTTCGAGGTCACGAAGTCCTGGAGCTGTGTCCCCCACTCGACGTTGTTTACCTCGGCGTCGATGCCGGCCTCCCGGAGGTTCGCGGCGAGCACCGTCGCCGTCGTCTCCATCACCTGGTAGGTGCTGTTGGTCTCGATGGTCAGCGTCTCGCCGTCGAGGGGGTCGCCGGCGTCGGCGAGTATCTGCTGGGCCCGCTCTACGTCCCGCCGGCGGGCGTTGTCGAGGTCGACCTGCCACGGGCTGTCGTCGGCGAACGGCTGCCACGCCGCGGTCCCGTAGCCGAACAGGCCCGCCTCGACGATGGCGCTCCGGTCGACGACGTGCGCGACGGCCCGCCGGACCGCGGGGTCGGACCACGGCTCGCGGCTGCTGTTGATGTAGAGCTGTGCCCACGCCGAGTCGTCGGTCCGAACGACGCGCGTGTTCTCGCGGTCGTCCACGCCCGCGGCGTCCTTGCCGGGCAGCCCCCGGGCGAGGTCTACCTCGCCCTGCCGGAGCGCCAGCACTCGCGAGTCGCGGTCCGGGACGACGACGAACTCGACGGCGTCGAGCAGCGGGAGCGTCTCCGACCGGTAGCCGTCGAAGGCCTCGATGCGGAGCGAGTCGCCCTTCGAGTGGCTGGCGAACCGGAAGGGCCCGGTACCGACGGGCTCCTGGAGGTCGCCTATCTCCCCGCCCTGGGCCTCGACGGCCTCCTCGGGCACCACGACCCACGACACCCGCGCGAGAAAGCGCAGGAACGGCGAGAACGGCTCGCTCAGCGAGAACTGGACGGTGTAGCGGTCCTCGGCCGTCACCGACTCCACCACGGCGAGGTCCGACGCCATCTCCGAGCCCTCGGTCATCATCCGCTCGAAGGTGTACACCACGTCCTCGGCGGTCATCTCGCGGCTCACCGGCGGGTGGAACTGCACGCCCTGCTTCAGCGCGAAGGTGTAGGTCGTGCCCTCCTCGGAAACCGACCAGTCGTCGGCGAGGCGGCCGACCACCTCGCCGTCCCCGAAGGTGACCAGCGTCTCGCAGGTGTTGTAGACGACGAGCCACGATATCACGCTGTTGGTCCGGTGGGGGTCGAGACCGGTGAACTGCCCCTCCATGCCGACCGTCAGGGTGCCGCCGCGCATCCGCTCGGCGGGCGCGGTCGTCGGCGTGGCCGAGCCGGCAGGTCCCGCCGGCGTCGGCGTGTCGCCGCTCGGACAGCCGGCCAGCATGCCGACCGCCGCGCCGCCGCCGACGCGCAGGAAGTTCCGTCGGTCGATGCGGGTCGCGGCTCCGCCGTCTACGTCGCTGTCACTTACCATTGGGACTCATCCGGTCCGTCCGGGGGTGTCGAACGCGTCATGTGCGTGCGTGCCTCGCGTGGGCTTCCGGCTCCGGGTATTTCAGCGTCACCATGCCCGACCGGTCTTGCCGGGGCTCGGCCGTCGGACGAGGACCGCTCGGGGCGTCGAGAGCTGCCTCCCGCCGACCGTGGCGGCGACCCCTCAGTCGAAGCCGGCCGTCAGCTCGCGGGCGGTGTCGAGCGAAGCCGCGCGCGCGACGAGGACCACACCGTCCCCGTCGTCGGGCCGCGCCCCGACGAGGTACGCCGTTCCGCCGCTCACGCCCCCCGCGAACGTGACGGACCGGCCGTCGACCTCCCGCTCGACCTCCTCGGTCCGGCCGACGCCCCACACCGCGCGGAGGCGGGCCGCTAGCTCGTCGGCCGAGACGAGCCCGGGCGTCGCGTGGATGCGGTCGGCCCGCCGGTCGGGGGTCGCCCGGGCCTCGACCCGCTCGAAGTTCGGGTCGGGGACGTCCGATATCTCGACGGTCCCGTAGTCGTAGGACAGCGCCGGGTCCGGGGACGTCCCGCTCATCACCTCGCGCTCGCGGCGCTGGACGTCGTCGAGGCTCAGCCCCTCGGGCTCCGGCGTCGCCGTCGGCGTCGTCCCCTCCGGCGTCGCCTCGCCGCCGTCGTCCTCGTCGCCGCCGAGGAGGCCGCTGCAGCCCGCCGCGGCGGTCGCGCCGCCGACGCCGAGCAGCGCGAGGAGGGCGCGGCGCTCCATCACTGATCACCTCCCGAGGCGACCTCGCGGTTGATGGACCGCCGGGTCTCGGCGTCCGCCTCGCTACGACCGACCCCGAGGCCGAGCAGCGCGTACTTCGCGGCGTCGGCCGACCGGGCCGCCCGGCGGTCGTGCTCCTCCGCCTTGTCTTCGACGCCCTGTATCACCTCCATCACCTCGCCGAGGTCGATGCCGCCGTCGTCGGCCATCTGCTGGTAGTGCATGCTGGTCATGTCGAACGCGAGCGCGCGTATCTGGTGCATCGAGAGCTTGTAGAGGTGGTACCGGACGACGTCGGCGGGGGCCAGCCGTCCCGCCTGGGCGCGGGTCTCCATCTCGATCAGCTCCTCGAGGATGGGGATGCGCAGCGAGTGGTAGGCGTGGAGGATGCTGGCTATCTTCGCGTTCCGGCGGAACCAGCCCTCCGCGGCGTCGACGGTCGCATCGACGGCGAACGCGAGCACGATGCCCTTCGCGAACCCCTTGAGGAAGTTCACGGCCTGGTTCTTCACCCCGAGGTAGAACATCCCGGACGCCGATGGGTTGCTGACCGCCCGTCCTCGCATGTAGGTCCGGAACGCCTGCCCGACGGACTGGAAGTCGTCGACGACCCCCGCGAACCCGGCCGCCGTGTCCACCACCCGCTCCATGTCGGCGGTGAGCCACTGGCCCCGCGGGAGCGCCGTCACTTCGGTGTCTATCCAGTCGAGGTTGCGGCCGGTCGCCGCCGTGGCGGCCAGAGCCTCGCGGTAGGGGTTCGTGAGTTCGTCCTGGCCCCACGCGACGAGGTCGGTCAGCGTGTCGACCACGGTTCCCACGACGAGCACGCCGGCTCCGAGCGTCAGCAGGGCCCACCCCTCGAGGACGTTCAGCCCTATCTCGCCGGCCCGTGCGGCGAACTCCCGCATCTCGAGCTCGCCGCGGCGGCGCTTGGAGTACTCGAGGTCGTCCCGGTAGAACGGCCGGTGGTCGGTCTTGCCGGCGTACCGGTTCGCCCAGAGGACGTGGCGGGCCGTCTCGACGTCGACCAGCCGGTAGTCGTCGGTCGTGACCGCCCACCGGGAGGCGTCCGTCCCCGGCACCTTCCTGATGGCGTAGTACCGCTGGCCGTCCAGCCGTAGCTCCCGGAGGTCGCCGCTCCGGAGGTCGTAGCCCCCGGTGCCGACAGTGGGAGTCGGGGTCGGCGTGCCGCCGTCCACGGTCACCGTCCCGGCGGCCGTCGCCGGGCCGACGCGGCCGCCGGCGTCGTCGTCCATCCCCAGCACGTCGACGGCGACGGGGGTCGCGCCGGACGCGCGCCCCTCGACCGTCAGCCGGCCGAGGGCGACGTCGGTCGCTCCGGAGGTCACCCTGTCGTCTAGGTCCACACCGCCGACGCGGGCCCGCCCGCCGTCGCCCGCCACGCGCGAATCGGTCAGCGGGAAGTCGGCCGCCGTCGCGCCGACGATTCGCGCGACCGAAGGGTCGCCGACGCGGGCCCGGAGCGCGTAGCCTGCAAGGCCGTCGGGCGCGGCCGACAGCGTCAGCGGGAGCGTCGCCGTCCCGTCCGCGGTCACCGTCGCGTCGCCCGCGGTCACCGTCGGCGAGGTCTGTCCGGTCCCGAACGCGCCGAGGCCGGATAGGGACTCCCCGATACCCCTCATGGCGTCTCACCCCCGAACAGCGCGTCGAACATGGCGGCCACGTCCGGGAATCCAAGCCGACCGTCGCCGTCCACGTCGTAGGGGCCGGGGTCGTCCCGCACGTCGGGGTCGTCGAGGTGCTCGAAGAGGGCCACGAGGTCGTGGAAGTCGACCCGGCCGTTCCCGTTGACGTCCTCGTAGACGCCGTCGTCGTCGGGGTCGGTCGGCGGCGCGCCGGCGAGCCGCGGCGGCCCGTCGGTCGTCCCGCCGACCGCCACCACCCACGACTGCTCGACGGTGGTGGTGCCGTCGTCGACGGCCACGCGGACGCTGTACTCCCCTGCCTCGCCAAAGGCGTGGGTGTAGCTCGGTCCCGTCGCGACGCGCTTCGGTGCGCGGTCGGTGGCGAGGTCCGAGACGTACCAGACGTAGGTCAGGTCGTCGCCGTCGCCGTCGCTCGCCTCGACGGCGAACGTCCGGGCCGTCCCCGCCTCGACGTCGAGGGCCGTCTCGGCCGGTTCGAGGTCGTCGACGGTCGGAGCCGCGTTGTCTCCCGGCGGGCCGACCGTGTAGGTCACCGAGTCCGCGTCGAGGCGCTCGCCGCCGGCCGAGAGGACGAAGGTCACTTCGAGGTCGCCGCTGTAGTCCGCCGGAACCGCGAGCGTCAGCTCGACGCGCTCGTAGCCCTCGCCGGCCGACACGTCGAGGGTCCCCGCGGCACTCTCGGAGAGGCCCTCGAAGTACAGCTCGATAGTCCCCGAGTCGGCACCCGAGAGGTCGTGGAAGACCCGCAGCGACAGCGGGGCCTCCTCGCCGGCTGTCAGCTCCGTTCCCGGTGACGGCGAGGACTCCGCGGTCACGATACCCACGTCCCCGTCGAGAGTGGCGGTGGCGTCGGTAGTGAACGTGGCGAGCGCGCCGGCGTCGCGGCCGGCGGGCGTCTCCGCGACGGCCCGGAACTCGTAGGTAGTGTCCGGCGAGAGGCCCTCGACCGTGGCCTCGAAGCCGCCGGTCGCGTCGCGGGGCCTCGCCGGCGTCGACTGCCACGCGTCGTCGCCCCGTCGGCGGAACTCGAAGTACACGTCGGCGCTTTCGGCCCCGGCGAGGTCGTTCAGCCGCCCGCGGAGGGTGGCGTTTGCCGTGCCGACGCCCGCGGCCGACCCCGTCTCCACGGCGGGCCCGTCGCTGCCCTCGACCGTGACGGTCCACTCGACGGCGTCGCTGTTGCCGTTGCCGTCGTACACCGTCGCCGTCAGCGCGTACGTGCCCGCCTCCGGGAAGCTGGTGGCGTAGGCGTCCGTCGCCGGGGAGCTACCGGTCAGAAAGCGGGTGTGGACCGTCTCGCCGTCGACGGCCCACTCGATGCGCTCCAGGTCGGCATCCTCGTCACTGGCCTCCACCTCGAAGCCGGCCTGCTCGTCCGGCGAGAGGGTCAGCGACGGCGACCCCGGTGACACCCGGGACAGCGAGGGCGGCGCGTTCGTGTCCCGCGGCGCGACCGCGACGGTCCAGACCTCCTCGACGGTGGTCGTGCCGTCGTTCACCTCGACCCGGACGGTGAAGTCCCCGACCCGGTCGAAGGCGTGGGTGTAGCTGGCACCCGAGGCGACGTGCTGTGGGCCGGTCGAGTCGTCGTTCAGGTCGTTGACGTACCAGTCGTAGGACAGCGGGTCGCCGTCCTCGTCGGAGGCCGAGACGGAGTACGACTCGGTCGTGCCGTTGGTCACCTCGTAGGCGGTGTCGGAGGGGGAGTAGCTGTCGATGGTCGGCGGCGTGTTCGGCGAGGTGACGCTGTACGTCTGCGTCTGGACGTCGAGGGTATCGCCACCGCCGGAGACGAACTGCAGCGTCACCTGGAGGTCGTTGTTGGTGTTCCAGTCGCTCGGCACGCTCAGCGACGCCGACAGCGACGCGGTGCCCTCGTCCGACGACACGGTGGCGACGTCCTCCGCGCCCGCGGAGATGCTCTCGAAGAAGAGGCGTATCTCGCCGCCCGAGGCCGACGACAGCGTGTAGCCGGCGGTGACGTCCACGGCGTAGGTCTCGCCGGGGGTCAGCGCCGTCCCCGACGACGGGGTGATGTCCTCGAAGAAGACGTTGCCCTCCGCGGTCGTGGTGAACGTCACGACGCTGCCGCTGTCGGTCCCGTCGGGCGACGACGCCACGGCCCGGTACTCGTAGGTCGTCCCCGGCGACAGCCCGGAGAGCGTCTCGCTGAAGCCCGCGGAGCCGCTCAGCGTCTGCGTCGCCGTCGTCTGCCACGTGCTGGCCCCCTCCTCGCGGTACTCGAAGTGGACGTCGGCGCTGCCCGCCGACCCGGTGTTGTCGAGGACGCCGTGGAGGGTCGCGCCGGCGTCCCCGACGGAGGAGGGCGAGTCCGTGGTCACCGTCGGCGGCGTCGCCGTCTCCGTGACGACGACGGTCCACGACTGGACGACGGTCGTCGTGCCGTCGTGGACCTTCGCCCGGATGGTGTAGTCGCCGACGGTGTCCCACGTGTGACTGTGGCTGGCCCCGGTGCCGACCTGGAACTGGCCGTTGTCGTCGTTGTGGTCGTTGACGGTCCACGTGTACGACAGCGAGTCGCCGTCGGGGTCCGAGGCGGAGACGGAGTACGACTCGGTGGTCCCCGTCGACACCTCGTAGGCCGTGTCGGAGGGCGAGTAGCTGTCGATGGACGGGGGCGTGTTCGGGGAATCGACGTTGTAGTTGTAGGTGTAGGAGTCGAGGAAGTTCCCGTTGCCGTCCCGCATCAGCAGCGTCACCTGGAGGTCGTTGTTGGTGTTCCAGTCGCTCGGCACGGTCAGCGTCCCCGACAGCGACGCGGTGCCCTCGCTCCCCGAGACGGTCGCCGTGTCCCGGATGTTGTTGGAGATGCTGGAGCCCTCGAATATCAGCTGGATCTCCGCGCTCGACACGCCGTCGAGGATGTAGCCCGCCGTCACGTCGAAGTTGTAGGTCTGTCCGGGCGACAGCGTCGTGTCCGACGACGGCGTCACGCTCTCGAAGAAGACGTTCCCGCTCTGGGTCGTGGCCGTCGCCGGAACGAGCGCGCCGGTGACGGCCACGCTGGCGACGACCGCGACGACCACGAAGAACACGAGCGCCCGCCCCCGATGACGGGCGCGCCTTACTGACTGCATAGTAGGCCCCACGAGATTAGATTCAGTTATAATTTTTGGCCAACAGGTGTGGTCGGCGGTGGCGCGGACGATGCGACACCCGGAGGGCAGAAGCCACGTGGCGTCCGACCGACTACTCCGGCCGGAAGTGACACGCCGCCGGGTGCCCGCTGCCGTCGCGGTCGGGGTCAGCGACGCCGTCCTCGACGGTGGCGTCTCCATCCGCGGTGAGCGCCGGCCGCTCCGTCTCGCACCGCCGCTGCTCGTCGGCCGACAGCGCCCCCTTCAGGTGACAGCGTGGGTGGAACGGACAGCCCGCGGGCGGGTCCGCGGGGTCCGGGGGCTCGCCCTCGAGGACGATGCGCCCGTCGCGCCCGGGACGCTCGTCCTGCTCGCCTCGTCCACCACGCTCACTCCGCCCACCGCGCTCGCTCCGGAACCGCGGGACGTCGGACAGCAGCGCCTCGGTGTAGGGGTGAGCGGGCGCGTCGAACAGCGCCTCGACGCCCGCCCGCTCGACGAACCGTCCGAGGTACATCACCGCCACGCGGTCGGCGACGTGGCGCACGACGCTCAGGTCGTGGCTGACCAGCAGGTACGTGAGGCCGTGGTCCGCCTGGAGGCGGTCGAGCAGCCGGAGGATGCCCGCCTGGACGCTCACGTCGAGCGCGCTGGTGGGCTCGTCGGCCACCAGCAGCGTCGGCTCCAGCGCCAGCGCGCGGGCGATGGCCACCCGCTGGCGCTGCCCGCCCGAAAGCTCGTGGGGGTACCGACCCGCGTGCTCCTCCGGGTCCAGCCCCACGTCCGCGAGTAGCTCGTGGACCCGCTCGTCGCGCTCGCCCGCGTAGGCGTCGTGGACGACCATCGGCTCGCGGACGACGCGCCGGACGGTCAGCCGCTCGTTCAGGCTGGATTGGGGGTCCTGGAAGACGACGCCCACGTCCCGGCGGAGCCGCCGGAGGTCGCGGCCCGACAGCCGGTGGACCGGCCGGCCGTCGAGGTGGACCGTGCCGCCGTCGGGGTCGTGGAGCCCCAGAATCGTCTCCGCGAGGGTGGTCTTGCCGCTGCCGCTCTCGCCGACGACGGCGAGGGTCTCGCCGGGGTAGAGGTCGAAGCTCACGCCGTCGACGGCGCGCACGTCGCCGACGCGGCGGCCGAGCACGCCCCCGCGGACCGGGTAGTACGACCGCAGGTCCCGCACGGACAGCAGCGGGTCGCCGCCGCGGTCGGGGTCCAGCGGGGTCGGGGCCGAGTCGCTCTCGCCCGCCCGTCCCCCGCCTGCTTTCCCGGGGAGCCAGTCGGGGAGGCTCACGCGTCGTCCACCTCCGACTGTGGAGCGTCGCTTTCCTCCCGTCGCTCGGGACGCGAGGCGTCGTCCGCCTCCCGCTCCGACTGGGGGTGTGCCGCGGCGTCCACCGGCGGCAGCGCCTCCTCCCCGCCGTCGTAGGCGTCCGTGTAGACGTAGCACGCCGCGGCGTGGTCGCCGTCAGTGGTGGTCCCGACCGACGACCCGTCCTCGAACGGCACCTCGGGGGGCTGCTCGCGGGTGCAGACCTCCTCGGCCGCGGGGCAGCGCGGGTGGAACCGACAGCCCGCGGGGCGGTCGCCGGGGTTCGGCGGCGTGCCCTCGATGGGGGCCGGGGCCGCCGCGGCGTCGAGTCGGGGGACGCTCGACAGCAGCGCTCGCGTGTAGGGGTGCTTCGGGTCCTCTATCACGGCGTCGCGGGAGCCGCGCTCGACGATGCGGCCGGCGTACATGACCAGCACGTCGTCGCAGACCTCCGAGACCACGCCGACGTCGTGGGAGACGAGCAGCAGCGCCATGTCCTCGCGCTCGCGCAGGTCCGCGAGCAGCTCGAGAACCGTCGCCTGGGTCGTCACGTCCAGCCCGGTGGTCGGCTCGTCCGCTATCAGCAGCCGCGGGCGGTTCGCCAGCGCGATGGCCAGCGCCGCGCGCTGGGCCATCCCGCCGGACAGGTGGTGGGGGTAGTCGCCGAGGCGCTCGTCTGGCGCGGGGATGCCCACCTCGGCAAGCAGGTCGGCCGCCTCCTCGCGGGCGGCCGCTCGCGGGACGTCGCGGTGGGCGCGGATGGCCTCGACTAGCTGCTGGCCGACGGTGTAGGCCGGGTCGAGCGCCCGGTCGGCCTCCTGGAACACCATCGCTATCTCGTCGCCACGGAGGGCCCGGAGCGCGCTCGCATCCAGGTCGAGGAGGTCGGTGCCACGCCACCGGATGGCCCCCGACTCGATGCGGCCGGGCGATTCCACGAGGCGGACGAGCGACCGCGCGGTGACGGACTTGCCGCTGCCGCTCTCGCCGACGAGGCCGACCGCCCGGCCGGCCTCGACGGTGAACGACACGTCCTCGACGGCGGCCGCGCGGCCGCGCTCGCTCGGGAACGTGGTGGTGAGCCCCTCGACGGCCAGCAGCGGGTCCGGCATCTGGATGGGGTTGGGAGGCAGCGTTGATAGGGCTTTAGGAGTAAGGTTATCAACGTTAGCGGTGACTATCTCCACAATCCACCGTCCTGTCGAAGGTACCGTTGACACCCCTGAAGTTCGGCCCCGACAACTATGAGCCAGCCCCCGGTACACCGCCCCATGAGCGGCCTCGACGACGCCGACGGCTCGCCCGGCGGCCGCTACGAGGCCGCGCTCTCGGCCGAGGAGCGCCGCGCCGACGGCCAGTTCTACACGCCGCCGGCCATCGCCCGCGCGCTCGTGGAGTGGGCGCTCGCGGCCCCCTCGCCAGCAGAGGCCGACGCGACCACGAACGACGAGTCCCTGCCGCGAATCCTCGACCCGGCGGCGGGCGCGGGGGCGTTCGCGCTCGCGGCCCACGACCGCCTCGTCTCGGCGCTCGGCGCGACCCCGGAGGCGGCGGTCGACCGCATCGCGCTGGTCGACGTGAACGGACGGCCGCTCTCGCTGGCCGCCGAGGCGCTCGCGGACCGCGCGGGCGTGGCTTCGAGCGCGGTGCGGACGCGGACGGCGAGCTTCTTCGACTGCGAACCGGGGACGCTCCTCCACGATGGTGGGAACCCACCCGGCTTCGACGCCGTCGTCGGCAACCCCCCGTTCGTCCGCCACGAGGACCTCGACGACAAGTCCCACTACCGCGACCACCTCGCCGCGCTGGGGCCCGACGGGGAGACGCCGTACCGCGACGGCGACCGCGCGCCCTCCGGGCGGAGCGACGCCTCGGTCTACTTCCTCACCCACGCGACCCGCTTCCTGCGGCCGGGCGGCCGGCTGGCGTTCGTCGCGCCCCGGAAGTGGCTGACCGCCCGGTACGGCGAGTCCCTGCGGGCCTTCGTGGCCGACCACTACCGGGTGGCGGCCGTGGCGACGTTCCCGGACCGCGCCTTCGACGGCGCGCTGGTCGATACGCTGCTCGTGCTGCTGGAGCGCCGTGCCGACCCCGACGGCCCGGCCCGGCTGGTAGGCTTCTCCGGGCAGCCCGACGGCGAGACGCTCGTCGCGGCGGCCCGCGAGAGCCACGGTCGCTCCTCCCGGTGGCCCGACGACGGACCAGCGGGCGACCGGCACGGTCGCGGCGGCACCGACGGGCCTCCCGGGGCGGTCGTCTCGGAGCAGGCCGTCTCGGAGCGGGCGGGCCGGCGCGTGGTGGACCTCCCGCGCGGGCGGTTCCGCGACGCGGCCAAGCTGGCCCACTACCTCGACGCGCCCCGACCGGTGCTGGAGCTGCTCGGTAGCGACGCGCTGGCCCCGCTCGGCGCGCTCGCCGACGTGACCTACGGCTACAAGACGGGCGCGAACGACTTCTTCTTCCTCGACCGCGAGGACCGCGAGCGGTGGCCGGTGGCCGACCGCTTCCTCTCGCCGGCCGTCACGAGCCTGCGGCAGGTCGACGGCCGCGCGGTATCGCCCGCCGACGTGGACGCGGCGGTCCTCGACGTTCACGACTACGTGGAGGGGGTCCTCGGCGACGGCACAGGGGCGGCCGCTGGCGACTCTCCAGCGACCGCGTCCGCTGACGACCCCGTAGCAGCCGTCAAAGGGGCGCTCGCGCGCGACGGCTACGACGCGCTCCGCGAGTACGTCGAACACGGCGAGCGCGAGGGGTACGACGAGCGGTCGACCTGCGCCGCGCGGCGGGTCTGGTTCGACCTCGGGCCGCTCGACCCGCCGGCGGTCCTGCACCCGAAGTTCTTCGACCGGCGGGTGGTCGTCGCGCGCAACAGCGGCGGGCTGGTCCCCAGCAACGCCATCGACTGCCTCCGGCTGCGCGAGGGCGTGGCCCCGGCCGCGCTGCTGGGCGCGCTGAACTCGACGCTGCACCGGACGCTGCTGGAGTGCTTCGGGCGCGCGGAGGGCGGCGGCGCGCTCCAGTTGATGACCTACGAGCTATCGGCCGTCCCGGTGCTGGACGTCCGCGCGCTGTCCGGTGGCCACCGCCGCCGCATCGCCGGCGCGTTCGAGGCGGTGGTGGCGGCCGAGAGCGATGGGGCGGCCGACGGTGCGGGCGGCGACCGCGCGGACAGCAGTCGCAACGACGGCACGGACGGCGATTCCAGCGACCGCGTGGACAGTGATTCCAGCGACCGCGCTGATAGCGATTCCAGCAATCGTGCGGACGGCGACGTTGACGCCGCCCTGGACCGCCTCGACCGGGCCGTCCTCGACGCGGCGGGCGCGGCCGTGACCGTCGAGCGCCTCCGGGACTGCCGGCGCGAGATGGTCGCCCGACGGCGGGACGCAGGGACCACTTGACGGGATGGTTACACCCAACGGGACGGGTGCTGTCGCCCGGGGTCTCCACACGAAACAGTGGTGTCTGATGGAGAGAACAGCTCGCTCTCTCCCTATCTCCACCCGAAGCCGCGGGGGGAAATCACCCCGAACATTCGACTGCAACCCCGACGACGGACTGCAGCGTTGGGTCGCCCTCAAGGGACCGCAGCGTTTGGACGCCCTCAAAGGGACGGCAACGTTCGGACGCCGTCGACGGCCGGTCCCCGGACCGGTACGCTTTCCCTCCGAGCCGTGGTACTGACGGTTCCATGGCCACCGTCGCGGTCCGCGAGGCCGGTCCGGGCGACGTCCCGGTCGTCCGGCGCATCGCCCGGACCTCGTGGCGCGCGGCCCACGCCGACATCGTCGGCCGGGAGCTGGTGGAGGCGTTCGTCGACGAGTACTACGCGCCGGAGCGCCTGCGCGAGCAGGTCCGCCAGAACGGCCAGGTCTACCTCGTCGCGACGGTCGACGACGCCGAGCGCCCGGTCGGCTTCGCCGCCGCGGGGCCGAGCGAAGCCCCGGAGGCCGACTGGAGCCTGTACGCCATCTACGTCCACCCCGACTGGTGGGGCGAGGGGGTGGGGACCCGCCTCCTCCGTCGGGTCGAGCGGTGGGTCCGCGGCTGCGGCGGCCGGCGGGTGCGGCTGGTGGTCCTGCAGGACAACGACCGCGCGGTGCGGTTCTACGAGCGCCGGGGCTACGACCGCGTCAGCGACCACTGGGACGAGGAACTCGGGGCCGCGGGCTGGGTGTACGTGACGGACCTGTGAGGGTCGTCGGGAACACCGCCCCGGGACGCCGGAAGTCGCGCCACGGGACGCCGCGACGCGGCACTCCCCCCCCCCGCGCCGCTCAGGCGACCCCGCCAGCGTCCTCGCGCGACCCGGCCCGCCCCGCCGCCCGGAGCGCGATTCGCCGGTGCTCGGGGACGACGTACAGCGGCGGGGCCGGCCGCTGGCCCCGCGGCAGTCGCCGGGCGACGTTGTTGCCGACTATCTCGAGGCCGTGGCCGACGAGGTCGCCGGGGCCGGCGGGCGGGTCGGGGTCCGCGGCGTCGTAGTGGACCTCGTAGCACCGCTCGGTCTCGACGAAGTGGACGCGACCCCCGGTCCGCACGGGTAGCTTGAACGTCGTAGCCGGCGTGCGCTTCTCGCGCACCACGGCCTCGAAGGCGGGGTGGGTCGGCGGCCGGACCGGCGCGCGGAGGGCCCACTTCCGCGGCCGGCGGCGGCCGCCCGCAACGCCGACGACGCTCCCGGCCACCGCGAGCCAGACGGCGTCGGGGCCGTCCTCGCCGAAGTGGTCGCAGTCCGCCGCGCCCGGCGGGACATCCGCCCGCGCGGCCGTGGCGCACAAGCCGCAGAGAACCGGCGTCCGCTCCATGACTGCTCTGCAAGTAACTGGCACTTAAGCGCTCGCCCACTCGACGGCGGGGTTACAGGTCCAGTGGTAGCGGAGAGAGCGGTGCGACAGCGACCACGGGCAGTGCCGGCCGATTCGACAGGGCCGCCGTGACTCAGACGTCCTCCGGCAGCCACCCGCCGTCGACCTCGACGTTCTCGCCGCTGAGGTAGCCGCTGCCGTCCTCGAAGAAGAACAGCACCGCCTGGGCCACGTCCTCGAAACTGGCGGGCCGCCCCCGGGGTAGCTCGTCCGGAAAGCGGTCGGAGTTCTCGACGACGTAGGGGGAGACGGCGTTGACCGTGATGCCGTCGTCGCTGGTGTCGGCGGCGAGCATCCGCGTGAACATCAGCACGCCCGCCTTGGCGATGAAGTACGGGGCGTTCTTCGGGCCGACCAGCCCCTTCCCGGCGCTGGCGTAGCCGACGTTGACGACGCGGCCGTAGCCCGCCTCGCGCATGGCGGGGACCGCGCGCCGACAGCAGAGGAAGGTCGCGTCGAGGTTCGTCTCGACGACGCGCCGCCACGTCCCGTAGTCCATCCCCTCCCAGTGCTCCGGCGCGAACGCGCCGACGTTGTTCACGAGCACGTCCACGGACCCGAGTTCGGCCTCGACGGCCGAGAAGAGGGCGTCGACCTCGTCGGGGTCGGTCACGTCGCCCTGCACGACCGCGGTCGCCCCGGCACCGCGGTCGGCGGCCGTCTCGGCGACCGCGCGCGCCTCGTCGTCGCTGGTGTGGTAGTGGACGGCGGTGCGGGCCCCGCAGTCGGCCAGCGCAAGCGTCAGCGCGCGGCCGATGCCCCGCGCGCTGCCCGTGACGAGCGCGGTCCGTCCGGTGAGGTCCGGTCGTATCATGGGTCCCAATCGGGTGGCTGCGGGCTTATCTCCGGCGGTGCCTGCTAGGGGCGTCAACGGTAGCGGTGACTGCTTCCAGTCCACCGCGCCGTCGCGACGACCCACGACCGCTCTACTGACTGGACACTTCGCTACTCCGAATCCCCCTCGCCGTCCTCCCCGCCCCCGCCTTCCGACCGCCCACTTCGCGCCCGCTCGCGCCACGCCACTCGCTGGTGGCGCTCGGCGACGTGGCGCTCGCCGCCGGCGAGGTCGGCCCGCACCGCCGCCTCGAAGGCCGCCATCTCCGCAAGAAACGAGTGCTGGTACTCCTCGACGAGCGCGTACGACCAGCGGTCGTCGGCGGTCACGCCCCGCGGCAGCAGGTCGTCGCGCACGCGGTCCGCGAGGTCGCCGTGGCCGGCCTCCCGGAGGTGGCGCTCGGCCGCCGCGAGGTGGTCGACCCCGTGGCCGACGGCGTGGTGGAACGCGATGAGGTTCCCCTCCGCTCGCCGGAGCCACTCGATGCCCACCTCCACCTCGTGCAGCGCCTCGCGCTCGGCCGTCGTGAGGTCGTCCGGGAGCGCTCCGCGCTGTCTTCCCTCCTCGCCCATCCGTAGTCGTCGGTACCACGTGGCGCGGTTTATCGGTGTCGCCGGGGCGTCGACGGGTGGTTGGCATCCCCCATTGCACAAAGGACATACGCGTCGGGCCCGCACGAGGAGACGATGCGTCGCCGCACCCTCCTCGGAGCGCTCGGAGCGGCCGCGGTCGGAATCGCGCGCGGCCGGGCCACCGACCGGTCGGGGGCCCGACCCGACCACTCCGGACCGCTCGACCGGTCCCGAATCCAGCCCGATTCCTTCGGGCCGCTGGGCCGGGTCGCCGTGGAGGGCGCGACCGAGGCCGTCGTCGACGCCGACGGCGAGACGGCCTACCTCTCGACCGGCGACGGCTTCGCGGTGGTGGACGTGAGCGACCCCGCGAATCCCGCCGTGGTGACCGAGCGCCGGGGGCTGCTCGCCGACCACGAGGACGGGCCGATGGCCCACGTCCGGGACGTGGCCGTCGACGGCGACCGCCTCGTCGTCCCCGGACCGGCCGACCCGCGGGGCGGGACGGTGCCGAACGGCTTCCTGTGGTACGACGTGACCGACCCGGCAGCCCCCGAGCAGCTAGCGTTCGCGGAGACCGGCCACGCCATCCACAACGCCTTCGTCCGGGACGGCTTCGTCTACCTCGTCCGGACCCTGCTCGCCGCGGAGGACCACCTCGCCGTCTACGACGCGCGCGACGACGACCCCACGCTGGTCGGCGAGTGGTCCCTCGAAGGATACGACGACGCGTGGGTGCAGGTCCCGTCGCCGCTCATCGGCCTGCACGACGTGTGGGTCGCCGACGGCGTGGCGTACCTCGCCTACTGGGACGCCGGGACGTGGCTGCTCGACGTGAGCGACCCGGCGGACCCGACCTACCTCGCCGACTTCGGCGGCGAGACGCCGGCCGCCCTCGACGCAAACGACGACCAGTCCGCCATCGTCGAGGCCCTGTTCGAGCTACCGGGCAACAGCCACTACGTCCGGCCGACGCCGGACGGCTCCGTCGTCGGCGTCGGCCGGGAGGCGTGGGACCTGAACGGCGACGGGACCGGCGGTCCGGGCGGCGTGGACCTCTGGGACGTCTCGGACCCGGGCGCGCCGACGCGGCTCTCGACTATCGACCCGCCGCGCGCGACCGACGAGAGCCGGCTGGGGACGTGGACGACCGCGCACAACTTCGGGTTCGTCGGCGATTACGTGCTGACCTCGTGGTACCAGGGCGGCGTGAAGGTCCACGACGTGAGCGACCCCGCCGACCCGGTGGAGCTGGCGTGGTGGCGGCGGCCGGACGAGGCGGCGTTCTGGACCGCCCGCGCCGCGGCGGGCGACACCTTCGTCGCCAGCAGCCACGGCGTCGGCGGCAAGCCGCTCTTCGAGGGACTCTACACCTTCCCCGTCGCCGCCGGCCGCCAGCCGGACCCGCCGTCGCTGACCGACGGGGAGCCGCAGACGGTGGAACCCACGCCGTCACCGACACCCTCCCCGACGGCGACGCCGTCGCCCACTCCGTCCCCGACCGCGACGCCCACGGAGCCGGACGACGACGGTCCCGCCACCGTCGTCCCGGGCGTGGGCGCGGCCGCGTCGGCGGTCGCGGTGGGCGCGGCCGCGTGGTGGCGGCGGCGGACCGCGGACGACGACCGCGAGGAGTCGTAGCGGCGACGAGGAGTCGTAGCTGCGGCGGCAGAGAATCGCAACGACGGCGCACGGCTCCGACGGTTCGCGCGACGACGAGCGCGAACCCCAGACGCCAGCGACCCCGTTCAGTTCAGCTTCTCGCGGCTGATGTGGACGCCGGTCGGGGTGACGATCAGCTGGTCGTCGCCCTTCTGGACGATGTCGCCGTCGACCTCGTCCGCGACGCGGCGTAGCTCGTCGATGACGGTCTCGACGGTCCGGTCCTCGGTCCGGA
>CAZPIG010000002.1:10657-59436 GCA_964586205.1 uncultured Halobacteriales archaeon | reverse complement strand
GAAAAACGTTTTTTGTGCCAACTTTACCCCACTATATTTTGTTTGTTGGTGGTGGGGGGGCGGCTGTCGGCGCGCGCTCACGCTCCCGAAAAAGGTCGATCAAAAATTGGCGTTGTTCGGCCGGGAGAAACACATCTCTCCCCGCCCGCGAGAAATCATCCCGAACCGCGCCGGGAGACAGACGTTCCGTACCGGCAGGCGTGTCTACGCCAATTTTTGATCGACCTTTTTCGGCGCGCGATGGGGGCGCATCGCGCCCCCTCGCGCGCAGCAAAAAGGTCGTGGTCGAAGAATATAATGGCCACACGCTGGAAGTCGGGTCGATGGAGACCGACCACGACGTCCACGTCGGCGACGCCCGCTCGATGACGGCGGTGGCCGACGACGCGGTCGAACTCGTGGTCACCTCGCCGCCGTACCCCATGATAGAGATGTGGGACGACGTATTCGCCGACATGGACCCCGCGGTCGAGGACTGCCTCGCGGCCGGCGACGGCGAGGCGGCGTTCCGCCGGATGCACGACGCCCTCGGGGAGGTGTGGGACGAGGTGGCGCGCGTGCTCGCGCCCGGCGGCGTCGCCTGCGTCAACGTCGGCGACGCGACCCGGTCGGTCGGCGACCGCTTCCGCCTGTTCCCGAACCACACCGCGGTCGTCGACGCCTTCCGCGACCGGGACTTCCGCCAGCTACCGGGCGTGCTCTGGCGCAAGCCGACCAACAGCGCCTCGAAGTTCCTCGGCTCCGGCATGCTGCCGACGAACGCCCACGTCACCCTCGAACACGAGCACGTACTCGTGTTCCGCAACGGCCCGAAGCGGGACTTCGAGGCCGGCGCGGAGCGCCGCTACGAGAGCGCCTACTTCTGGGAGGAGCGCAACGAGTGGTTCTCCGACGTCTGGACCGACGTCCAGGGCACCTTCCAGGCGCTCGACCACGGCGACCTCCGGGAGCGCTCGGGCGCGTTCCCGATGGAGATACCGTACCGGCTGGTCAACATGTACTCCGTCTACGGCGACACGGTGCTGGACCCCTTCTGGGGCACGGGAACGACGTCGCTGGCGGCGATGGTCGCGGGCCGTAGCTCCGTGGGCTACGAGCTACGGGCCGAGTTCACGGGCGTGTTCGACGAGCGGGTGGCCGGTGTGTGCGAGCTGGCGCGCGAGACGGCCCGCAAGCGCCTCCAGCGCCACCGGGAGTTCGTCCGCGAGCGGACCGCGGCCGGCGACCCGCCCGAGTACGAGGCGACCCACTACGACGTCCCGGTGGTGACCAGCCAGGAGCGCGACCTGCGGCTGTACGTCGTCGAGGAGGTGCGCGAGCGCGCGGACGGCTACACGCTCGTCCACCGGCCGTTCGAGCCGGGCAGGGCGCGAGGCGGCGGGGCGGCGGAGAGTCCGGCCGTCCCCGACGAGGAGTGACCGTGGCCGACGACGCCGACCCGCGGCAGGACAGCGCAAACCGGAAGAGCGCAGACGCTGCGCGGAGCCGAATCCTCGACGCCCACGCGGACGTGGTCGCCGGCGTCGTAGAGGCGGCCGATACGGTGGCCGACGGGTGGAACGGGGGTGCAGCTGGGACCGGAGCGACGGACTCGGACGCACCAGCGACCACCGACCGCGCCGCCGTGGTCGAGCCGCTCCGGGCCGAGCTACGGGCCCGCGGGCTGCTCGACCGCGCGCCGGCCGTCCTCGCGGACGCCGTGACTGCCGCCGGCTACGACCTGCCCGCCGAGCCCGTGGCGGCACCGCCGTACGTCGTCGTCACCGGCCGCGGGCCCGTGCTGCGCGGCACGGTGGCCGACGGGCGGCTGGTGGTCGTCCTCGCCGTCTTCCGCGTCGAGCGCGACCCCGTGCGGTACGTGCGGGCCGGGGACGGTCCGGCAGAGGTGGTCGAGGTGGCGTTCGTGCCGGACTCCTCCGAGATGGACCCGTCGAGCGACGACTAGTCCCCCAGACACCGCTCCGGCGCTTGCTCGTCCACGATGCCCAGCAGCTCCGCCGTCGCCTCGGCGTCGAACCGCAGCGGCCGCCGCCACCACGGCCCGCGCCCGGAGTCCTCGGAGAGGTCGGTGACCACGCGGTTCGGCTCGGAGCCCGAATTCGGCCGCGACAGCGGCAGCGCCGTCTCGAACAGCCCCGAGCCGTCGGGGTCGCCGCGGGCGAGCACGCGCGCGTCGAACGTCTCGCGCTTGACGTGGGCGTTGTTCCCGAAGTGGCGACGCTGGTCAGCGGCGAAGTCGTCGAGCGAGTCCGGGGTCACCGGGTCCGCGGCGAGCCGGAAGCTCCCGACGAGGTACGCGCCCCAGTCGGGCGCTATCCAGTCGTGGTTCGGGCTATCGTTGCAAGCGAGCGTCGCGTAGAACAGCAGGTGGTCGCCCGCCGACAGCTCCGCGATGGGGCGGGCCTTCACGCCGTGCTCGTCGCCGTAGGTGTAGCCCTCGCAGTGGGGGTACTCCCGGAACTCCGGGTCGAGGTGGACCCGCCGGTCGAGCAGCCCGTCGGGCAGGGCCACCGGGACGTCGAGGTCCGCGTAGGTGGGGACCGGCTCGGCGGTCGGCTCGCGCTCGGGGATGGGGACGTACGCGAAGCTCCCGTCGGGGTAGATGGGGCCGCGAACGCCCGGGAGCGTGGTGTTCGCGGCGACGTTGATGGCGAGCGCGCGTGGCATCCGTGGTTCGAGTGGCGACCGCCGCGACGATAGTATCTGCGGAAGCCGTCGCGACGATAGTATCTGCGGGAAAACCACTGTCGCCCGACCCGCTCGTCAGGTCCCCAGCGGCCGGAGGCAGTTGCGGCAGTAGGTGAACGTCGACTCGGATTCGTTGGTGCCGCCGCAGTGGGGACACCGCACGACGCCCTCCTCGGGCTCCTCGACGCTCGCGTGGTCGAACGGCCCCTCCACGTCGTCGGCGGCCCCGCGGCGCGGGTGGCCCGGCGGCGTCGTCCCCGACACCGGCGACCCGTCGCCGTTCCGGAGGTACCGGTAGATGACGAGCTGGAAGAGGACGAACACGGCGACGTAGCCGAGGAGCCACGCCCAGGTTTCCATACCGAGCTTGTTATTGGTTGCCACGCCACTTTGTTCTGTCGCCCGGTTCGGCCGTACAATCTGATTCGGGTCGGACGGGCTTGAAAGTTTGTGGTGGCAGTGGGGCAGTGTTCGGTCAAGTGACCCAGTCGGCAGGCCGTGGCCAGGACCGGGACGGCACGACGGCCTAGATGAACGCCAGCGGCACCATCACCAGCACGCCGAGGAGCACGCCGCCGACTAGCTCCGGGCGACCCCCGTTCGGCAGCCCCTCGCCTATCTCGACGGCCTCGGGGATGAACTCGGTGGCGACGAGGTATATCATCGCGCCCGCGGCGAAGCCGAAGCCGACGGGCAGGAAGTCCCGGGCGATGCGGACGAACGCGAACGCCAGCACCGCGCCGACGGGCTGGGGCAGGCTGGAGAACACCGCCCACCACACCATCCGCCACTTGCTCACGCCCATCGCCTGCAGCGGGATGGAGATGGCCACGCCCTCGGGGACGTTGTGGATGGAGATGGCGACGGTCATGAACACCGCCAGCAGCGGGATGGAGACGCCGGCCAGCAGCAGCGCGTCGGCCGAGGCCAGCCCGAGGTCCGCGAACGAGACGCCGATGGCGACGCCCTCGGGGAAGCTGTGGACCGTCAGGACGCCGAGGACGAGCACCAGCTTCCTGAAGTCCGCGGCCTCGTACTGCCGGGGGTCTATCTCGGCGTCGGTCAGCACGCGGTGGCTCGCGACCACCAGCACCACCCCGAGCGCCAGCCCGGCGACCATGCCGAGCGGGAGGGTCGTCCCCAGCGCGGGGACGGGGGTGCCCTCCGCCTCGGCCAGCCCCTCGCCGACCAGCCCGAACACCGACGCCGACACCATGATGCCGGACGCGACCCCCCAGAGCACGACGTTCCAGCGGTCGCTGACGTCCGAGAGCACGAAGAAGGGCAGCGCGCCGAGACCGGTCGCGAACGCCGTGAGCAACCCCGCGACGAACACCAGCACGAGATTCTCGACCAGGCCCATGGACGGTGCTGGGGACCCGACGGCCTTAGGGATTATCATCTACCTGACTACTTTTCGGCGCGCCTAAACCGTCCCCGCCGAGTCACGGACTCTCCGGCCGCCGACCCCGTCTCCCCGGTCGCCGGCACGTCTCCTGGTCGCCGACACGTCTCCCGATCGTCGACCCCGTCTCCCCGGTCGCCACGAACGCCTCGACGATTTATGACGTCGGAGCACGACGTGGGGCCATGGACTTCGCCGACACTTCGCGGTCGGACGGCCGGGGTGGCCGGTGATGCGCCGGCGGACCGTCCTCGCCGCCCTCGCCGGTGCCGGCAGCCTCGGCGTCGGGCAGCGCGTCGGCCGCGGCGGCGGTCGGACGGGACGCGGCGACCGCTCCCTCGGGAACGGCGCGAGCATCGGCGGGCGAGGAGGCGACGGTGACGACGAGTCCGCACTCGCCATGCAGTCGGCGTTCGGGCCCGCGGGGCGACTGGCGGTCCCGGGCGTCCGCGAGGCGGTCACGGACGCGGACGGGACGACCGCCTACGTCGCCGTCGGCGACGGCATCGCGGTCGTGGACGTGACCGACCCCGCCGCGCCGTCGCTGCTGGCCGAGGTGCGCGGCCTGCTCGGCGACCGCGAGGACGGCCCGATGGTCCAGGTCGCCGACGTGTCCGTCTCGGGCGACCGGCTGCTCGCAGCCGGGCCCCGCGGGCGGCCCGACGCGGTCGTACCGCGCGGCGTCGCGGTGTTCGACGTGAGCGACCCCGCGAGCCCCGAGCGCGTGGGCTTCCACGCTCGGGACGGTCCGACGCACAACGTGGCGCTCGACGGCCGGACCGCCTCCGTCGCCGGGAACCCGGTCGCCGGGGGCCCGTTGACCGTCGCCGAGCTGTCCGGCGGGGACCTGACGCCGGTGGCCGAGTGGTCCCCGACGGCCGTGGACGCGCGGTGGAGCCGGGTCGAGGGCGGGCTCTACGGCTGTCACGACGTGACCGTCCGGGACGGCGTCGCCTACGCGGCCTTCTGGGACGCCGGCGCGTGGCTGCTGGACGTGGGCGACCCCACGAGCCCCGAGCCCGTCGCGCGCCTCGGCGGCAGCGACCCCGGCGCGCTGGCCCGCGTGCCGGACCGCGCGGCCTTCACGGGGGTCCTCGAGCTCCCCGGCAACGCCCACCACGTCCGGGCGAACGCCGCCGGCGACGTCGTCGCGGTCGGCCGGGAGGCCTTCGACCTCTCCGAGACGGAGCGCCCCGGCGGTCCCGGCGGCATCACCCTCTGGGACGTGGGGGACCGCGCCGCCCCGGAGCCGCTCTCGACGCTCGCGCCGCCCGCGCCCGAGCGCCCGGACCGCTTCGGCACGCTGACGGCCCACAACTTCGGGTGGCGGGGCGACCGCCTCTACACCGCGTGGTACGGCGGCGGCGTCCGGGTGTACGACCTCGCCGACCCCGCCGCCCCGCGGCTGCTCGCGTCGTGGCGCGACCCGGCGGACACCTTCTGGACGGCCGTGCCCGCCGCGGAGGGGTTCGTCGCCGCCAGCACGACCGTCTTCGAGGACACGGCCGAGCCGGGCGGCGCGCTGGTCGCGTTCCCGGAGCCGTCCGGCGACGGCGCTCCCGCGCCGACCCGGACGCCGTTTCCCACGCCCACGCCGGTAGGGACGCCCGTCGAGCCGACGCCCACGCGGTCGCCGACCCCCGCGGAGCCGACGACGTCGCCGACGGGGGACGGGACGTCCGGCGGCTCCACCGACGCGACGCCGGACGGGGACGCCAGCGCCATCCCGGGGTTCGGCGCGCTGGCGGCCGCCGTCGGGACCGCCGTCGCAGCGCGGCTGTCGGACCGCGAGGAGTGAGGGTGGTCACGGGGCAGAAAGTGACGACGAACACGGCGCGAGGAGTGACAGCGAACACGACGCGAGGAGCGACGAGGCCGCGCGGTATACCGCGAATAACAATCGACCCTATCGGTGACCACTCGCCCACGGATGGTCGTCCGAATCCTCGACCTGTTCCGGTCCGGCGCACGGCGCGCGATACCGACCGACGCGGTACTGTCGCGGTGGTCGGTTCGCGCCGGCGAGTCGTGGTGGCCGACCCACAGAATCGGGGGATGGCGGCCGATTCGCGCACTCGGGGTTTGGCGGTCGAGGAGGTGGCGGTCGGGGAGGACCTGGCAGTTAGGCAGCGTGGTCCGGTCGTGGTGGCTGGCGGCGACGGTGGCGTTGGTCGCCGCCGTCCTCGGGGCACTGTACGCGGGCGGCCTCCAGTTCGGCCCCGCCGTCGCCGCGCTGCTCGCGGGCCACGCCGTCAGGCGGTACGCGGTCCGGACCCACCCGCCGGGGACGGTCCGGCGACCGGTGCCGGACGCGCCGGGGTACTACTACGACCCCGCGAGGGCGGGGCCCGCCGACCGACTGCTGGCGAGCGTCGCGTCGCGCTGGCTCGACTGGCCGGTCCCCGCGGGCGGGCCGGTGGGCCGGCTGCTGCTCGTCGGCCTCGACGGCGTCGAGGTAGAGGGCTCCGAACTCGCCGAGGACGACCCCCTCTACTACCTCCACCGGAACAGCCCGGGGTACGTCTTCGCGAGCGACGACGCGGCCCCGAGCGGCCGGTGAGGAGCCGCCGAACGGAGCCGACGTGGACACGAATGGGAGCCGACGTGGGCACGGCCGTCCGGAAACGGTCCAGTCGCGGCTGGAGCCGACGCCGACAGACCGGGCCAGCGGTCAGGCGAACAGCTGTCTGGCGTCGTCGACCGCCGCGAGCAGCGTGTCGACCTCCTCGCGGGTGTTGTAGAGGTAGAACGACGCCCGGGCCGACGCCGCGACCCCCAGCTTCTCGTGCAGCGGCTGGGTGCAGTGGTCGCCGGCGCGGATGGCGACCGCGCGGTCGTTCGCGATGGACGCGAGGTCGTGGGGGTGGACGCCGTCCAGCGCGAACGAGACGACGCCGCCGCGGTCGGCGGGGTCGGCCGGCCCGAACACGCGGATGTCGTCGTGCTCGTCGAAGCGCTCCAGCGCGTACTCCACGAGCGCCTTCTCGTGGCGCTCGATGCGCTCCAGCCCCACGTCCGCCAGGTAGTCCGCGGCTTCCGCGAGCGCGATGCCCTCGGCGATGACCGGCGTGCCGGCCTCGAACTTCCACGGTAGCTCCGCCCACGTCGAGTCCTCGAAGGTGACGCGCTCTATCATCCCGCCGCCGTAGAGGAACGGCTCCATCTCCGCGAGGAGGTGTCGCTTGCCGTACAGGCAGCCGATACCAGTCGGGCCGAGCATCTTGTGGCCCGAGAAGGCGTAGAAGTCGGCGTCGATGGCCTCGACGTCCACGGGCTGGTTCGGGACCGCCTGCGCGCCGTCGAAGAAGACCAGCGCGTCGTGGTCGTGTGCGAGGTCCGCGAGGTCGGCGGCCGGGTTCACCGTCCCCAGCGTGTTGCTGACGTGGACCGCGGCGACCATCTCGGTGTCGTCGGAAATCAGCTCCCGGGCGTGGTCCACGTCGAGGTAGCCGTCGTCGGTGACCCGGACGTACTTCACCTCGGCTCCGGTCCGCTTGGCTATCTGCTGCCACGTGACCAGCGAGGAGTGGTGTTCCATCTCCGTGAGCACCACCTCGTCGCCCGGTCCGAGTTCGTTCAACCCCCACGCGTAGGCGACGAGGTTGATGCTCTCGGTGGTGTTCTTCGTGAACACCATCTCCTCGCGGCCGCCGCTCGCGCCGACGAACTCCGCGAGGCGGTCGTGGGCCTCCTCGTAGGCGAGCGAGGCTTCCTGGCTGAGGTGGTGGACCCCGCGGTGGACGTTGGCGTTCCGCGTCCGGTAGTACTCCGAGATGGCCTCGACCACCGGCTCGGGCGACTGGGTGGTGGCGGCGTTGTCGAGGTAGACCAGCGGCTGTCCGTCGCCCACCTCCACGTCGAGGATGGGGAAGTCCTCGCGGATGGCCGCGACGTCGAGCGGGCCGGACTCCTGGTGGCTCATTGTGGGGTCCTAGGGAGTCGAGGCAGAACTTTCCTTCGGTCCCGAGTGGAATGGGGTGGTCCTCGATAGCCGTGTCAATCCGCTTTCGACGGTTCGGGACGCCTCGAAAGCCCCGGACGGTCGAGCGAGCGGAGGCTTTCGAGGCCTCAGCGACAGTTAGAGAGCGGGCAACACCACGAGCCGAACACCACTCACCTACCGCCCCAACTGCTCGTGCGCGCTCGCGAGGTGCCGCGACGCCAGCGCAGACAGCAGCGACAACTCCCCGGCCAGCGCGCCCGCGGCGACCACTTCGGCGAAGGCGTCCGCGTTCGTTCCCGGCGGGTCGCCGCCGCCGGCCACGCCGAGCAGCTCCAGCGCCGCGGACTGGGTCGCAAGCGTCGTCCCGCCGCCGACCGTGCCCACCTGGAGGCTGGCGAGACTCACCGAGGCGTAGAGGTCTCCGTCCTGCACCTCCGCCGTGGTGATGGCGTTCGAGCCCTCCACGACGTGGGCCTCGTCCTGTCCGGTCGCGAGGAACACGCCCGCCACGACGTTCGCGGCCTGGGCGTTGAAGCCGAGGCTCCCGGCCTTCGCCGACCCGACGAGGTTCTTGCGCTCGTTGACCTCCGCGACGTTCTCCGGCGTGGTGTTGAAGCGGTCCTCGACGACCTCGCGAGGGATGGTCACGTCGGCGACGACCGACCGCCCCCGTCCCTCGACGGCGTTGATGGCGGCGGGCTTCTTGTCCGTGCAGAGATTGCCCGAGGTCGCCACCAGCGAGGCGGGCGTGTGCTCCTCGACGAGCGCGGTTATCTCGGGCGTGGCGATGGTGGCCATGTTCATCCCCATCGCGTCCTTCGTGTCGTAGACGCACCGGAGGTAGACGTTGTTGCCGACGACGTAGGGGTCCACGGCCGTCAGCTCCCCGTGACTGGTGGTGGACTCGGCGGCGGCTTTCAGGTCCCCGAAGTTGTCCTCGACCCACTCGGCGACGGCGGCGGCCTCGGTGACGTCCGCCACCGCGAACAGCGGCGCGCGGGTCATCCCGCGCTTCGTGACGCGGGCGTTGGCCCCGCCCGCGGCGGTGATGGCCGAGCAGCCGCGGTTGACCGAGGCCACCAGCGCCCCCTCCGTGGTCGCGATGGGGAGGTGGAACTCCCCGTCGGCGGACTCGCCGGCGACGGCGACTGGGCCGGCAACGCCCATCGGTAGCTGTGCGCCGCCGACGAGGTTCTCGACGTTCGTGTTCGCCCGCTCGGCGGAGAAGGCGTACTCCCCGACCGCCCCGAGGTCGGTGTCGGTCTCGCGCTCGACGAACAGCCGGCGGGCCGTGGCCGCGGTTTCGGCGTCGGCGTGGTCCTCGAGCTCGTAGGGGCGGAGGTCTCCCTCTTGGACGCGGTCCGCGAGGGCGTCGGCGTCCGCGCCGCCGTCCGAGACCGCGTCGTGGTCCGGAGCCGCGTCGGCGTCCGGGGTCGCGTCGGTTTCCGGGGTCGCGTCGCCGTCGGGGGCCCCGTCCCCGTCCGCGGCGTTGTCGGTCATGGGCGGGGGGTTGCGCCCTGGCCGCCTAAGGGTTGCTCTTCGTGGCAGAGACGTCGTTCTCGTAACGCCGATATGACGTATCTGAAGCCGGTTGGACTGGAGCATCGTGCCCGGAAACCGCGGGTCGGTTCGACCGCCCGCGTACTTGAACACGAGTGAAGCGAACCTTTCGGGGACCCCGTTCGCTCGCTTCTTTCGGTCACGAAGGCGCCACGTTCTCCCCACGTGAGGTCCGGTCCCGGACCGACAATCGGTCGACGATGGCCGCCGACTTACCTCGACGTTGCAATCAAACAGCTGTTTATTATCATTATTCTGATAAGGTGACTCCATGCGGTCGCGAACGCTCGCAGCCAGTTCTCGGCGGACTCCACTGAGGCGTGTCTGAAATGGTTTGCAAATCGGTCGATGCGGCGTTTGACCTCTTTGAAGACACGTTCGACCGAGTTTCGGTCGCCGTTGGTCTCGTGGCGAAACTTGAGGCTGTGGCGGAACAGCGCGCTCTGGAGCCACGGCGCGCCACCAACGAGAAACAACCCGTCTTCGACGGCGTGTTTCGCCTTGAGCTGGCTGATGAAGTGCTCGCTCAACACCAGCGTTCGGGTAGGAAAGAGCCTGACGTGAAGGAATCGGTTGGTCGCGGGATCGATAGCGGCGAACAGCCAGTGGCGCTCGTCGTCGATATGGATGACCGTTTCGCCGATGGCGATCTTGTCGGGAGTGTGCCCGGATTGCGGCTCGACGTCGGCCTTCTGGACCCGTTGTGGACCGTCGAACGGCACCGGTCGATGCCGTGTATCTCCAGAATCGAAATGGTCTTCGAAAGCGAGAGGTCGGCAAGATGCAGCTGGGTGCCGAGTTCCATCAACGGTGGCGGCGTGGCCTCACGCTCCAGAAAGTCTAACTCGATCCAGTCGAGAGATTGGGTGAGGCGGTGGGTTTCGGACATCTGAACACGAAACTACAACCGCCTCATCCTTCCGTCCTTATCTGAACGCTGCCGTTTGCCCCCCAAGGTACTTAAGCATCGCTTTTCTTTAATTCACTGTGACAATGTCGAAAATGCTATTGGATATCGACAGGGGACGGAGGAAGACACTGGCAGGAGTGCTCTTCTTGACTGGGATAGCACTTACGGGTGCGGGAAGCTACGTCCACTTTCGAGCCGCTGCACTGTTGCGGACGAAACAGCACTGTTTTGGGTGTTCGATCTTCCTCTGGCATCCGCTCTTCGTCGTTGCACCGCTCGTCATTGGCCTCGGGTTCGTTCTGATCTCCGGATACCTCCTGCACCGTCTGTAGAACTATTCCAGCGTGACCGCGCAGATAGCCAGACTCGCGGGTGATCTATTCGTTCTTAGCAAAATTCGGACGGAAGTATCTTGACGTAGCGTTCGAAGCCCCAACTTGAGAGACGCACCTCACCCTGGTTGGAGGCCGTCTGCCGGATACATCAACTGCAGGTACGTGGTCCGAGGGCGAACATTTTTCGATTACTAAAATTAGTGAATTTCAAACTGAATATCTAATGCGTTAGTGAAATGATTTAATATTATACCGATACTGTTCCTTTACGCCCGATTGGACGGGCGACAGGAAATTGAAACATGGCAGACATCAACGTGAGCTTGTACGTAACGGACAAGGAATACGGCGCCAACGGCCTCCACGCGGCCCAACTGGTGAAGGATGGGCTGAAGGATGCGTTACAACACCAATCAATTACCTCGAATGTTACCGTCGTCGATAAGTCGTACGATGTCGGGGGGCAAGATGGGGACTGTGACGGTAGCCCGTGGAGCAACTGGAAGCAACGTGTCAACAATAGTAATATATTGAAGAAGTCGGAGAGCAACCTTCTAATAACTCGCCGCGGTCGCAACGACGACATCAACGGTGATGGTTGTGCCGAGATCGGCGGCGATGCGGCCATGATCGAAGGCGGGAAAGCCTTCGACAATGTGAATGGCATCAGCGGTGTCCCCCGATTCTCGACGGGACAAAATTCGACCCATTTCTACCTCTGCGGGGCGCTGATGGAGATTGGGCACAATTTCGGGGGGCGCCACACATCCAGCATCCATCACGGGGCAGACACGACTTCCCCGAATGGGATCGAGTGCTGGACACCCATCGTCGTGAGCTACGGGGGACTCAAGGGCGAGACCAACGACTGCGGGACCGACACACTGGCCTGCTACTGTGGAGACAAGGACCGATACTACAGCGATTGCATGGGAAACGAGTTCACGAGTTGAAGTCGAAAATCGAAAACAATGAAACGAAATTCGTCGAATCCGACGCGGAGGAAGGCTCTCAAAGGAATCGCGGGGCTCGGCGCCCTCACCACCATCCCACCAGCAGTAGCCGAGGACGGCCATCCCACGGTTGCCAACACCATCCCGTATCGTGACTTGACGAGGGAGGCCAGAGCAGCGTTCGCGGCCGCGCTGAACCAGGGAGCACTGAATCTGGGCCGGCCGGGGTCGTCCCCCCGTCAACTCCTCACAAACGACTACGTCAAGAAGGGCAATACGACGCACGATCTGCGCCTCCACGGTCGCTTCGTCTCGAAGTACGGTGGGGACATCCAACGAGCCACCGCAGCCAAGGCCGAACCGCAATCCACTGTCGAGTACACAGCCCTCGGCGAGCAAGCCAGACGGGCATTCAAAAGTAACCTAGGTAAGGGAACTGGTTGCTTGATGACTCGCAGGTACCCCGAGGCCCTCGTCGACAACCAGTTCATCGAGTACAAGGGGACCCTCTACTCGACGAACCCCGATCACCGGGACGCGGTCATGAACACCCTCGAAGTCGGGAAAATCTAGCCTCTCCCCTATTTCGTTTTCCGGATGCCTGACTGGCCCTCGCTAAAACCCAACCACGTTGAGCCTCGAAGACCCCGTTCGAGGTCTTTTCTCGTGAGGATTCTCGCTAGACTTGAGTCCTCGACGGCGTAAGTGCTAATCGGAGATGCGCGCCGGCCTCGGTGACGTCCGCCACCGCGAACAGCGGCGCGCGGGTCATCCCGCGCTTCGTGACGCGGGCGTTGGCCCCGCCCGCGGCGGTGATGGCCGAGCAGCCGCGGTTGACCGAGGCCACCAGCGCCCCCTCCGTGGTCGCGATGGGGAGGTGGAACTCCCCGTCGGCGGACTCGCCGGCGACGGCGACTGGGCCGGCAACGCCCATCGGTAGCTGTGCGCCGCCGACGAGGTTCTCGACGTTCGTGTTCGCCCGCTCGGCGGAGAAGGCGTACTCCCCGACCGCGCCGAGGTCGGTGTCGGTCTCGCGCTCGACGAACAGTCGCCGGGCGGTCGCCGCCGTCTCGGCGTCGGCGTGGTCCTCTAGCTCGTACAGGCGGAGGTCTCCCTCGCTGACGCGGTCGGCGAGGGCTTGGGGGTCCGCGCCGCCGTCGGGAACTGCGTCGGGGGTCCCGGTGTCGTCGGTCATGAGCGGGGGGTTGGGCCCGTCGTGCGTAAGGGTTGCTCTTCGTGGTGGGGGAGTCTACCACTTTATGCCCCCACCCGTCCACCTACCCCCATGACACTCGACGACCAAACGCGAAGAGAAGTCGAGTCTTTCGTCACCGATTGGCTGAGCGACCACCGCATCCCCGGCGCGGCGCTGGCCATCGTGGACGGCAGCGGCGGGAACGCGGACGACACCGGCGGAGACGAATCCGACGACCCCATCGCCTACGCGGAGGGCTTCGGCGCGCGCGACTTGGAGGACAACGCCCCCGTCACCCCCGACACGCTGTTCGGCGTCGGCTCGTGCACCAAGTCGTTCACCGCCGCGGCCGTCCTCCAGCTAGCGGCCGCGGGCGAGGTCGCCCTCGACGACCCGGTGAACGACTACCTCCCGCACCTCGAGGACGCGCCGGGCGAGCCGGTGACCGTCCACGAGCTGCTCGCCCACACCTCCGGGCTGCCCGGGGACGGCTCCGCCGGGCCGCTCATCACGCGCCCGCTCGGACTCGGGCACATCGAGGTGCCGATGTCCAGCCCCGACGACTTCCGGCGGCACGTCGAGGGCTCGCTCGACCGCCGGGTCACCGACCGCGAGACGTTCTTCTACTACAACTCCGGGTACACCATGCTCGGGCTGCTCGTCGAGGCGGTGACCGGCGAGTCCTTCGCGGACTACGTCGAGGCCGAACTACTGGACCCGCTCGGGATGGAGCGGGCGACGTTCTCGAAGGCGGAGTTCGAGGCGTGCGAGGACCGCATCACGCCGTACGTCAAGGACGACGACGAGTCCACGCCGTCGGGGTTCCCGTTCGACCCCTTGATTCACGCGCCGGGCGGGCTCGTGGCCCCCGTCTCCGAGATGGCCACGTGGGTCCGGACGCTGGCCGGCGGCGGGGTTGTCGGGGGCAGTGACGGCGGAAGCGGCGGCGGGGACGGGGGAGCGAGCGACGGTAACGGTGACGGCAGCAGCGATGGCGGAGCCGCCGGTGGTAGCGACGACGGAGCGGGCGGCGACGGCACGCGCGTCCTCCCCGCCGAGCGCGTCGCCCAGATGACGACGCCCGACGGGGCCTTCGGGACCTACCTCGACGGCACCGAGGTGGGCTACGGCTACGGGCTGATGGTCGAGGCGTTCCTCGGGGACCGGCTGGTCGGCCACGGCGGCTCCATCGCCGTCTCGAACGCGTGGTTCGGCTACCTCGAAGAGAGCGGCCTCGGCGTGGCCGTCGCGTGCACGACGAGCCCCGAGGCCCACCCGATGGCCGTCGGGCCGGCGGTGCTGGCGCTGCTCTCCGGCGCGGACCCCGAGGACGCCGTGCCGCACTACCGCCTCGTCGCGGCGCTGGAGCGCGCCACCGGCGAGTACGGCTCCTACCGCGGCATCGGCGGCGCGACCGTCGAGCGCGTCGGCGGGATGCTGCGCTTAGAGCAGCAGAGCGGGCTGGGCGGCCAGGAGCTGCTGCTGTCGCCGGAGTCCGTGGGCGACGATCTGCTGGTCTGCACGACGACGATGGCCAGCGGCTTCGAGCGGGAGGTCCGCTTCGAGTTCGGCGACGAGGGCGTGGACCTGTTCTTCGAGCGGGCGCGGCTGTCGAAGGGCGGGTGAAGGGACGCTGGCGTCCCGGCTGACCCACGACGGCCCCGTCAGGGTCCCCAGTGGATGTCCAGTCCGACTGAGTCTAACTACCTAGCGTATCCACTGATTGGAGACGGTGTCAGACACCGTGTCGTTAGAAGGCCGATGACAGGACGCGACGACGCTGACGGCGCGTGGAATCGCAGGCGCTTTCTGGCCCACCTCGGCGCGGGAGCGGTGGCGACCGGCCTCGCGGGCTGCCAGGAGGTGACGAACCGCGAGTTCGCGGCCCTGCCCGCCGGCCTCGGAGAGGCCGGCACGAACCGGCTCGGACTCTCGACGGCCAGCCACGAGCGCATCGAGCGCTCGCGCACCGTCGGCGTCGGCGGCGCGCAGACCGAGTTCTCGACGACCAGCCACCTCGTGACCTACCGGTCCGACGTGGACCTCGGCGGCGACCTCCCGGCCACCTACGAGGAGGACGTCCCCGGGACGCTGTCGGTCGGCGTGCTCGCGACGCCGTCGGCGAACATCGCCGGCGCGGCCCGCAATCCGCTCGCGACGAGGCCGCTCGACGACCTCGTCGCCGGCGAGACGGGCCGGCGGCTGCTCCGGCAGGCCGACGTCGTCGGGGACGTCCCCGAGTGGGACCGCGCGCCCGAGCGGGTGGGCGAGACGACCGCCACGCTGTTCGGCTCGGAGGTCGAGGTGGTCAGCTACTACGGCCGCACCGCGGGTGCGAGCGGGGCCGACGGCGAGGGCGAGGGCGGCTCGCAGGTCCTCTTGCACCTCGCGCGCGGGACGCGCGAAGGGGCCGAAGGCATCGACGCGGACGCAGCGAACGAATCCGAGCGGGCCGAGGACGGGACCGACACCGGCGGCCTGTTGGCCGGCCGGGGTTCCGACACCGTCGTCGTGGGCGGCGTCGAGGAGCGCCCCACCGTCACCGAGTCCATCCAGGAGCGCCTCGGCTGTCTGAACCCCGACTGCACGCTCACCGAGCGCGACCTCGACCGCCTCCACGAGCGCCTCGTCGGGGCTCTCGAGACGGTGACGGTCTGCCCGCGCAACGGTGGCGTCCCCGAGCTAGACGAGTGTATGGAGATAATCCCCGGCGGCGGCTCGACCGGGCCCCAGCCGGACATCCAGCTCTCGGACGTCAGGCTCGTCCAGACCGTCGAGAAGACCCGCGTCGTCGGCGGGTCCAGCACCTACACCGTCGACGACCCGGCCATCGTGGCCGGCGACTACGCCACGGTCGCCTTCGACGCCACCGTCGACCACGTCGACCTGTTCCCGAGTCAGACGACCGTCGAGATAACGTGGACGGACGGCAGCGGTCGCCACACCGACACGTACACGATATCGAAGGCGGACGCGAAGGCCATCGACGCCGGCGTCCCGATGCTGGGCATCCTCCACAACAACGCCCACGACTCCGGGACGGGCAACGACCCGACGGTGTTCGAAGTGGACGACAGCTTACAGAAGGTCGAACTCAGCGCCGGGTGGAACGTCGGCTCGACCGGCGAGGTCGCCATCCTCGAGGAGGGCCGGGACTTCGACGTCTCGACCGTCCCCACGTTCCGAGTGGGGTTCGTCCAGCTGTGGGACCGTGCCGACGGGAGCCGGTACGGCGACTCGAACGGTCAGCCGATGCAGTTCCGGGCCACCGTGGACCGGGCCGTCCAGTACGTGAAGCGGGTCCTGCCGGGGAAGGACGTCACGGCCTACCGGGCCAGCGAGATCGTCACCGGGCGGTCGCGGACCACCAACAACGACCAGGTGTTCTGGGACATGAAGGCCACGAAGGACGCGATGGACCAGCTGCTCGGCCACAAGACGGTCGCCAACGGTGCCGCGGACGTCGTCGAGCACAGCGAGTCGAGCGACCGGGCGGCGTTCCGGGACCTCCGGTCCAACGGCTTCGACGCCGTCGTCTGCATCGTGCCGGGCAACGACACGAGCAATTCCGGGGCGACGCACTACTTCAACTACCACACCGGGAACCAGCGTCTGCGCGGCCGGCAGTACACGAAGAACCAGGCCATGGCCGTCCTCGAAGCCGGCGACCCGGGCGTCACGTTCGTCGAGGTCGCGGGGACGACCGCCCACGAGATAGGCCACCACCTCGTGGACGACGCCTACCAGGGACCGACCTCCGGGAGCTGGAACCACCCCATGGCCCAGCGCGACGACGACGGGACGGAGGTCTCCGGCAGCCCTGCCGGCATCGATTACGACCACGCGCGCCACACGAGCTCCAACAACACCAACACCGTCGGTTACTTCGACGCCGCGGGCGTCGTCTCGAAGGGCTACGACCTCACCGACGGGACGTTCACGCTGGTGAACGGCTGGGGCTTCGACGGGTCGGGCGACTTCGACGTGGACACCATCGCGACGCCGTGGAGCCACGACGACCAGGACAGCTACATGAGCTACTCCGGTGACGACGACGATACGTGGACCGACTCGCGGCTCCAGCAGCACGTCATCGAGGGCGGCTTCTCGCCCGGCACGTCCGGCGGCCCGCTGGACGTGCTGTCGGCGCTGGGGCGGGTGGACGAGGAGGGCCGGGTCAGCTTCGACTCCGTGTCGGCCTACCTGGGCTACCCCACGACGGAGGAGGCCGGTGAAGGAGACGAGGGCGACGGCGAGAATGGGGAGCGCGGCGACCTCGCCACCGTCGCGTTCCTCGACCCCGCCGGCGAGGTCCGCCACAGCGAGCGGGTGGACACCACCGTCGAGGCGAGCGATGGGCCGGACGTCGCGGGCGTCGTGGACGTGGTCGCCCCCTTCGCACAGCCGGTGGTTTCGGTCCGGACCGCGGTCGGTGGCGTGGAGAGCGAGCTGAACCCCATCGTCGCCAGCGTCCGGGACGCCGTCGGGCGGCTGGACGAGCGGGCGGTCCCGGAGGATGGCGCGGACGAGGGAGCTGGCGAGGCGCTCCGCCGTGAATTCGGGGAGCGCCTCGACCGCGTCGCCGGGCTGATGGCCGACGGCGAGTACCGCACGGCCGCAGACGCGATGCGGGCGGTCGCGGAGTTCGCGGGCGCGGAGCTGCGGGCGACCGACGGCGCGGCGCTGAACGACGTGACGCGCTCCGAGCTGGTCGACCTCGCCGAGCGGATGGTCGAGCGCCTGGAGGTCGCTGCCGAGGTGGCGTGAGGCAGCCTCTTCGCTATCGAGGACTATCGTGGCGAGCCAACGCGCAGTCCAGCCAGCGACAGCCCCCTCCACGTCCGAATAATAGCTAGTGCTTTCCGAGTCGAAAAATCCCCGAATAGGGTCCCTATCGGGGAATCTGCTTCTTGTCCGCCACCACTTCAATGACCGTGTTGGTCGCTGGCGTCTCCAGAGTGACGGCCGCGCCGGAGTTGAAGTCCGGCATCATCGGGGGCCGGTCGCCCAGCACCACTTCCGGCGGGAAGGCGCCCTCTTTGGCTGCCCCAGTGAGTTGGTAGTCGTCCACCTCGTGGACAACTGCTGGGACGAACTCCTCGCCGGCCTGCATCAGCTGGTAGGTCCGGTGATAGCCGTTCTTCAGGATGTACCGGTCTTGGAAGCGAACCACCTGAAGGAAGTTCGGCTTCGGTTTCACCTGGACCTGGATGTCCGATGTTGGCCCACCGGAGTCGATACCGACGCCACCGAGTTGGAAGTTCGGCGACCGGCTGACGATGAAGGCTTGCGCGCGGTTGCCGTCATCGTCAGCGTTAACCCCGGTCATCTGGAGGGTCGACTGTTCGGTCGGGAAGCAGTACTCCAGGACTGCCGCCGGGTCCTCGCTCCAGGTGGAAATGTCCTCGTACGCGGTCGTAGTGACCTGTGGCTGGAACGCCACGAGGGCCGCGATGGGGACCCGCTTGAACTTCCACTCGATGTCGGGGACATCGCTCATCGCCTCCTGGAAGCCGTCTTTCCCCGCGTACTCGTCGAGGTGGCTCTGAACGGCCGGGTCGTTTGGGAGTTCCTCCACTCCGAAGCTGCCGGCCCCAACTCCTTCGATCTCGGGGATGGCTTTCTGGGCAGCCTCCCACTCGTCGAGGAGTTGTTGCTGGATGGCTTCCTGGTGCTGCTCGATTTCGGCTTCGTCCATCTCCTCTCGCTCGGCGAGGTCGATGGGGTTCCGAACCCGCTTGGACTGTTGGAGCCACCCCACAGCATCGTCGGGACCCATGAAGCCGACCAGGACCCGTTGCTCCTCGATTGCCGGAATCGTGTCCGGTATCTCCTCGGTGGGATCCGGACCCGGGCTTGGTGCCCCAGACCCATTCTGGGGTTGGTTGCTGTTCGAACTCATCGTCTCATACCCCCTTGGCGGGGGTGGTCCTTTGTTTACTCGCGGTCATATTTCGAGGCCGGATGCCCCCGGTAAGGCAACCCTCAGAGTCGTCGCTGGGCAGGCGACATCGCGGGTTCTTGCCTTGCAAATGCAGGTCAACGGAGGACCTGCTCCCGCGATGCCGGGTGAACTCCAGCATCGCCCGAGGGCGTATATTGGTTCCGCGGAACCTCCGCGGCCTCAGTTGGCGTCTGGCTACGACGCGGTGGGAGAATCTCGCTCCCAGCAGGTCGTTCGGCCGAAAGGTAATAAAGCCTTTCGATTCTATCCGCCCGGATTAGAATCACTGGAATGGGTTTGTAACAGAGTAGGACATCATTAACGCCCGTTTTACGAGTTCGAACATTTGATTCACCTCACCCCAATTCAATGGCCTTTAATGTAGTGATACCGGAGTGAAAGTGGTCGAGAGGACGATGACCCTACTTAAACTAGAGTCGTGACTTAAAAGGATGGCTCTCCGTAATATTATAAGTGCGGTGAGAAAAGCGCTTCCCACCGCGTCGTAGCCAATCGGAGTTTTACCCCCCATCGCTTATAAGTTTATTGGAACCAGTTTCCCTTTGCTAGTTTTCGAGAAACCCGCAGTAGGACCAAGCTGGACCCTAGGAATGCCAAAATATCACCAATTCCCAAGAACATTCGTGTTTTAGCTATGTTTAAACGAGAATTTTGACGCAGGGAAACGTTTTTACCCCTTTACGTTACAATTATTCTAGGAAATCTAGCCGGCAATCCACTGGTCAGGCGTCACTTCTCGTCACACCTTCATATTTCACTACCTTTCGCAATCCATTTAGAAGATAAGGCTCATGCTCTACAAACTTTAAAATGATTCCTTCCCAAACCGTTTTCCTCGCTGCCCACGCCCGTCGAACCATGACCGAAGCCGCGGACCGCATCTTCACGAACGCCGAGGTACACACCCTCGCCGACCCGGACGAGACCCACGAGGCCGTCGCCGTCCGCGACGGCGAGATAGTCAGCGTGGACAGTGCATACGAGATAGCGTTCCTCGAAGGCGTCGAGACGGACGTCGTCGACCTCGATGGTCGCGTCCTCCTGCCGGGCTTCACCGACGCCCACACCCACATGGAGGCCGTCGGGCGGTACGAGGTGTACGCCGACCTCCGGCCCGCCGACGGGGTCGAGGACTGCGTGGAGTTGCTAGCAGAATCAACAAACAGCGACGACTCCTCGACCGACGACTGGATACTGGGCTACGGCTACGACGAGAGCACTTGGAGCGGCGAGCAGCGGTACCTCACCAGCGACGACCTGGACGCGGTCAGCGAGGACCGCCCCGTCGCCGCCGTCCGCGAGGACGGCCACCTCGCGAGCCTGAACTCGGTCGCACTCGACCGGCTGGTCGGCGAGATGGCGTCGGAGAACGTCCGCCGCGAGGGCGGCGAGCCGACCGGCGTCGTCGTGGAGGACGCCGTCGGCGTCGTCCGCGCGGCGGTCGCGCCCGACCGCGCGGCGACCCGCGACCTCCTGACCGCGGCGCGCGACCGCGCCCACGCGCTGGGCGTCACGGGCGTCCACGACATGGTCCGGCGGTCGCACAAACCACGCGTCTACCGCGAGTTGGACCGCGAGGGCGCGCTGGACCTCCGCGTCCGGCTGAACTACTGGAGCGACCACGTGGACGCGCTGGTCGAGACGGGACTGACCACGAACCACGGCAGCGAGTTCGTCCGGGTGGGAGCCATCAAGAGCTTCACCGACGGCTCGTTCGGCGGTCGGACGGCGAAGCTGACCGAGCCCTACGCGGATGCCGACGAAGGTTCTGACCACCGCACCGGCCAGTGGGTGGTGGCCCCCGACGAGCTACGCGACCTCGTCGAGCGCGCCGACGGCGAGGGCTTCCAGCTCACCGTCCACGCCATCGGCGACGCGGCCGTCGGGGAGACGCTGGACGCGTTCGTCGAGGGGACGGACGACCCCGGCGCGGCCCGCCACCGGGTCGAGCACGCCGAGCTACTCGACGCGGGCCACGTCGAGCAGTTCGCCGACAGCGGCGTCGTCGCCTCCGTCCAGCCGAACTTCCTGAAGTGGGCCCGCGAGGGCGGCCTCTACGCGGCGCGGCTGGGCGACGAGCGCCGCGCGCGGACCAATCGGTTCCGCGACCTCCTGGAGGCCGACGTCCACCTCGCGTTCGGCAGCGACTGCATGCCGCTCGACCCGCTGTTCGGCGTCCACCAGACCGTGAACGCCCCCGAGCCGTCCCAGCGGCTGTCGGTCACGGAGGCGTTGCGGGCGTACACCCGCGGCGCGGCCTACGCGGGCTTCGACGAGGACCGCCTCGGGACGGTCGAGGCGGGCAAGAAGGCCGACCTGGTGGCCTTAGAGCGGTCGCCGTGGGAGCACTCCGGGGCCATCGAGGACATCGACGTGGCGCTGACGGTGGTGGACGGCGAGGTGGTGTACGACGGGCGGTAGGCGGTGCGTGACGGTCGATACGCGGAGGCCGACGTTCGCCGACGAACTGCCACGTCCGGGTGTCCGACGGAACCCTTTTACACCGGACACACATACCCGAAGTCACCATGAGCATGGGTTCGGACATGTATCGCCAGCAGATCCTCGACCACTACAAGAACCCCCGCAACTACGGGGAGCTCGAGGACCCCACCTTCAGCCACGTCGGGGAGAACCCGATGTGCGGCGACGAGATAACCATCGATGTCCGGCTGGGCGAGGACGGCAAGACCATCGAGGCCATCGCGTTCCGCGGCGACGGCTGCGCCATCAGCCAGGCCAGCGCGAGCATGCTGAGCCAGCAGCTCGAGGGCGCGACCCTCTCCGAACTCGACGAGATGGACCGCGACGACGTCATCGACCTCCTGGGGGTCGACATCAGCCCGATGCGGGTCAAGTGCGCCGTCCTGGCGGAGAAGGTGGCCCAGGACGGCGCGGCCATCCACCGCGGCGAGCTGGACGTCGAGAAGACCTCGACCGAGGACTGACTGTCGGATTCTGATTCGAGCCGGCGCTCCCGGTTCGAGGGTGGCGGGCAGCGGATTTACCTTCGCGCGCGCCGTTCCAACGAGCAGGGGGGAGACTGCATGAACTTCGACGAGTTCACGGGGACGGTGCAGCACCGACTGGAGCTTCCGGGCACCGGCGAGACGGTCCGGGCCATCCGGGCGACGCTGATGACCCTCGGCCGGCGCATTCCCGAGGGCCAGGCCGAGGACCTCGCCGGCTCGCTCCCGATGGAGATACGCTGGTACGTGACCGGCGCGCCCGAGGAGCACGGCGAGCGCTTCGACTGGCGGGAGTTCGTCCAGCGGGTGAGCGAGATAACGGGCGAGGAGCCGCCGGACGCGGCCTACCAGGCGCAGGTCGTCGTGGACTTCGTGGCGAGCCAGGTGCCCGAATCGGACTTCTGGCAGCTACGGGACTCGCTACCCGAGAGCGAGGACGACGGCGACTGGGGGGAGCTGTTCGAGCTGTACGACGCCGGCGGCTGGGGCGAGGCCCAGGAGGCCCAGACCGGCGGCGGACCCCAGCCAGGGAGCGAAGGTGGGAGCGGGCCGGAGTCCGACGCGACGCCGGACGGGTGAGTCCCCGCCGCTCGTCGTCGCTCCGCCGCTCGTCGCCGCTCCGAAGGCTATCGCCGCACCGACGACCGTCGCCACTCCGACGGCCGGCCGGCAACTGCCGTCGAGCGGGCCGCTCGAACGGAGAGCGCGATGACCGGCGGGCGGTCACGCGGTCGCCTGCGTCGGCGAGACGTCGAACCGCTTGAGGAACGCCTGGACCGCCTCGTCGCTCCCGACGAGCACGAGCCGCTCGTCGCCGGCGAACCGGTAGTCGGGCTCGACGTCGATGGAGAGGCCGGACTCGTCTTCGATGGCGACCACGCGACAGCCGGTCGCCTCGTAGATGTCCGAATCGGCGAGCGTCGACCCGGCGAACGGACCCGCGGGAACGCGGACGAGCCGTATCTGGCTCGCCGGCGCGACCACGTCCTCGCCCCGGAGCTCCCGCGCCACCATCCGCGCGCTCACCCGTGGCACGGAGAGCACGTAGTCGGCACCGGCGCTCAGCGCCTTCGGTGTGGCGTCCGTGTCGTTGACCCGCGTGAGCACCTCGACGTCGGGGTTCAGCGACCGCGCCAGCACCGTCGTCAGCAGAGCCGCCGAATCGTCGGGGAGCGCGACGATGACCGCGCCCGCGTCCTCGACGCCGGCCTCCCGGAGCACGGCCCGCGAAGCGGCGTCGCCCACCACGTCGACGTCGTCGCGGTCCTCGTGGTCGATGGTCGCGATGTCCAATCCCCGCTCCTCGACGACCGACCGGGCGGCGCGGCCGACCTCCCCCAGCCCGGCGACCACGATGCGCTCGTGCCGGCGGGTCAGGCGCGTCGGCCGGGTGAAGTCACTCAGCTCCTCGAGTGCGGTCCGGTCTCCCGACACCAGCAGGACGGTGTTGGGCCGGATGACCGCGTCGGGGTCGGGCGGAAGCTGTAGCTCGCCGTCTATCCAGGCCCCGATGATGTGCGCCCCCGTTCGCTCCCTGACCCGCGACTCCCGGACGCGGACGCCGACCAGTTCGCTCCCGTGCTGGACGGGTATCTCCATCACCTCGACGTCCGCTCCCAGACCGATGGTGTCCGTCAGCTCCGCGCTGAACGAGGCGACCGCCTTCTCCGCGAGGCGGCGGCCGAGGACCTCGTGGGGCGACAGCACGCTGTCCGCGCCGACGTCGGACAGCACGTCCCGCAGGTCGCTGTCGTCGGTCAGCGCGACCACCTCGACGTCGGGGCGAACCGACCGGACCGTCACGATAGTCTCGACGTTGGCGTCCCCGGCGTCCGTGATGACCGCCCGTGCTTCGTCGACGCTCGCGCGCTCGAGGGCGTCGGCGTCCCGTGGCGACCCGTGGATGGCGGCGTAGCCGGCGTCGGAGAGGGCTTTGGCGTCCTCCCGGGACGAGGACAGCAGCACGTGGTCGATGCCGAGTTCCCGGAGTTCCTCCAGGAGGACGGCGGAGTCGCGGCGATACTCGCAGATGACGACGTGGTCCGCCTTGGGGGACAGGCGGTCGTCGAGGTCGACCTCGGCGTCCGTGAACAGCGGGATGACGATGAGACGGAGGGTGAAGAAGCCGATGCCGATGCCGGTGATCTGGGTCGCACTCACCAGCAGGAACATCAGCGGGTGGCTCCATACGTCCGAGTCCTGGCCGTACCCGGTCGTCGTCATCGTCTGGACGACGAACTCGAACGACGCGAACATCGACTGGTTCACGCCCTCGAGGCGCGCCATCGCGACGTTGTACAGCACCGTGTACACGAGGACGAGCGTCGCGAGGCCGGCGAGGTAGTAGACGATGCGGCGGTATCTCATAGAGAGGCCGAATCCCGAAGCCGACCAGGGAGGTAAAACCATCTAGAGGTGAGTTTCGGTCGAGCGGCAAAAAAGGGTTTTCCGGTGGCTCCGGCAGTGGTCGGGGTGGACCGCCCGGGGTCTACGACATCGGCGACCGTCCTATGCGCGCCGCCTACACGTCGAAGACATCGCTTACACGTCGAAAACATCGCTTACACGTCGGAGAAACCGCCTACGCGTCGAAAACACCGTCTACACGTCGAACAGGTACCCCGTCCCGCGCCGGGGGCCGGAGGCGAGAGGCGCACCGACGAACGCCGTGTCGCCGTCGAGCGCGACCGACCAGCCGAAGTCGTTGACGGCCGGGTCGGCCTCTCGGGGCACGAGCGCCGCCACCCCGCGCCACTCGCCGTCGACGCGCTCGAACGTGTAGGCACGCCCCGACTCCGGAGCCTGGGGGACGCCGACGACGGCGACGTCGCCGCGGCACGCGACGCCGAACGAGTCCGGTTCGGCGTTGGTCGCGTCGTCCGCGCCGGGCGTCAGCCGCGCCTGCTGGCTCCACCCGCCGTCGGTCCGCTCGAACACGTACGCCGCCCCGGGGCCGTCGAGGCCGGGCGCGGCGACGACGGCGGTGGTGCCGTCCAGCGCGACGGTGCCGCCGAACAGCTCGTGGTGGGCGGCGTCCTCGGGCACTATCGTCGCCGCCTGCTGCCACCCGCCGTCGGTCCGCTCGTACTCGTACACCGCGCCGCTGTTCGTGTCCGGAGCGGTCTCGGCGTGGGGCGCGCCGACGAGCATCCGGTCGCCGGCCACCGCGACGTCGGTGCCGAACAGGTCGAAGTCGCCGGTCGTGATTCGCGTCCCGTCGGTCCAGTCCGCGCCGGAGCCCTCGAAGGCGAACACCTGCCCCGTGAAGGACGCTTCGGGTCCGATGTGCACGTCGATCTCGCCGACGACGGCGGTCGCGCCGTCGTAGGCGACCGACCGGCCGAAGTCGCGGAAGTCCTCGTCGTCGGCCTCGGTCGGGGGCCGGAGGCGGGTCTGTCGGGTCCAGCCGTCGTCGGTCCGCTCGAAGACGTAGGCGGCCCCTCTCGTGTCGGTATCCGGCGCGCCGGCGACCACGGTCTCGCCGGCCAGCGCGACCGCCCGGCCGAAGTTGGTAGCGTCGTCCGGCACGAACGTCGCCGCCTGGGTCCACCGGTCGCTCCCGGACTCGAACACGTAGACGCTGCCGGCGTCCTGTGCGGGCGACCCCGCGACGGCGAGGCCGTCCGCCAGTGCGACCTCCGTGCCGAACGCGGTCAGGTCGCCCCCGCCGGGGTTGAAGGTGGGCGTCCGGACGGTTTCGCCGAACGTCGGCGTCGGTTCGGGGGTCGGCGTGGGGGAGGGCGTGGGAGACGGGGTCAGCGTCGCTGTCGGCCTGCGCGTCGGCGTCGAGCCGTCGGTCGGCGGCGCGTCGTCGAGCGGCGTCTCGGGGTCGTCGCCGGAGAACACGCCGGAGCAGCCCGCGAGGCCGGCCGTCAGGGCCGCGCCGAGCGAGCGGAGGAGGTCTCGTCGGGGACGCATCGGTGCGTCCAGATGTCCGCGGGCGCACAAAAGTGCTGTCACTCTCCAGCAGCGTCGCCGGCCAGCGCCGCGTCGAGCATCTCGACGGGGTGGGGCGGCTTCCCGTCGACCTTCCCGCCGACGTCCGCCGAGGCCCCGTCCCCGACGCCGAACGCCGAATCCTCCGACGCGCCGGACGCGAACTGGCTCCGGCACGACGCCCCCGGCGCGACCACCCGCTCGCCGTCGCTGTCGGCCACCTGGTCGAACAGGACGCCCGCGATGGCCTCGCTCATCGACCGGTGCTCGGCTTCGTAGCCGAAGCTGCCGGCCATGCCGCAGCAACCCGAGTCGAGCGCGTCCACCCGGTAGCCCGCCCGCCGGAGGAGTGCGACGGCGTGGTGGTCGCGCGTCGCGGCCTTCTGGTGGCAGTGGCCGTGGTAGACGAGGTGGTCCGCGGCGTCGCTGGCCGCGTCCCCGCGGCCGTCGCGGGCGTCGAACGAGAGCGCGTCGTCCAGCCCGTGGACGTCGAGGTACTCGCAGACGCCGTAGGTGGTCGCCGCCACGCGCTCGACGGGCTCGCCGGACAGCAGATCCAGATAATCCGACTGGAGCATGACGGCGTCGGAGGGCTCGGCGACGACCACGTCCCAGCCGTCCGCGACGCGCGGCGCGAGCGCGTCCACGGTCTCTCGGGCCGCCTCGCGGGCGTCGTCGAGGAAGCCCTTCGAGAGCGCGGGGCGGCCCGTGTCCGACACGCCGTCCGGAACGGCGACGTGGACGCCGGCGGCTTCGAGAACGCGGACGGCGGCCCGGCCCGTCTCTGGGTGGACGTGGTTCGTGAAGGTGTCTGGGACGAGGAGCGCCCGTCGGTCAGCTCCGTCGGCCGGCGCGGCCGGCCCGCGGCGGGCGAACCACTTCGCCAGCGTCCGGCGCTGGAACGCCGGTAGCTCCGGCTCGCTGGCGACGCCGAGCGTCCGCTCCAGGAGGGCGCGGGCTCCCGGAATCCGATGCAGCCAGTTCGAGAGGGGCGCGGTGGCGCTCGCCAGCGGGGCCAGCCGCCCCATCGCGGCGAACAGCCGCTCGCGGCGGTCGGCCCCCTCCTGCTGGTGGCGCGCGTGCTCGACCTCGGCCTTCAGCTTCGCCATATCGACCTCGCTCGGACAGTCCCGCGCGCAGCCCTTGCAGCCGATGCAGAGGTCCAGGACCTCCTCGGCGAAGGCGTCGCTCGTGAGCGTGCCGGCGGGGAGGTCGCCGCTGGCGGCCTGCCGGAGGAGGTTCGCCCGCCCGCGGGTCGAGAGCACCTCCTCCTCGGCGGCCCGGTAGGTCGGGCACATGACGCCGCCGGTGTTCGACTGGCTGCCCCGACAGCCGCCGCAACCGTGGCACAGTTCGGCCATGCCCTGCATCCCGTTGTCGACGTCCCAGTTCAGCGCGGGGTCGAAGCCCGCGTCGAAGGCGTAGTCGGGCGGGAGCCGGAGGTTCTCGGTGAGGAGGGGGACGTCGACAGCAGCGCGTTCGTTGGATTCGGGTACGTCGTCGTCGCTGCCGTCGTGGACGCTCTCGGGCGGCAGCCCGGCGACGGGCCCCGGATTCAGCAGCCACGCGGGGTCGAACGCGGCCTTGAGGTCGCGGTGGAGCGCCCAGACGCGGTCGCCGTACAGCTTGCGGTTCCACTGGGTGCGGGCCCGGCCGTCGCCGTGCTCGCCGGAGACGCTGCCGCCGTACTCGACCACGAGGTCCGTTATCTCGTCGGCGATGGCCGCCACGTCGGCCAAACCCTCGTCGGTCTTCGTGTTCACCAGCGGCCGGACGTGGAGCACGCCGGGACCGGCGTGGGCGTAGAAGCTGGCGTACGTGCCGTGTGCGTCGAGGACCTCGCGCACGTCGGCCACGTAGTCGCGGAGGTGCTCGGGCGGGACGGCGCAGTCCTCGACGAACGAGGCGTGCTTCTCGTCGGTGGTCCGCGACAGCAGGATGGGCAGCCCGGACTTGCGGAGCGTCCAGAAGCGCTCGCGGTCGGCGTCGTCGTGGGCTTGCAGGGCGTCGAAGGCGACCGGTGGCTCTTCAGCGGCGTCTGCTTCCGATTCCATTGCCGTCCCGTCCAGCGCGTCCGGACACCGGTCTTCGAGCAGCCGGCGGACCTTCTCCCGACCGGCCGCGTCGTCGTCGGCGTAGAACTCCACCAGCAGCACCGCCCGGGTGCCATCCGGCAGCATCGCGGTCACGTCGGCGAACTCGGCGGTCTCGCTGGCGAGGTCCACGAGCACGTCGTCCACCAGCTCGACGGCCGCGGGGTCGTGCTCGACGACGGCGGCGACGTCGTCCACGGCCTCCAGGAGGTCCCCGTAGGCCAGCAGCGCCATCGACTTCGTGGCGGGGACCGGCTCCAAGGAGACGGTCGCCTCCGTGACGACGCCGAGGGTACCCTCGCTGCCCGCCAGCAGGCGGGCGAGGTTGACGGTGGAGGGGGCGCTTTCTCCGGTCGGGCCGTCGTCGGCTCCTGCGTCGTCGGCCGAGCGCGCCTCCTCTACGAGCACGTCCAGATTGTACCCGGAGACGTTCCGCTTGAGGTCGGGGAACGCCGATTCGACGGCGTCGGCCTCCTCGTCCACGACGCGGACGACCTCGGCGGCCACGCGGTCGAGCGCGTCCCCCTCGGGGTCGGCGCGCTCGCGGAGGTCCGACAGGGGGACCTCTCCCAGGGTCGTCACGGTGCCGTCGGCGAGGACCACCTCGCACTCCTCGACGTAGGCGTCGGTCTTGCCGTACTGCAGCGAGTGCGCGCCGGTGCTGTTGTTCCCGATGGCCCCACCGAGCGTGCTCTTGTCGCCCCACGCCGGGTCCGGCGCGAACTTCAGGCCGTGGGGAAGCGCGTCGTTCAGGTCTGTAGCCGCGCTGTCGAGGTCGGCCAGCGCGTCGTTCAGGTCCGCCAGCACGACCCCCGGCTGGGCGCGGGCGGTGCGGGCCTCGGGGTCCACCTCCAGGATGCCGCCCATGTGCCGCGAGAAGTCGAGGACGACGGCCTCGTTGACCGCCTGCCCGGCGAGGCTGGTGCCCGCGCCGCGCGGCAGGACCGGAATCCCGCGGTCGGCGCAGTAGGAGACGACCGCCGAGACGTCCGCGGTCGAACGCGGGAAGACGACACCGACGGGCGTCACCTCGTAGATGCTGGCGTCGGTGGCGTACAGCTCGCGGGAGTAGCTGTCGAAGCGGACGTCGCCCGCGACGCGCTCGGCGAGGTCCGCTTCGAGGTCGGGGCGCTCGACGGAGCCGCCGCGGTAGTCGTAGTCGGCGCGGGGGTCGGTGGACGGGTCGTCGGTCTTCGTATCGTCGACGTGCTCGCTTGCCATTCCGGGTGAACTCGGTTGGCGCTCCTTGTCGCCGGGACGGGAAAAGCGTCCGGGCAGCGGCTGGTTTGGGGTCGAATCGCCGGACTGGTCGTCGTCGCCGCTTCGTTCCCCGTGCGTCGCGACGGCTCCGTCGGACCCGCCCTCACCACTCCCGCTGTCGCCGCTTCACGCCCCCACCATCGCCGCGCGCACCAGCTTCGCCTCGGCCTTCCGGAGGTACTCGGAGGCGGTACTCGCCGCACAGCCGAGGCGCTCGGCGACGTCCCCGTGGGTCGCCCGTCGCGGCTGGTCGTAGTACCCCAGGTCGACCGCCGCCCGGACGGCCGCGCGCTGGCGCTGTTCACGGTCGCGGCGGTGGTCGCGTGTGCGCACGTGGTCGGGCGGGGGCGGTGATTCCGTTCACGGAACGTCGTGGCTTTCGGCTCCGGGCGACAGTGCGGCCAGAGCTACCTCCCACCGAACTGTCCCACCACTACGAGGACAATCACTATAGTCCGTCACGTCAATCCAAAGACCATGAGCCGCGAGGAATTACGGAAAGCGGGCGACGTGCTCGGCGAGGCCAGCGAGGCGACGAGCGACCCCGCCGTCGGCGACCGCCTCGCCGACCAGGCCGACCAGATGGCGAGCCACGCCGAGGCCGACCGCGGGCCCGACCACGGCCGACTGGCCCGCCACGAGCGCATCCTCGCCGACGTCGCCGAGGACGCTGACGAGGACGTCGCGGCGCGCGTCGAGGAGGCGTTGGGGCACGTGCGCGCGTATCGGGAGACGGTGGAGGGGGTGTAGGGAACGGCGAGCGATGACACACGAACGTCGACGGTCGTTCACCGAGGTGGCCGGCATCTGGGCGGACGACACCGACGACCTCGAAGCGGCCATCGAGGCAGGGCGCGAACGGTCCCGCGAGCGGCGCGAGCGCGTGTTCGACGAGCTCTTCGACGGTCAGGACGACGACTGAGGGCTCGACGACGAACGCGTCGTCGCCGTGACCGAACCCTTTTCCCACCCGCTCGTCACCGCCACGCATGGAGTTCGAGGAGCGGGAGGCGGTCTACGGCCGCGACGAGTACTACTGGGGCAGGGAGCCGACCGACCTGGCCACGCTCGCCGCGGACTACCTCCCCGACGACCCCGCCGGGGAGCGCCTACTCGACCTCGGGGCGGGGGAGGGCCGTGACGCGGTGTTCTTCGCCGAGCGCGGCTTCGACGTGTACGCGGTCGACGTCTCGCCCGCGGGATTGGAGAAGGCCGAGCGACTCGCCGCCGAGCGGGGCGTGGAGATAACGACGCTGCGGGCGGACGCCAACGAGTTCGAGTTCCCCTGGCCGATGGACGCTGTCACGTCGTCCGGCACCGTCCAGTACATCCGGCCGGCCGTCCGGCGGCGGCAGTTCGAGCGCTTCCAGCGAGCGACCGTCGCCGGCGGCGTGCACGCCATCTTCGCGTTCGTGGACCACCCCGACGTTCCGCCGGCCCCGGACACGACCGACGACGAGTACCGCTTCGACCGCGACGAGCTACAGGGCTACTACGACGGCTGGGAGACGCTCCACTCCGAGGAGACCATCTTCGAAGACGACTCCGGCGGCGTTCCGCACCAGCACGCGGCGCGGATCCACGTCGCGCGGGCTCCCGAGGGTGGATAGCGCGTTCGTTACCCGATTCCACAGCTATTCCCGGCCCCACAGCTATCCGTCGACCGTCGGTTCGCCACAAATCCCTTGTCAGTCCAGCCACGAGCCTCTCGTAGATGCCCTCCACCAGACGAACTGTCCTCGCGAGCACTTTCGCCGTCACTTCCGGCTGCGTCGGCCTGCGCTCGGGGTCCCCGGACGTCCCGGCGTTCGCGCGCTGGAGCCGGGACCTGCCCGCCGTCGAACTCGGTGTGCTCTCGCTCGGCGGCCAGAAGACGGAAACCGTCTTCGCGGCGAGCGCCGCCACCGACCGCGGGTCGAGCGATACCAGCCACGCCCTCCATGCGCTCGCCTTCCAGGACGGCCGCGAGAGGTGGCGCGCGCCCGTCCCGAACCCGGTTCAGACCGCCCCGATGCACGCCGGCTCCCAGCGAGCACCCCGACTCGTCTTCGCGACCGGACGCGAAGGCCTCCACGGCGAGGCCTCGGAGATTCGCGCCCTCGACGACGCCGGCGAGCGCGTCTGGGGGTTCGACGGCGACGACGGTCGGGTCCTCTATCCGGTCGGGGCGACCGAGAAATGGGTCTTCGTCGGGCGGCGCGACGACCAACTCGGCGACGATGGCGAGTACGTGTACGCGCTCGACGCCGCCGACGGGACGGAGCGCTGGCGGGCCGAAACGGGAGACGTCCTCCGGGCTGGAACTGCCCCGCGCCACGACGCGCTGGTCGTCCAGACGTTCGGCGACCGCGTGCTGGCCCTCGACGCCACAGATGGCGACGAGCGGTGGCAGGAGCACGCCGAGAGCGTCGGATACGACGACGGAGCCGACCGCGTGTTCGCCGAAGCCCGCGACACGGTGCGAGCGCTGGCGGTGACCGACGGAAGCGAACGCTGGCGACGCGGCTTCGACCCCAGCGTCTCCGTAGTACCGACGCCGGGGGCCGCGACACAGGACGACACGGACGCCAGCGAGACAGTTCTCGTCGGCGACTTCGACGGTCGCCTGCTCGCCCTGGACCCGTCGGACGGCGCGACCCGGTGGACGCTCTCGTTCGACACCGACCAGTTCATGCCGACGGTCCAGCGGACCGGCGAGCGACTCTTCGTGACCGGTGCGGGGGTCCACGCGGTCGACCCCGCCTCCGGGGAGCGGCAGTGGTCGTTCGCGCCCGACGTCGAGGGCCACGTCGACGTCGTCTCTTCGAGTATCGGCTCTGGTTCGAACACCGGCTCCGCGTCGAGCACCGTCTTCGCGAGCACGGACCGGCGGCTCTGGGCACTGGACCCGGCGACCGGCGAGAAGCGCTGGGAGTTCGCGTTGACCAACGAGTCTTCGCCGGCGAACGAATCCGCACCGGCGAGCGAGTTCGCGGACGTGGCGGCCGCCGGCGACCTCGCGCTCGTCGCCGTCGGCGGGACGGTGTACGCGCTGGACGGAAGCGAGTCGGCGTAGGACGGGCTGTTCAATCGGACAGTTCGGGCCTATTGCTCCGAATCCTCTCCGTCAACACACGGGCTTCGGATTGACGCCCATCGCCTCCAGCGACTCGGTGTACTCCTCGTACGCAGCCTGAATCGCGGCCGTCGCCGCTTCCCGCGCCCGCTCCCAGTCCGCGTCGTCCTCGCAGACTGCTTCCAACAGCTCCAGCGCCCGCTCGCGCTGGTCGTCCACGTCCGCGCGGAGGTCCCGGAACAGGTCCGCCGTTTGCGGGTCGGCCTGGCCCACGAAGAAGCCCGTGGTCTGCTCCTTCGACTTGCCGGCCGCGAGTGTCCGGCCGAGCAGGCCGCCCGCGCGCTCGACGGTGTCGTCCAGCCCCCGGAGGTGGGCCTGGAGGGCCGGCACCGCGCCGGGCTCGTGGTCGTCCAGCTCCGCGGCGACGGTCTCGTAGTGGGCTTCCTCCTCGTCGGCGGTCGCGGCGAAGACCTCCGCGGCGGCTTCGTCCGTATCGCTCGAAGTGCCGTCGGCCCACGCCCGGAACGTCTCGCTGGCGGCGTGCTCGGCGTCGGCGGCGGCCGCCAGCACCGCGTCCGCGTCCATCTCCCCGCCGGTGGCCGCGTACAGCGACTTCGAGGAGCCCAGCCGCGACAGCGCCGTCTCGTTGTCCGACCGCACCGCGGCGAGCAGGTCGTCGGCGTTCATGTGCCATCGTTACGGCCGGGGTGGCTTGTAACTCACGCCGACCTCTTTGGTGCGCGGGCGCTCGCTTCGCACGGGCGCTTACTTCTCACGGGCCCTCGCTTGGCTCGGACCACGGAACGGGCCAGCGTGGACGCCACGGGAGTGAAACAAAACAGTCGTGGTCGGTGAGTCGCTACGGGTGGGCGATGAACGTAGACGACGCGGTCCGCGCCGCGTACGACGCGCTGGTGGACCGCCCGGCGGACCTGCTGCCGCTGTACTTCGTCGGGGCCGGAACCGTGCAGGTCGCCCGCGTGAGCCTCCTCGCGGCCGGAGCCGCGGCGTACCTGCTGCTGGCCCGGGACGGCGGGCTCGCCGCCTTCCGGGACGCCCTCGCCGGCCGCGAGCTCCACCCCGACGCGACCGCGCCCGGGAACGTCGTCGAGGGACTGTCAGCAGAGCAGTTGGCCGACCTCGCGACGACGCACCTCGTCGCCCCCGACGCCGTCGCCGTCCTCGGGGCCGGGCTGCTCGGCCTGCTCGTGCTCCAGCTAGCCGCCACGGCGGTGGCCAACGCAGGGAAGCTCCACGCGGTCCGGGTCTGCCTCGCGGGCGAGGACGGGGCCGTCCGGGCCGGCGCGGCCGGCCTGCGCGACGACGGGCCGACGCTGGTCGTCGTCGCGGCCCTCCGGGTCGCCGCGGTCGTGGTCGTCGTCGCCGCGGTGCAGGTCGCCGGCCTCGCGGGCGGCCCGGCCGTCGGTGCGCTCGCCGCGCTGGTCGCGCTGGTCCCGCTCGCGGGTATCTACCTCGCGTTCATGTTCGCCCCGCAGGCGGTCGTCGTCGATGGGGTCGGGCCCGTGGCCGCGGCCCGGGCGAGCCTGCGGTTCGTCGCCGACGAGCCAGCCACCACCCTCCTCTACGGGGTCGTCGCCGCGGGGGTGGTCGGCGTCGTCGGGGCTGCGGCGGGGCTGTTCGTCGCCCTCTCGGTTTCCCAGCTGGTCGGTCCGGTGGTCTGGTTCCTCGCGCTCCCCGTGCTCGACCTCGTGAAGACCGGCATCTACCTCGACAACGACGGGGCCGGGGTCGAGGACGCGGAAGTCGGGGCTGTCGAGCGCGAGGCCGTGGCCGCAGATAGCGTCGAGGACGCGGCCGGCGACGGCAGCCAGTGGCCCGGTCCGGACGCCGGCGAGCGCGGCGTCCCCCTCGCCGACGGGGAGGCGGACGCCGGCGCGTCCGTCGCTGACGCCACCGTGGTCGTCCCGGACGGCGGTGCGGACCCGTCGAACGGCGACGTGGATTCGACGGACAGTCCGGACGCGCTCGCCCGCCTCCGGGTCGCCCTCGGTCGCGGCGTGGGCGAACTCGGGGCGTTCGTCCGCGACGCGCCGGCGCTCGTCGCCGTCGCCGCCGCGCTGTTCGCGCTCGGCGGCGTCGCCGGGTGGCGGGTGACGGCCCCCTTCGAGTTCGTCGTGGTCCGCACCGGGCCCGTGGCGGCGACGTTCGGGTCGTTCCCGGTGGACGTGTTCGTCGCCCTCGCGGTCAACAACTGGTCGGTGGCTGCTACCACCAGCTTCGCCGGGCTGGCTGCCGGCGTGCCGACCGTGGCGGCGCTGCTGTTCAACGGCGTGGTGGTCGGCGCGGTGGCCGGGCTGGGGTACGACCCCCTGCTGCTGACCGCGCTGGTCGCGCCCCACGGCGTCGTCGAGTTCCCGGCGCTGGCGGTCTCGGGGGCGCTCGGGCTCCACCTCGGGGGCGAGGGCTGGCGGTTCGCGCGCGGGCGGCGGTCCGCGGACGAGCTAGCGGGGGTCCTCCGCCGTGCGTTCCGCGTGCTGGTGGGGCTCGCCCCGGTGTTCGTGGTCGCTGCGTTCGTCGAGGCGTTCCTGACGCCGGCGATAGCGTCGCTGGTGGCCGGGTAGGTGGGGGGCGTCGGTGGCCGTGGAGGTGGTTGGCGGTCGGTCCACTGGGCGGGGCTACCGACGGTCGTCGGCGAATCGCTCCACGGCCCACGCGGCGAGCTGTGGACCAATCGGGGGCTATGGAAGAGCTGCTTGTTCCCGAAGACGAATCCTCGTGGCGCTGTCTGTCCGAAGACTCGGGGGGGGGGGGCGGGACGGCGGGCGGGATGTCGTTCATTTGGCTGGGAAATTGTGTCGTCCCATACTGTGGTCAATGAATTCATTGCCAAATTATTGGTCACAAGATAAACTAACCTCGATTGAAATAGATATTCTGAAATCAGATTCGAATTTAACCATCGACAAAATAGTGACGGAAACCGACAGTTGACGAGGGAATGCGTTCGCGAACAGGCCAATCGCAACGCCGGCATATGATACGGGTGTTGCAAAATGGAAACCAGCGAAAAACAGTAGAACAGCGCAAAGGACAAAGCACCCACCAATCAGAGATAGTGCGCCCCTGGCTGCGATTTGGAACTCTAACGAATTCTGAAATATTAATATAGGTTCAGACGCCTCTGGCCGCCGTTTTGAATGACGGCCATAAGGGTCACGGTTCAAGGGTACCTCACGATGGTAGTTTCGAAGGATCGCTGACTGTCGTTTACGTGGAGGCCAGTGTTTCTATATTAGCCTCCTACTATTCAGATAAAGTCTTCACGTTGGAAGATTGGACTACTCTTCACCTTCTCGTAACTCCTCCACCAACTCTACCACTGCTGCCTCAATTTCATCTTCAACGGTAACATCTTGCAATTCCGTGGGTTTAGGTTCTACTTTTGGAGATGTTTCAGGGGCCTGAATAGACTCGTCTTCGTCCCACTCCTTGTTTGACTGTTGCTCTGATTGTTCCCATGGCTTCCATCTTCTCAAAAGATCAATTATCTTTTGTTTCTCGTCGGGGATAGCTTCTTTAAGATTGTCATCCCGAAAACTCCATGTTTTAGCTAGCCTCACCCAGTACCCGGAACCCTTGCGTTGCCAGTATTCATCCGGTTTCTCTGCCGGGTCTGGTTCCGGTAGGTTTGGGTCTCGTCTAATCCCTGTATTGGAAGGTTCCGGCGGTTCATTATTAAGTTCCTCGCGAACAATGTCCTTAACAGTCGTTAGATCGCTCATGGAGACTCCATATTTATCACAGAGGGTCTGAAATTCCTCCTCCCATGAAATTAGAGTAACATCTTCATCGCCGGCCAAGTCCACACGCTCTTGATTTACAATAACCGCAACCGTGCCAAGGCAGACTCGCTCAATGGCTTTTTGATGGCCAAATCGATCAAGATCCAACTGTTCCATTGAGTGAACGACTTTCTCCTTCTGTCGTCTTGAGATTGGAAGGTCCGAACAGATCGCCTGAGTGATCCGTTTCTTGTCCCATCGACTTTGTCGATGGCTGAGGGTTCCCTCCGAACGATGACGACCATCATTCATTCTTTGCAGTTTCTCGTCGTAGTGGGGATCGTCTGGTTTTCCGACAGTGGTTGCCGACGACATCTCGTGTCCCGCACTGAAATTATAGCCTGTTTTGTCTCCCCCAAGGTCTTCTGTGGAGGCTTCAATACTGTCGTCATATACCGTCCTCCCTGGAGGGGAGGGTGCTGGTAGATGTTTTGTACCTGTTTTTGGTTCCGATTTTGAGGCCCCGTCCTTCGACATCAGAGGGACGTCATACTCATTTTCGATTATTTCTTCCGTCGATATATCCTGAACCTCTTTCGGAATTGTGCGGCTGTTTGAGGTGTCTTCCGAATGTTCGTCCTTTGTCATTGTTGTTACTGGGGTAACCGATTGTTCCCGGTGAAGATACTGATTAGCACCGTTGTCGTTTTGAAAACTTTACTGCCTGGTCGACGGTGGTCAGCACGCTCAACGTGATTAGCTGCGCAAGAACGGGGAGGGCAAAGCTGAACCAGTTTGAACCAACGAGAACAGCTAGGACACCAAAGCGCCCCTCCCTTCATTTACTTGTATTGTCGCTAGTCATACTTAAATGATTACTGCCTCTCCGGATAGTATCAAAGTTCCATTGATGTCTGTTCCGTTAGAGTAAATAACCGGGAAATCATTATTGTCTCCCCGCAAAACTAGTCCTCATGGAAAAGGTACTGCGAGCGGAAAACTAGTATTTCGGTGACGACCCCTACTCGTCGCCCGTCGCCACCGGTGACCCGACGAGGTTGCCCCACTCGGTCCACGAGCCGTCGTAGTTGGTGACGTTGTCGTAGCCCAGCAGCTCCGAGAGCGCGAACCACGCGATGGACGAGCGCTCGCCGATGCGGCAGTACGCGACGACCGCCTGGTCGTCGGTGACGCCGTCGCTCTCGTACAGCTCGCGCAGCTCGTCGTAGCTCTTGAACCGCCCGTCGTCGTTGACGGTGTCGGCCCACGAGATGTTCCGCGCGCCCGGGATGTGACCGCCGACCTGGGCCGTCTCCTGGAGCCCCGGCGGCGCGAGTATCTCGCCGCGGAACTCCTCGGGGCTGCGGACGTCGACCAGCGGCAGGCCGCGCTCGATGGCCTGCTCGACGTCCTCCTTGTACGCCCGGATGCCCTCGAACGGCCCGCGCGCCTCGTAGTCGACGGCCGAGAAGTCCGGGACCTCGTCCGTCGTCGGGTAGTCCTCGTCGAGCCAGTAGTCGCGGCCGCCGTCGAGCAGGCGCACGTCCTCGTGGCCGTAGTACTTGAACTGCCAGTAGGTGTAGGCGGCGAACCAGTTGGAGTTGTCGCCGTACAGCACGACCGTCGAGTCCTCGCTGATGCCGTGGCTGCCCAGCAGGTCCGCGAAGTCCTCCTTGCTCAGGATGTCGCGCCGGGTGTCGTCCCGTAGCTGGGTCTCCCAGTTGAAGCCGATGGCACCGGGCGCGTGGGCCTCCTCGTAGGCCTCGGTGTCCACGTCGACCTCGACCAGCCGGAGTCCGGGGTCGTCGCTCCCGAACTCGTCCAGTCGCTCCTCCACCCAGTCGGCCGATACGAGCACGTCGTTGGCGTAATCGGAGTCGCTCATGCAGGCGTAGGAAGGTCCCCGCGCCGTATAACCCCCTCAGTCCCGGCCAAAAACGACCCTACCTCGTGACATTCGGAAAAAATTGCCGGTTCTCTCCCCCGGTTACCGGTCCCGGTCCGCCCGCACGGACGCCGCGCACGGCCCGCCGGGCGGGACCGTCGCGGTGGCTACCCCCGAAGAGGCAACTATTGCCGCTATCTGCGACCCGCGGCGGCGGCCGCCACGACCCCGCCGCTGAAGCGGCTGCGGCCCCAAGCTCGCGGTGATGACCGGCGACGACGGGCCGACCGGCGACGGGGCGACGACCGGCGACGACACCGCGAGCGTCGTCGTCTCCAGGGACTGGCTGGCCGACCGCCTCGGGCAGCCGGGCGTGTCGGTCGTGGACGTGCGCGACGAGTGGGAGTACGAGGGCATCGGCCACGTCCCCGGCGCGGCGAACGTCCCCTTCGACTCGTTCCGCAGCGAGGACGGCGACGAGGGGATGCTCCCCGGCGCGGAGGTCTTCGCGGACCTCATGTCGAAGGCGGGCGTCGCCCGGGACGACACCGTCGTCGCCTACGACGACACCCACGGCGTCTTCGCCGCCCGGTTCGTCGTCACCGCGCTGGCGTACGGTCACGAGGACGTGCGCCTGCTCGACGGCGACTTCAGCGCGTGGACCCGCGAGCACCCGAGCGACCGGGGCGGCGTCGACCCGGAGCCGACCGACTACGCCGCAGAGCGGGCGACCGAATCCCCTCTCGTGCCCCGCGAGGCCGTCGAGGAGGCCATCGAGTCGGACGCGGTCCTCGTGGACACCCGCGAGCCGTGGGAGTACGAGGAGGGCCACATCCCCGGCGCGGTCCAGATAGACTGGCGCGACCTCGTCGACGAGGAGAGCCGCGGGCTGAAGCCGCGGGCCGAGTTGGAGTCCATCCTCGCCGACCACGGCATCGCGCCCGACCGGCGGGTGGTGCTCTACTGCAACACCGCGCGACGCATCAGCCACACCTACCTCGTTCTGCGGCACCTCGGCTACGAGGACGTGGCGTTCTACGAGGGCAGCCTGACGGAGTGGGAGGCCGTCGGCGGACCCGTGGAGTCGGGTGCGTAGGCGGCCCCTCGGACCGTGGTGTGGTGGAGTAGATACGACGTACGTGACAGATGGACACGACGTACGTGACAGGTGGATTTCCAGTACCGTATTAACGCAACCGCAAGCAAACGTCCGCTTACCCCCGGTAAACGCACGATTACTATGCGCTTCTCTCTGCCACAGACGGCCACATGCGCGTCCGCTATCTCGCGTCCGCGGCTATCACCATCGAGACGGAGGACGCGACGGTGCTGTGCGACCCGTGGCTCGTGGACGGGGCCTACTTCGGGTCGTGGTGCCACTACCCGCCGCTCCCGTTCGAGCCGGAGGACTTCTCGGACGTGGACTACATCTACGTCTCCCACGTCCACCCGGACCACTACGACGAGCGCACCCTCCGCCGGATGGACGCCGACGCGCCGGTGCTGATACACGACTACCGGTGGGACTACCTCCGGGAGTCCATCGAGGCCCTCGGCTACGAGGTGTGGGAGCTACCCCACGGCGAGCCGGTCCACCTCGCCGGCGACCTCCACGTCGCGGTCCTCGCGGCCGACGGCTGCGACCCGGAGGTCTGCGGGAACTTCTTCGGCTGCACGTGGTACGACGACGAGGCCGGCGAGGCCGGTTCGACCCAGGTGGACTCGATGGCCGTCTTCGACGACGGCGACCACACCGTCGTCGACACCAACGACTGCCCCTATCCGATAGCCGAGGACACCTGCCGCGAGGTCAAGCGGCGGTACGGCCACGTGGACCTGCTGGCCCACCAGTACAGCGCCGCGCAGTTCTACCCCCAGGCGATGGAGGACTACGCGCCGGCGGAGAAGCGCGAGGCCGCGCGCGAGGTCGCCTTGGAGAAGCACCGGACCGCCCTGCAGTTCCTCGACCTCTTCGAGCCCGACTTCTACGTGCCGTTCGCCGGGGAGTACACGCTCGCCGGGTCGCTGTCGCACCTGAACGAGTTCACCGCCAACCCCCCGCGCGAGGCCGCGGCGGAGTGGTTCGACGAGCACGCACCCGACGAGTACACCTGCGTATTCCTGAACTCCGGGGAGTACCTCGACCTCGACGCTGGCGAGCCGTCGATGGAGTTCCGGCCGGCAGACCCGGCCGCGAAGCAGCGCTATATCCGCGAGGTGCTGGCCGACCGGACCTTCGACTACGAGAGCGAGCCGCTGCCCGATTTGGCGGACCTGCAGTCCTACGTCCCCGCGGCCTACGAGCACCTCGAGGACAAGCGCCAGCGGGTGGGGTTCGAGTCGGAGACGACCGTGCTCGTGCCGCTCCGGCGCGGGGTGGAGGTGAAGCTCTCGCTCGACGGGAGCGGCTACGAGTACGTGGAGAATCCGAATCTCGACGCGATGGAGCCGTACGTGCGGCTGAACGTGGACCCGCGGCTGCTGCGGTGGATACTCGAGGGCCCCGAGCGAGCGTACTGGGCGGACGCGAAGATAGGCTCTCACATCGGCGTGCGCAAGGAGCCCGACGTGTACGAGCGGGGGCTGTACAACTGCATGAACGCGTTTCACGCGTGAGGATCGCGGGCGTGGACTCGTCGCTCACGGAGCGATTATCGGAGGGAATCGTCACCGCGTCGTCTTTCGATTTCCACCTGAAACGAAGGGGTGGGTTCGGGGCGGCACACTCGACCGTGGTCACGTCCGCATCGTCACTTCCGTCGATTCCCGAGTAAGCTACATCTTCGCGCCATCCGTCGATTCAGCACCACCTAGCCGGTCAATAACGAAGAGTGGATAAAAGATATATACTAGCTAGCCCACGTGGGGTTTGCATGAAGATAGAGGACGAAGTGAAAACTAAGATCTCCAGTTCGGGCGGCACGATGGGCCAGAGCGCCCTCCTCCAGGAGATGAACGGTGTCCCCGAGAGCGAGGTGCTCCACGCACTGCGGGGACTCATGGAGCGCGGCGACGTTTCGTACACGCTGGACTGGGACCTCATGCTGGAAGACCAATAATACTATCTTCCCTATCTTCCTGCCCTCTTTTTATGGGCAGTCTCCCGCTCCGGGAACGTCGGATACACGGCAGCCCCGACGCCGACGACCAGCGGTCGCCGTTCGAGCGGGACAGGGACCGAATCCTGTACAGCAGAGCGTTCCGGCGGCTCGGCGAGGTCACGCAGGTGGTCCACGTCGGGGAGAGCCACACCTACCACAATCGGCTGACGCACTCGCTGAAGGTGGCCCAAGTGGGTCGCCGCCTGGCCGAGTACCAGCTCCAGAAGGTCGAAGACGGCGAGTACGAGAGCGGCGTTCTCGACGAGATCGGCGGTCTGGACCCGGACGTAGTCGAAACCGCGGCGCTCGCCCACGACCTCGGCCATCCGCCGTTCGGACACGTCGCGGAAACCGAACTGGACGAACGGACGACCGCTATGGACGTCCCCGACGGCTTTGAGGGCAATGCCCAGTCGTTCCGCATCGTCAACCACGTCGCGACCCACAGTAACGCAACTGATTTCGACGGGCTTGATTTGACCCGGGCCTCCCTGAATGCCATGCTGAAGTACCCGTGGGGACGGGCCACCGGTGGAACGAAGAGGAAAAAGTGGGGCTACTACCACAGCGAGAAAGACGAATTCGAGGCGGCACGCGAGATAACGCCGCCGGACGGCGAGCAGCGGTGCGTCGAAGCGGAGATCATGGACTGGGCTGACGACCTCGCCTACGCCATCCACGACCTCGCGGACTTCTACCGCGCCGGAATCATCCCCTTCGGCGAACTGTTGCGAGATACGGAGGAGCGCGCGGACTTCATCGACGCGTTCGACGAGGAGAAGGGGGACGACGTAGTTGGGGATTGGGACGCCCTGGACTTTCTGGCCACCGACGTCGAGAACATCGCGACGGTCGCCGGAACCGACCGGAACTTCCTTCGCTCGCCGTTCAAGAACTCGAAGCAGGAGAACGCCGCACTGCACTTCCTGACGTCCTCGTTCGTCGAGCGATACCTCGGAATCAGTGAGGACATAGACGTCTCACTCGATTCCAAAGCTAATGGCGGATTGTCAGTCCCGAACGTCTGTCGGAACGAGGTACTCCTGCTGAAGTTCATGACCGAGCACTACGTGTTCAACCACCCGACGCTCGTCGCCCAGCAGGAGGGCCACCGGGAGATAATCGGCGAGGTCTTCGAGACGCTCTTCGCTGCCGCGGCCCCCGATTCAAGCACGACGGAGATCATCCCGGCCCCGTTCGACGACGAGATCGAGACGATAAACGACGAGAACGGCGGCGACGAGGCGGACCGTCGGCGCGCCAGGGTCGTCGCCGACATCATCGCGAGCATGACTGAAGAGCAGGTGACGAGCCTCTACAACCGTATCTCGGGTGATTCGCCCGGCTCCGTCCGCGAGCGACTCATCGACTGAGCGAGCGGCGACGAGCGTTCGTCACCCCTCGTCTACGTCCACCCCATCCCAGAACCGCTCTAGCCCCAATCCCACCATGTCCGGACTCACCGGCTGGAACTCCGCGCGCTCCGCGGGCGGCAGCAAGTCACGAACGCTGTCCCACGACTCCCGCGCGTAGCGCTCGTCCACCAGCACCCGCACCCCGACTTCCTCCGGCCCCCTGATGACCCGGCCCAGCGCCTGGCGGGCCTTCCGGACCGCCGGCACCGACAGCGCGTACCGGAAGCCGTCGCCGAAGGCGTCGTCGTAGGCCGTCCGCACCGCGCGGGTCCGCGCGCTCGCGGTGTTGATGATGGGCACGCCGCAGACCACCGCGGCGCGTAGCTTGTCGCCCTCGTAGTCGACGCCCTCGGTCAGCGTCCCGCGCAGACTCGTCACCAGCACCTTCGGGTCGCCCGCGAAGAAGCGCTCCTTCAGCGCCTCGGTCACGTCGTCGGCGCTGCTCTCGTCGATGAGCACCTCCTTGTCCACCCGGTCGCGCAGGACGCGGGCGGCCCACTCGGCCTCGCCGTAGGAGGGCATCCCCACGAGGACGTTGCCCGGCGAGCGGGCGACCTCCGCGATGGCGTCGGCGTACACCGCCCGGACCGCGCTGTCGCCCCCGGGCGGCCCGCGGTTGTCGTGGGTGAACTTCGGGGCCGCGACCGCGAAGCTCTCGCGGTTCTCGGCGGGGAAGTTCAGCCCCTGGCGGCGCTGGGCGACGGGCCGGCCCTCGCTCTCTAGGTGGTTCAGGCCCGTCACCTCCGTCAGCACGTCGAGGGGCTCGAGGGTGGCGCTCATCAGCACGCCGCCGCCGAACTCCGCTAGCTGGTTCCCGATGGCGTCGCTGGGGACGCAGTTCTGCATCGCCAGCCGCGCGTTGTACGCGCGCCGCCACGAGTCCGACGGCTCGGTGTCGTCCCACGTGCGGTCGAGCGTTATCTCCCGGAAGTAGCGCTGGTGGTCCTCGCGGTACCACGCGCCGAGCACCCGCCCGACGGCGGGCGCGGCGCGGGTCGCCTCCTCGTCGTCGGCCTCGTTCAGGATGCGTGCCACGATGGCCCCCACTGCTTCAGCGCGGACCCAGACGCCGCCGTCGTAGCCCGCGTCGGCGGCCCACTTCGTTATCTCGTCCGGCGCGGGTCGCTCGGGGTCCCGCAGCGGTATCTCCTCGTCCGATAGCTCGGTCAGGTCCGCGCGCCACCCCTCGTGCTCGCGGTCGAGGTAGGCCGTCACCCGCCGGTCCAGCTCCTCGCGCAGGTCTCGGACGAACTCGCGGGTAACCTCGATCTCGCTTCTGGAGATGTCCGTGTCGGCCAACTCCCCACGGACGAGGTCGGGGGTCACCGCGTCCGCGCCGCTGGTCGCTTCGCCGGGGCTCTCGTCGGCCTCCAGGGGCGAGAGCACGCGGTTCAGCTCGGTCACCGCGGTCCGGAGGGTCGCGTCACCGACGGCGTCGCTGACGAGGTCGCGGACCCGCGGCTCCAGCATGTGCGCCTCGTCGCAGACCACGAAGGTGCTGTCGTCCAGCAGCGCGCCCGTGAACGAGGCGACGGTCGTCGGGTCGAAGGCGTGGTAGTAGTTGCCGACGACGACCTCGGCGTGGGCCTGGAGCGCGCCCATCATCGAGTGCGGGCAGGTGCCGTACTCGACCGACATCGCGACGAGGTCGTCGGGCTCGACCAGCCCCACGTCGGTGAGGTCGAACGGGACGGCCTCGGCGGGGTCGCCGTCCTCGGGGAGGTCGTCGAGGTACTGGGCGTAGAACGGGCAGTACTCGGTGTCGTCGACCTCGGGCATGTCGGGCGCGTAGGGGGCCATCTCGCCGGCGGCTTCGAGGTAGGAGGCGGCGGCCGCGGTGCCGGCGGCGTCGCCGCCCGCGGCGGGGCCGCTGTTGCCTCCCGCAGTGGAGCCGCTGGCGGTGCCGTCGCCGGCACCCGCGCCGGCGGAGCCGCTCGTGGACGGCCCGTCGGCAGTTCCAGTCGTCGGTCCCCCGCTGCCCGTGTCCAGCAGTCCGACCTGCTGGCTGCGGGCCTCGCTGGCCAGCGCCCCCGCCGTGGTCGAGCCGTCCTCGCCCGTTAGCTCGCGGGTGCGGTCCCGCAGCGACTCGCAGCGCTCGTAGACGTTCTCGTCGTCGATGCCGCCCGCGCCCGCGCGGTTGTACGGGCAGACGTCGGCCTTCCCGACGAGGGTCAGCCCCGTCACGGGGGCCCAGTCGTCCGGGAGGTTCGCGTTGATGGTCCGGAGGTCCGCCTCGAACTGCCGTAGCTGCTGTTTGACGCTGGTCAGCACGACCACGCGGTCGTACTTCGAGTCGCCGTCGCGGACGAGGTGGATGCCCGCGGTCAGCGCGAGCATCGTCTTGCCGGTCCCGCAGGCCCCCTCGAGGACGAGGAAGCCGCCGTCGCGGGCGGTCCCGACGGCGGTTTCGATGCCCTCGGCCTGGCCCTCGTAGGGCTCGTCGTGGCCGAACACGGGTCGCCACTCCGGGGCGTCGTCCATTCGTTGGAGGGTCGGTGCGGTGGGGTATTAGGGTGTCGGACGCGGGTGGAATTGAGGAGACAATCACTGCGGCTGGAAGCAGGACCTAACCCCCGAGTGAACCGAGCCGTTCCAATGTTGTGACTCTATGTCACTAGATGCCTTCGATGCGAGGTCACTAAGTGTATTGCGGAAATGTATATGTGGCTTACTATCGCATTTGCAGCAGTAGAATGTCGAAAATTAATGCACACGGAGTGGATAGGCGCACCGTACTCCGTTCCATCGGCGGCGCGACCGGAGCCACCATCGCAGGTACGACCCTTCCGGACGTTTCTACGGCGCAGTCGAACCACGGTCTCGGGAGCGTGCAGTTCGTTGAGACGGCACTGGAGCACGTCGGCGCGCCGGAGCACCCGCAGTCGGTCGCCTACCGGCGCATCCCGTACTCGCTGGACGAGGCGCGCGGTCACCTTGGACTGCTCTCGGTCTCGCCGGAGACGATTCGGGACAGCGACGCGGTCGCCATCGGGCGGAGCGCTGATGCAGTGGGCCTCCCGGCGACCCTGTACGGGGACACCGCGAGGTCGCTGACGGCCTCCACTAGCTTCCGACGGTTCGACGTTCGCAAGGTGCCTCTCGCCGAGGAGCACGCGCTTCCGGAGGTGGCCGTGGAGACTGACGGTGAAGCGGTCGAAGTGGCGACCGATGGAGAGCGGGTAGTCGTCGCCCCCGGGAACGAAATGAGCATCGAGCTGTCCCCGCGGACGGTGACAGTCCGCGCCCGCGACGAGCCGTCGGTCGAGGTGATGCCGCGCCTGCGAGTCCGCAACCACGGCCGCGTGACCGCCTTTGGAGGCCCGAACGTCGACGTGTTTCCCGTCGGAGCTAACGACGTGGTCGCGGAGCGAACTCTCCACGCGCTCCGTGGGAACCTCCCGGAGGAGGCGGTCGCCCGCGCGGGCGACGTGGTCGTCGTCGAGAGGGGAGGTGATGCTCAATGACTGTCGAAGTCCTCGTCCTCGGGACGGAGGCGTTCCACGACAACTGGAGCGGTGACCCGGTGGACAAGATAGAGAGCGTCAGGCAGTACGTCTCGAACGTCTGGCTGGGGTACGTCACCGACGAGTTCGGGAACTACACCGCCGACGTGAACAAGGACACGACGACCATGGTTGCCGAAAGTTATATCGATGGCAACACCACCCTCTTCGACCGCATGGAGGATGTCGACGAGTGGATCGGCATCAACACCGACTACGATTCGGCCAAAGATTCCCTCGTCGTACTAGACCACTTCGGTGAGGATGACGACACCTATGGAGTCACAGTGAGCGGTACAGCAGGTTGCGATAACAACATTACCGCGCTCGCGGACGCATACTGGGAGGACCCAAACAACAGTGACACACTTCCGGCGGTAATACAGAGTCAGGGAACCGAGGGGCTCGCCGCACACGAGCACCTCCACCTATATCAAGGCGATCACGAGGACGCTCAGGTCCGGCTGAACGACAACGCCACGCTGATGTACACTGCAAACAAGGCTGTTACGTACGGATGTAATAGCGACGGCAACACAGCTAGTGACACAGTGATGGAGTACAGTAGCTGTAACGTGGGGTCGGTCCGTTCGTTCATCGTGAACGACCTCGGTACCAATTGTGATACCAACGGCGGTGGTGGTGGCGATAAGCAGTAAGGGGATAACTTAATGAAGTCAACTTCGAAAACGAACTTGGAACAGATGCACCGCCGCACCCTCCTCGCCACGACCACCACCCTCGCCAGCCTCGCCGGCTGCCTCGATGTCCCGGGAAGTGCCGACACGGAAACGCCGACGACGCCCACCTACGAGACGCTGTCCGCCCCCGTCTGTCTCCGCTTGGAGAACGAGGACGACCAGTCTCACGACGTGACGGTGACAATCGAGGTGAACGACCAGCAGGTCTTCGACCGGGAGGTCGCAGTCGCCGCCGGCGAAGCGTTCGAGCAGCGATGCTTCGACCGGGCCGGGCGCTACCGGGTCGCCGCGGAAACAGAAGCCGGAGCGAACGACGCTCGGACGATGGGCGAGGCTGAACCGGGATGGGTCCTCCACGTCGAAGTCGAGAGCGACGGGACCGTGGAAGTTTCGCCCCCCATGACTAGGTGATCGCGTCCGGCGGGAATCACGACAACCCGAATATATGCACCGCCGCACCCTCCTAGCAACGACTACGACTGCCCTGACCGGTCTCGGTGGCTGCATCACCGGCATCGGCTCGTCGCCCGATGGCACGCCCACTGCGACCACTCCGACAGAGCCGCCCTACGAGACGTTGTCCCGCCCCGTCTGTATCAACGTCGAGAACCTTGACGACCGGCCGCGGACGCTGACCATCACTGTCGAGATAGACGGCCAGCCGTTCCGGCGGGAGTTCGACCTCGACGCGTCGGAGTACGTCGAGGACTGGTGCTTCGACCGGGCGGGCAGCTACCGCATCGTCGCCGAGAGCGCCACGGGCCAACGGGACGCCAGAGACGTCGGCGAGATGGAGGCCGGGTTGTACGTCCGCGTCGACGTGGGTGGTCGGAACGGCGTCGAGGTGTCGCCGCCAGGAGTGAAGAACTGACACCGTCACAAGCACGCCCGGAACAGATGCACCGCCGTCCCCTCCTCGGTCTGACCGTAGCTTCGCTCGCCAGCCTCGCCGGCTGCCTCGATGTCTCGGGAAGTGCCGACACGGAAACGCCGCCGCCCATCGACGAGCCGCTGGGCGAGCCGTTCTGCGTCTCCGTCGAGAACGCGGACGACCAGCCCCACACTCTCCGGGTCACTGTCGAGATAGACGAGCGGCCGTTCGGCCGGGTGTTCGAGCTAGACCCCTCGGAGGTGGTCGAGGACTGGTGCTTCCAGCGCCCCGGCCGCTACCGCATCGTCGCCGAAACCGCCACGGGCGAGCGGGACGCCAGGCACCTCGGCGAGATGGAGCCCGGGCTGTCCGTCCACGTCGACGTCAGCCCAACCGGGCTCCCCGGAATCTCGCCACCTGGGTACGTGTACGGGGACTGACGACGCCGCTGTGGCGAGACGACGGAAGTCACGCTCTCGGACGGACGCGTCCGAAATCGACCCCTCCGCCGTTACACGCCTCGGGCTCCCGACGATTACGCCGAGCCAAGAGCGTCCCCGCGAACGACCAAAGGCGGGGTTACCCGAACCGTGTCAACCCAACGATTCTCCCACCTTTTGCCGCCCGAGCGTCTACTACGTGGTGCCGTACCCATGACTGACGAGAACTCCGGTACAGCCGATAGCATCGCCGACGTACTGGACGACGAGTCGCGCCGGTCGTTCATGCGGAAGGGCGCTGCCGCCTCGGGGGCCGCCGCCCTCGGCCTCGGCGCGTCCGGCTCGGCCGCCGCGGACGACGGCGGCCCGCCCGCGAGCCAGGAGATAGTCGAGGGGCAGAAGGCCCTCATCTTCCCGGACAACTTCCACCCGTTCGCGACGTTCTCGTTCGTCTCGGGCGTGGTGCAGTGGGCCCCGAGCTTCCCGGAGGTCCGCGACGACGTCTGGTCGGACTACAACACCCGGCTCATCCGGTGGCAGAACACCGGCAACGTGGTTCCGATATGGGTCGCCGAGGAGGCGGAGATCGGCCAGTACGACGACGAACTCGGGTTCGTCACCGACGCCGACGACGACGCCGACCAGCCCCAACTGTGGGAGATGGACCGCGAGTGGACGCCGTTCGGCAACAATCCGCGATGGATAACAGTCAACTTCTCGCCCGTCGGCGAGGACGAGGAGGACGACATCCTCGAAGACGAGGACTGGTGGCAGGACGACGGCGGAAACGGCGGCGGTGGCGGAAACGGCGGCGGTGGCGGAAACGGCGGCGGTGGCGGAAACGGCGGCGGTG
>CAZPIG010000002.1:0-10557 GCA_964586205.1 uncultured Halobacteriales archaeon | reverse complement strand
GAAACGGCGGCGGTGGCGGAAACGGCGGCGGTGGCGGAAACGGCGGCGGTGGCGGTAGCTGAGCCAGGGCTGACGTCCGACGCCACCGACTGTAGCGTCGCTACGCCGGCCGGCCGATTCCGCTCAGGGCACCACGCCGACGGTCAGCAGCGTCCCCATCTCCCGGTAGCGCTCGACCATCTCCTCGCGGGACTCCCAGCCGTCGGTCGGGAACTCCTCGGCGGGGGGTATCTCCGTCTCGCGGTCGGGGACGTTGTCCTGCTCGGCGACGTGGAAGCCGGCGGCCCGGAACGCCGCGCGGTACTCCGCGGCGTTCCAGCGGACCATCTCGACGCCGACCTCGACCTCCCAGTCGTGGGAGTGGACGTTCTCCTCGTAGTAGTTGACCGCGCAGTAGAAGGTCCCGCCCGGGCGGATCACGCGCCGTATCTCCGCGAGGGCGTCGTGGGGGTCCCGGGCGTAGTAGAACGCCTCCATCGAGAAGGCGTGGTCCACGCTGTCGGCCGAAAGCGGGAGGTGCTCGAAGTCGCCGACGAGGAACGCGACGTCGGCGTCGTCGGTGTAGCTCCGGGCGTTGTGGGCCATCGTCGTCGAGCCGTCGAGGCCGTACGCGCGGCCCGCGTCCTTCGCGGCCCGGAGCGCCCGGGCGGCGTAGCCGCTGCCCGTACCGAGGTCGAGGACAGTTTCGCCCGCCTCGACGGGCATCCGCGCCAGCACGTGCTTGGCGGTGTGCCAGTGGCGCTTCTCCATCCCCCGGTCCCGGCCGGCCACAGCCCAGGCGTCGAACTCCTCGCGGGCACTCATCGTCCGATAGTTGACGGGGCCGCGGGAAGTGGGTTGTGACTCGCCGGTGCAGTCGTTCGTGGCCTGGCAGCGCAGTCGTTCGTGACTTGGTGGTGCAGTCGTTCGTGGCCTGGCGGCGCAGTCCTGACCTGGGAGCCGTTCGACCCCCGCGACCCGTAGGTCCCGGACCCGCCGGCGACCCGCAGGTCACCCGGACGTCCACGGGCGGTCACCCGAAAGAAGCCTGAACGAAACGCACCGGAGAGCACGGTCCCGGGCCGCGCTACGACTGCTTGATCCGGACGACGCCACCGGAGATGTCCACGTCGCCGGATGGACACGTGATGACGTACTCCCCGTTCTCGTGGTCTATCTCGATGTCCTCGACGTCGACGCCGCTCTTCTCGAGGACTTCCTGCGCCCGCGCGCCGATTGCCATGGTCAGTGGGTCCACCATACTACACTCCTCCCGATACGTGCCAGCCTATTGATTCTTTTCGTTCTCGCCCGGTTCGGGGGCCTCCTTCTTTCCGGCGGCGTTGGACTGGTAGGTGGGCATGAAGTAGAAGTCGGGGTCGTCGGGGAAGCGCTCGGTCAGCTCCTGGATGAGCTCCTCCATGTAGTCGCGGACGATGGCGCGCATGGCCGGTCCGTAGGCGCTCGACACCTGGGTGACCACCTTCTCGTAGCGCTCCCACGCCCGGAGGTCGCCGAGGCAGTTCGAGCAGATGACCTCCTCGTCACCCACGGAGACAGCCTCGACGCCGTCGTCCCACTCCTCCTGGGGGAGTTTGCACCAAACGCAGTGGTTGTCGTCCACCGGCGTCTGGCGGGCCGATTCCTGTTCCCATTCGACGCCAGTGTGCGCGACGCCAGGCATTGCAGGGGACGTTCGCACCCCCACTGCATTAAACTAGGCCACGCTTACCCGGGTGTCTATATTGTTTGCTGTCTCCTTCTCACCGAAGTGAAGCGCGCGACGACTCGGGTGGAAGCGCACGGCGACTCCAAGGGAAGCACACGGTGACTCAGGTGGAAGCGCGCGACGATTCGGACGGAAGCGCGCGGGGATTCACGCGCTGGATGGCCCCCGTTCACGTGGGTGTGGAGTGTGGGGCCCACGCGTGGCTCGTCGTGGGAGCCGCCCGTGGCGTTCCACCCCGGACGCTTAAGTCCGCTCCGTGGCTGGCTCCCGTATGGACTACGCCCTCGCCCTCGCGGACGCGCCCGACGCCGTCCCCGGCGGGACGGGCATCCTGCTGGTCCACCCCAGCACCGCCGAGACCGACCGCATCGACTCCGACTTCCTGCGGGTGGACACGGACCACTACCTCGTCATCTCCACGCGGACCACCGCCCGCGGCGTCGAGCAGAAGCTGGAGCACTACGACCTCGACCCGGAGAAGGCCGTCGTCCTCGACACGCTGAGCGTCGAGCGCGGCTACTCGCGGCGGTCCGGCGAGCGCGTCCACTACGTCTCCGCGCCGGACGACTTAGACGGCATCGTCGCGACGGCCCGGCAGTTCCTCGCCGGCCACGACGGCAAGCTGCGGGTGAGCCTCGACTCGGTGACCGAGCTGGCGTACTACGCCGGCGACGAGCCGACCTTCGAGGCGGTCGGGGAGCTGCTGGAGCTGCTGGACCGCTACGACGCCGTCGGGCTCTTTCACCTCTCCGCCGAGGTCCACGACGAGGAGACGCTCGCCCGGTACCGCGAGCTGTTCGACGGCGTCCTCGAGCTCGGCGAGGACGGCTCGGTCTCCGCGTCGTTCTGACGGTCAGGCCAGCAGCCGCTGGAGGACCAGCAGCGCGGTCGCCACCCCGGCGACGCCGGCCGTCGCGACGACGATCCACGTCTCCCTGCTCATGGCAAAGTGGGGGACCGCGAGGCCGATAAGTGCTCCGCGACGCTGCAGCATCGTAGTGCTCCGCGACGCTACCGGCGGCGGCGTGTCACCGGAGCAACCGCTGACCGACTGCAACGAAGGCTCGCGCCGGGCGCGAGCGGGTGCTCGTCGCGCCTACGGGCGGCGTACGGGTCGGCGGCGGTGTACGGACTGCATGGGACGGGACAGAACGGACGTCACTCGGACTTTATCTCCTCGAACTGGTCGAGCATCTCCTCGGCGGAGTCGCCGGAGTCGTACTCGACCGTGCCGCGGTACTCGTTCCGGTCGTCGTCGAAGTCGGTATCGACGCTCGTGGACTTCTGCTCGCGGCGTTCGTGCTCGTCCTCGTCGTACGCACCCATCGACATTGTGACCAAGACGACCCTTGGTAGCTATTCACTATCAATGTTACGGGGGTGGTGACGACGCCGCAACAAAACCGACAGCAAACACTGTGGCGACCCCGTGCAAACGCGGTACCCCTGCGCGAGCGCGGGGACTAACCCCCTCGCGACCGTACCCGCGGTATGGCCAGCGGCTACGCGGCCGGCTTCGCCTCGCTCACCGACGAGCACGCGGGCGAGCTAGCCGTCGAGGGGGCGGTCCCGCAGTGGCTCGACGGCAGCCTCGTCCGGAACGGCCCGGCGCTGTTCGACGCCGGCGGCGAGTCGGTCGACCACTGGTTCGACGGCCTCGCCATGCTCCGGACGTTCGCGTTCCGCGACGGGAGCGTGCGGTACGTGAACCGATTCCTCCGCACGGAGGCCTACCGCGACGCCCGCGCGGGGAGCCTGCCGTCGGGGTTCGCCACGGGCGCGACCACCGCCGCGCGCCTCCGGGCGCTGCTCGCCGGGCCGCCCGACAACGCCAACGTCAACGTCGCCCGCCTCGGCGGGCGGTACGTGGCGCTGACGGAGGCCCCGGCGGCGGTGGCGTTCGACCCGCGGACGCTGGCGACGCGGGGTCGCCTCGACCTCACCGGCGACCCGGCGGGCCACGTCGTCTCGGCCCACCCCGTCCACGACCCGGCCCGCGGCGTCACCGTCGGCGTGGACGTGCGCTTCACGCCGCGGCCCCGCTACCGGGTGTACCGCGTGCCCGACGACGCGGCCCGCCGGGAGGTGGTGGCGACGGTGCCGGTCCGCGAGCCCGCGTACGTCCACAGCTTCGCGCTGACCGAGCGGTACGCCGTCGTGACGGAGCCGCCGTTCTCCGTCTCGCCGCTGTCGCTGCTGCGGCCCGGCGCGGACGCGCCGGTCGAGCGCTACGAGTGGACGCCGGAGCGGGGGACCCGCTTCCTGCTGGTCGACCGCCGGACCGGCGACGTGGTGTGCGAGCCCCGGACGGACGCCTTCTTCCTGTTCCACCACGCGGGCGCGTTCGAGCGCGCGGGCGGTGAGGGTGGCAGCGATGGCGGCGATGCGGATGGCAGCGACGACGGCGGGGATGGCGGCGGTGGGGGTGGCGGCGACGGCAGCAGTAGGGGTGGCAACGACGGCGGCGGTAGTGCAGCGAGCGCGCGCGAGGTGGTCGTGGACCTCGTTGCCTTCCCGGACGCCTCGCCGGTCCGGACGCTGTCGCTCGAGCGGCTCCGGGCCGGGGAGGTGGGGTCGCTCGGCGGGGAGCTACGCCGGTACCGCCTCGACCCGCGGGCCGGCACGGTCGCGAGCGTCGAGACGCTCCACGAGGATGGCTTCGCCCAACCCCGGACCGCCGACCCCGGTCCTATCGGGGCGCTGGCGACCGACTCCCGCGCGGACGGCGCGGCGGGCGACGCCACGACGAACGGTGCCCACGACGAGTCGTCGGTCGGCCACCGCTACGTCTACGGGCAGGGCAATCCGCCGGGCTCCGGGCCGACCGTGGCGAACGAGCTCCGGAAGGTGGACTGCGAGACGGGCGCGGCCGAGGGGTGGGCCGCCGAGGACTGCTACGTCGGCGAGCCAGTCGTGGTGCGCCGGCCCGGTGGTGACGACGAGGACGACGGCGTGGTCCTCGCGGTCGCGCTCGACGCCGACGCGGGGCACTCGCTACTCGTGGTGCTCGACGCCGCCTCGATGGACGAGGTCGCCCGCGCGCCGCTGCCCCACGCCCTCCCGTTCGACTTCCACGGGCAGTTCTTCCCCGGCGTGCGGTGACGGACGGCTCGGGAGTGGCGATCCGGCGATGGCTGCGGCCGGAGTAGAGAGCGCCTTCCCCGACGGGCGACGCGACGTGTTCGAGCGCGTAGAAGAGGTGTACCGAGCTTTATCAGCCGGTTTACAAACACCGTGGCGACCGGACTACTACTCGCTCCATGACTCGACCTCCGGACGAGGACTCGACCGGCAAACGGACCACCAGCAGGCGCGCGCTCCTCCGGGCGGCCGGCGCAGGGGTAGCGGCCGGGGGGCTCGTCGGCCCGGCCGCGGCCACCCCCGAGTCGGGCCGGGACCGCGACCCCGGAGCCGCCTCCATCGACCTCGGTGGCGACGACCCGCCCTACTCGGCCGTTCAGGGGCTCGATTGCATGCCGCTCGCGCCCCTCTCGGGCGACCAGCCGGTCGAGTCACTCTACGGCCTCCGCATCCCAGAGCGGTTCGAGGGGCACAACGGGGCCACCGACCCCGGGACGGGACCGTACTACGAGTCGCTCGGCACGCGCCACCTCCAGCGCCGGAACACGACCATCTGCTTCCTCTACGAGGGCCCGGCGGGCCTGAGCTTCGTGGTCGTCCACGACCGCCCCGGCGGCTCCGGCGGCTCGGCGACGTGGCACCTGCGCCCACCCCACGGGGCCCGGTGGGTCGTCCGGGACGACTTCTACCTCCTGCCGTGGACCGACGCGCCGGCCCCCACGAACTTCGACCGCTGGGACACCGACGGTCCGGTCCACACGGTCGACTGGACGTGGGGCACGTGGGCCACCGACGGCGGCGCGCTCCGCGGCCTCGGCGAGTCGTTCGTCCTCGCGGTCGCGCCGCGGTTCAACGAGGCGGCCCGGCTCTGGGAGACTCACTACAGCGGCCGCATCGACGACTGGCACCTGCTGTCGTGGCACGGCGACGGCGTCGAGCGGTACTCGCTGTCGCTGGACGACGCGCTGGTCGTCGGGTCGGAGGGGTGTCCGGGCGGGCTCTGACCTCGAGTTCGGGAGTCCACGGACGTGGCTCCGACGACCGCGCGAAACCGACCCGACCCGACAGCCGCAGGTGTTCGATGGCCACGCCTTTTCCGCGCGACCTCCTTCCACCACCCGTGAACGGCCGCCACCCCGATGTGCATATCCGCCACCCCGGGTCCGACGCGGAGCTACGGGCCGTCGTCCGCGTGAACCGCCGGGCGTGGCTCGAAGCGTACGACGACGTCTTTCCCGAGCCGGTTCTGGAGGCCATCGCCGAGCCCCCGACCGACGAGGAGCTCGACTCTCGGGTCGGGTCGATGCGCGGGGACCGCGACCGCCTGCTGGTCGCCGTCGAGACAGACACGGAAGCCACCAGGGAGTCGGTCCGCGGCTACGCCGCCGTCCGCTGGCTCCCAGACGAGACGAAGGAGTTCGTCGGAGCGGACGAGGCCGGTCTGAAGGAGCTCTACGTCGACCCGGACCACTGGTCGGAGGGCGTCGGGACGGCGCTGCTGGAGGCGGCCGTCGACCTCGTGCCGGACGACGCGACGGCGCTCGTCCTCGAGACGCTCGCCGGCAACGAGGTGGGCCGGCGGTTCTACGAGGCCAGGGGTTTCGAGCGGCGGGGAACGAGCACCTTCGAGGTCGCTGGCGAGCCCTACGAGACGGTCATCTACGCGCTCGTGCTCTGAGGAACTTCACGCACTGACGTGGGACAGTGTTCAGATGAGGCGTCGAAACGGACCGCACTGTCGCTTGGCGCTCGGAAGTCGCGGTCCGCTCGACTCGGGGGGCACCGTCGGAGCACGCTCCGACGAGCCCTGGGCGAGCGAAGCGAGCCCAGGACACCGAGCGGGCCGCCCCTTCCGAAGTCCCACCCGACGCCGGCTGTCGAGTCGGCAATAGCCCGCCGGACAATCGGCTTAGCTAAACACTACACGCACCGCCACCACCGATAAGCCGTCGCGCGCCGTATCCACGCCCGTGAACGTGGACCTCCCGTCGCTGACCACGCCGGACGGGCTGTTCGAGTGGCTCATCGGCTCCATCGTCCTGCTGGCCGCGCTGCTGCTGGTGGTGTTCGGGCTGGCGTGGCTCGGGCTGCTGTAAGGTTCGAGCCCACGGTCTAATCCGAAGCGGGTGCCGGAACGGCCGTCACCACGTCCCGACGTCCGCCAGCATCCGCGCCACGTGGACCCGGTCGTTGGCGGCCGACGCGAGGTCGGCGTCCACCTCGCCGGCGAGCCGGTGCAGCCGCGCGAGGTCGTCGCCGTCGACGTGCTTCGGCGCGACCTCGAGGAGCGCCCTGAGGACCTCCCCGCCGTCGTAGCCCTCGTCGTCCAGCAGGTCGTGCAGCGTCGAGCGGGCGTCGCCGAACGACCCCGCGAGGGCGTCGTCCAGCATCTCGCCGACGCGGTCGTCCGGCCCGACCGAGCGGACCGTCTCGTACACTGCGTCGCGGGTGACCGCGCCCTCGGCCTCGGCGGTCGCCTGGGCGGCGAGCAGCGCCCGCCGGAGGTCGCCGTCGGCGTAGCCCGCGACGAACTCGAGGCCCTCGGGCTCGTAGTCGACGCCCTCCGCTTCGACGACGTCCTCTAAGACGGCCGCTATCTCCTCGGTCGTCGGCGGCCGGACCGGCAGCGGGAAACAGCGCGAGGTGATGGGCGAGATGAGCTTCGACGGCTGGCGGGTGGCGACGACGAACTGGGCGGCCTCGTGGTGGCGCTCCATCACGCGGCGTAGCGCCTGCTGGAAGTCCTCGCGGATGGCCTCGGCGTTGTCGAGCAGGATGGTCTTGTACTCGCCGTCGGCGGGGGCCGTCGACGCGGACTCCTTGAGCACGTGGTTGACCATGGCCGCCTTCGACCACTGGCTCTTGTACTTCGTGTCCGCGGTTTGGGACTGCTTGGTCCACGGGACCGTGCCCTGCAGGAAGCGCTCGAAGCGGGGGTCCTCGCGTATCTCCGACTTCGTCCGGTCGAAGAAGTCCGCGACGTTTATCTCCACGAGGTCGGCCTCGGGGTTGTCGTGTATCTCCCGCGCCAGCGCCCGCGCGGCCGCGGTCTTGCCGACCCCGCGGGGGCCGTGCAGCACGAGGTTCATCGGCTCGTCGACCGCGCCGCGGAGGTGCTCGCGGAGCGAGGGCTGGGGCAGGTCATCGAGGTCCGGCGCGTGGGCGTCGGTCCACAGCGGCGACTCCATCGGCGGCGGCTAGGGGAGGGAGCGGTATGAATCGGTCGGTTGTGGTGGCGGCGTGCGGACGCTGTTCGGCGGGTGGCTGAGGAAAGGAGAACCCCGCGGATTGCGAACGTACTTCCGACAGCGGGCGACCAACCCGGGTCGACCGATGGCCACCGACGACGAGTCCCCGACGCACGCTGTTCTCGAAACCCTCATCGAGCGCGCCGAAACCACGATCGAATTCCAGATCGAGACCGTGTCGGACCTCGAGGACAGAGCGATTCGGATCTATCGTGGCATCGTGATCTTGACGAGTGTTCTCGTCGGCGGGCTCTCCATCGTAGCGGAATCCGGGGGTTCCATCTGGCGGGTCGTCAGCATCAACCTGGTCGTGGGGGTAGTACTCCTCGTCGTCGGGTTCCCGGTAGCCATCGCCAGCACGTTCCGGTCGTCCGGCTTGCGCGCCGGGATCACCCCCGACCACGTCGACGTGGCGCGCGCCGGGAACCGCGACGAGTCACTCTCGACGGTCCTCGACGAGTACGCGACTCAACTTGAGGACAACGACGACGTTCTCCGGACGAAGGCACAGTTGTTCACCTACACCGTGCTACTCGGGTTCGACGGTCTCGTGTTCGTCTCGGCTGGAGTTCTCACCGCCATTCTCGTGGACTCCGGACCGATGCTCGCGTACGCGGTCGCCCTGACCGCGTGTGCTCTCCCGCTCGGCGTCTTCGCATCGAAGGTACTCGCCTTTCCGGACCTCTCCGGTGGCCGATATCTGGTGGGGACGGTGGCAGTTCTGGTGGTGCCGACGGTCGCGACCGTTCTCGCAGGGCGAGTAGCTCCAGAAACCACCGTGTTCGTGTGGACACTCGTCCCACTGTTGCTCGCCACGCTGTCGCTACTCGAGCGGTCCACTGCCCGGTTCGGCTTCGTGGGGTACTTCCGCGCGCTCCTCGCACTCGCCGTCGGCTCCTCGTTGGTCCCCCTCCTGGCTCCGGGCCGGGTGCAAGCGGTCGTTAGAGCAGTCGGTAGCGTCGAGTTCTCGGCGTTCGTGCTCGTGAGCACCGGTCTGTTGACTGTCGACTACTGGATGTACCACCAGTAGCCACGAACACTCCCGACGAGGGCCGCGAATCCGAGCCAGCACGGCGAAGCGGAGTTGTCGTCGCAGTGCGGTTCACCGGCAGTTACGTGGAGTCCTCGGGTTATTCCTCCCCGAACTCCCGCTCGACCGTCACCTCGTCGCCGCCCGATTCCACCGTGACCTCGACCGACCCGGCTCCCTCGGGGACCTGGAACAGCAGCGTCCCGTCGCCGCCGGTGCGGCCGACCACCGAGCCGTCGTACCGGACCGTCGCGTCGGCCACGGCCGCGTTGCCGCGGGTCACCTTCAGCGTCGCCGCGTCGCCGGGCGCGACGGGGCCGACGAACCGCGCCGCGAGGTCGGGCGAGCCCCTCGAGGACGCGTCGTCGACCCGCTGAACGGGCTCGTCGGGGCCGGACTCGCTCACCACGGGCTTCAAGATGTACTTGCCGCTCTTGCCCGCCTCGAAGACGGTCACGTCGAAGACGAAGTCCACTGGCTGGCCGTTCCCGACAGTAAAGCGCTCGGTCACGTGCAGGCGCTCGCTCGGGAGCTTGACGCGGACCTCCTCGCCGGACGCGAGGACGCCCTCGACCTCGCCCACGTAGAGGAACACCTTCGCGTACTCGCCGTCGGGCACGTCGAACGCCCCCAGCAGGGACGCGTTCGCGCCCTTCAGGCGGGTCACGTCGACGGTCGTGTCCGGCACGTCGTGGACTATCCAGCGGCCGTTGTCCTCGCCGTCGTCACCTTCGCCGTCGTTCTCGGCGTCGGGCTCGTCGTCGCTGTCGTCGCCCTCGTCTTCGCCGTCATCGGGTCCGCCCTCGTCCCCGCCGTCGTCGCCCCGCTGGCCGTCGTTCTCGGGCGGGCCGTCCACGTCGTCCGGCGGCCCCTGCTCGCCGTTCGCACCGGCGGCCGTGGCGTTGCCGTCGGGAGCCGCCGTGGCGTTGCCAGCGGGCGTTGCGGTCGGGTCGGCGTCCGGAGTGGGCGTCGCGGTGCCAGCGGGCGTCGCGGTCGGGTCATCGCCCGACATCCCGGTCGCCGTGACGTTCGCGCCGTCGCCCGCCGAGCCGTCGACGAGCATGAAGCCGACCCGGGTGATGGTGATGTTCACGCGCGCGAAGTCGTCGATGGCGTTGCGCTCGTCGCTGACGTAGAGCCGCACCGTCCCCTCGCCGGGGCCGGGGGCGCTCGCGGCTCCGGGGACTGTAGTGTCGGTCGGCGGTGCGGTGCCGACGCCGCCGGCACAGCCGGCCAGCACCACCAGCACCGCGGCCAGCAGCACGCCGAGTCGGGAGGTCATGGCTCTCCGTGGGGTGCAGGGGGACAAAAACCCGAACGGCCGTTCCGGGGCGTTTGAGACCGTTTTGAACCGTGAACCGTTTGAACAGCGACCGTTTTGCCCGCGGGTGTACGGCTGTGGTGTCGATACCGGACGCACTCGCGGGCGCGCAGCGCTCCGACAGAATGGTCGGGGCTTATTGCGGTGGCCATCCGAGTCGGTACCGATG
>CAZPIG010000001.1:40300-59583 GCA_964586205.1 uncultured Halobacteriales archaeon | reverse complement strand
CACCGTGGCGTTCTCGTCGGCCGGCAGCACGAGGTTCTGACCGCCCACGTTGATGGAGACCGACGGCGGGGTGACCGTGAACGCCGAGACGTTCCGCCGGGTCACGTCCGACACGTTGCTCGTCTCGTCGACCCGGGAGATGACGACGAACCGGTCGTCGGACTCGACGTCCGGCCCGAGCTGGTCCTCGTCGAACGCGAGGAAGAAGCGCTCGTTGCTGGGGTCGGTGAAGAGGTCGCCCGAGCCGGCGAGCATCTGGATGCGTTCCTCGTTGTCGTCGACGGTGTCCGGGTCCTCCCAGATGCGGGTGAAGACGCCGTTGGTGCCGGGCACCGAGAGGTCCGAGGCCTCGTCGATGAAGCCGTAGATGCCGGAGACCTCCACCTCGACGACGACGATGTCGCCGGCAGCGACGGTCTGGTCGGAGCCGGATATCGCCGCCCGGACCTCGGTGAGGTTGCTGTTGCCGGTGATGGAGCCCCGCGGGGCGGTGTGGACTGTCACGTCGCCCGTCGAGCGCTCCTCGACGATGAGGGTCCCGACCGCCGTCTCGGTTCCGTCGAGGGTGACCGAGACCGGGTACTCGGTCGCCTCGACGGGGGCGCTGACGTTGTCGGCCACCGCCGTGACGTCGAGCGTGTCGTCGCCGACCGCCCGGAGGGCCGAGCCCTCGTCGGTGGGCGTGCGGATGGTGTTCGACCGCGCCGTGTTGAACTGCACGGTCGCCTCGCCGTCCTCGTCGGCGTCCGTCACGACGAACGTGACGTTGAAGTTCGTGTCGGTCGAGCCGAGCTCGACCGTCGCCGTCGTGGCCCCGCCCGCGAACTGCAGGGAGATGGGGATGACGTCGCCGCGCTGGTCGGTTATGATGGTGTTCGCGAGCGCCACGTCCCCGGTTGTCGGCGCGGACGCCGTGACGGTGTCGGACGTCACCGAGACGCCCGAGTCGGCGTCGGTCGCGACGACGGTGTAGTCGCCCGTCGCGGCGCGGTCGGTGATGTTGAGTGCGCCCGTGGCCTCGCCGTTCGCCCCGAGGCTGGCGACGTCACGGTCGACCGTCGTCCCCTCGCCGTTCACGAGGCGGAACTCCACGTCCCGGTTGATGTCGTTGGCCGTGGCCGTCGCCGCGAACTGCTCGGTCGTGGTGACCGACGGCGGGGCGTCGATGCTCAGGTCGAGGTCCGCGAAGGTGATGCTCCGCGCGTCCCCGGTGTCCTGGTCGGTGAAGGTGTAGTTCGCGCCGACCTCGGCTCCCGAGGAGTCGTAGACGAACACCCGGCTCTGCGGGCCGGTACCCCGGGTCGTGACGCGGGTACCGTCCCTGGTGACGTCGATGGCGGAGTCCACGTCGCTCGTCAGGACGGCCACCGCCGTCGCAGCGTAGACGCGACTCGGGGTGACGGCCCCCGTCATGTCGGCTGTCGCGCCCGTCGCCCGGACGTCGACGTCGCCGGTGACGTTCGGCGAGGCCGCGAAGCTGACGTTCGCGTCGTCGATGGGGCGGATGTCCGTCCCGACGGTTATCACGAGGCGACGTGGCGACGCCTGCGTGAAGCCGGTGATGGGCTCGGTCGCCCCGTTCAGGTTCACGGTGACGTTCGACCCGTTCACCGTCGCGGCGCTGCTCAGCACGACTTCGATGGTTCCCTGGCTGTACTCGACGGCGTCGGTCGGCTCTTGGGCCGCGACCGGCCCCGCGAAGGAGACGGTCGCGGCGAGGACCGACAGTACCATGAGCGCGGCCAGCGCGAGGCCGCGCAGTCGGGTTCTGGTCTTCGACATGCTTGAATCGGTGTTCTGGTTCGGCGATCCGCTTTCTCGACCGTTCGGTCGCCCGCTACCGGGCTACCCCCGTGGTAGGGTACTCGTACCTTCTCCGAAACCCGTTAAATGCCTTGGGATTGAACATTCGGCCTGACCTCCAGTTCGGTCCCTCCCGGGAAGCGGTGTATCTGCCGAGCCACGTATCAATCAAGAGTGTTGTGGCCACTCCGGTAGCCTCGACCTAACTCGGGCGAGCAACGGGCATTCCGACGGACCACGGCCGGCCGCGTACCGGAACGTTTCGAGGCGAAATAAACATACAGTTATGTTTTTGTACCTGGATTCGTACTTCTCCGACACGATGGATGCCGGAGCGCTCGGTCGTGCGCTGTCGCCGACGAGAGTCGCCGCGGCGTTAAAGAGTTCCTTAACGGCCGGCCAAAACACTGATTACCCCCGCTGCATCCCCGTAATACACGGTTAACGCCACGACGTATGACAGGCTCTCCGACCGGGGTGACCTCTGACAGCGGAACCGCACCGGAACCACTGCTACGCACAGACGAACCACCGGCACGCCCAGAACAGACCCCGCGTCCGGGTGCGCGGGCCGAATAGCATGTCCCTAGAGGAATCCGTCTCGTCCGAGCCGGTCCGGCCGATAGAGCCCGACGAGCGGACGGCCGTCGAGGAGGGCGAGGGACCGACGCTGTCGGTCGTCCTCCCGACGATGAACGAGGAGGAGGCCGTGGCGGACTGCATCCGGACGGTGCGGGCGGCAGTCGAGCGCCTCGGCGTCACGAGCGAGGTCATCGTCAGCGACAGCTCGACGGACCGGACCCCGGAGATAGCCCGCGACCTCGGGGCGACGGTGGTCGAGCCGGACCGTCCCGGCTACGGCTACGCGTACCGGTACGCCTTCGCGCACGCGTCCGGCGACTACATCGCCATCGGCGACGCCGACCGCACCTACGACTTCGCGGAGCTGCCGAAGCTGTTCGACCGGGTGGCCCACGGCGACGCCGACGTCGCGATGGGGAGTCGCCTCGCCGGCGACATCGAGGACGGCGCGATGCCCCCGCTGCACCGGTACGTCGGCAATCCGCTGCTGACGCGCTTTCTGAACCTCTTCTACGACGCCGGCGTGACCGACGCCCACAGCGGCTTCCGGGTCATCTCCCGCTCGGCGCTGGAGGCGATGGACCTCGCCAGCGACGGCATGGAGTTCGCCAGCGAGATGGTGATGGAGGCGGCGGCGCGGGACCTCGTCGTCGAGGAGGTGCCCATCACCTACCGCGAGCGCGCGGGCGAGGCGACGCTCGACAGCTTCCGGGACGGCTGGCGGCACGTCCGGTTCATGCTGGTCAACGCCCCGGGCTACCTGTTCACGGTGCCCGGGGCCGCCCTCGGCGTCCTCGGGGTGGCCGTGATGGCGCTGGCGTTCTTCGGGGTCCCCGTCGCCGGCGTCACCCTCGGCGTCCACTCGATGGTCGCCGGGAGCCTCCTGACTATCGTGGGCTACCAGGTGGCGAGCCTCGGGGTCTTCGCGGCCGTTGCGGGCGACCCGATCCGCGCGCCGACGGACCCCGTGACGACGTTCGTGCGGGAACGGCTCCGCCTAGAGCATGGAGCCGTCGGAGGCATCGCGCTGGCCGGCGCGGGCGGCACGTACGCGGCATACCTCCTCGCGGGGTGGGCCGCGAGCGGCTTCTCGGAGCTACCGCTCGTGATGGCCGACGTGGCGGCTTTCACGGCCATCGTCCTCGGCGTGCTGACCGTCTTCGAGTCGTTCTTCATGAGCGTCGTCGCGACGGAGACGTGACGGCGGGGTCGTGTTCTCGCCAGCGAACGGGTGCCGCGACGTTCGGGACGTGACGACGTTCGGGACGTGGCGACGTTCAGACCGTCCCCACGACGTGGATGCGCCCGCGCGCGTTCAGCACCAGTCGCTCCCGCAGTTTGAGCTCCTCGGTGGGGTCGACGGCGACGACCTCGGGCGCGTAGTCGTCGAGGAGGGCGAGCACCTCCGCGCGCGTGAGGAAGCTGGCCCGCAGCCCGGCCCGCGCCTGGTGGTGGAGGCGCTCGAAGACCGGGCCGAAGTGCTTCAGCGCCCGGAACACGAGGTGCGAGCCCAGCCGCGGGTGGAGGTGGCTCTCGACGTAGTGCTCGGAGACGACGAGGTGGCCACCGGGCCGCACGGCCTCGGCGGCCGCCGCGACGGCGCGGCGGGCCCTGGCCTTCGACGCGGCTCGCGTCGGGCCGACGAGGTGGTGGAGCACAGTGTCGAGATGCGCCGCGTCGACCGAGTCCCGCGCGACGGGCAGCGCGGTCGCGGACCCCTGGACGTACGACCCCGCGCCGTCCGCGGGGAGCATCCCGCGCGAGACGTCGACGCCGACGCCGTCCTCGACCGCCCCGCTCTCGACGGCCGCCTCGAGGAAGCGCCCCGAACCACAGCCCACGTCGAGCAGCGACGTGGCGTCCGTCGACGCCAGAACGGAAAGCTTCGCCTCCGCGCCGGGTTTCAGCGCCCCGGGCGAGTAGTCGGCGGCGGCCTCGTCGAAGTACTCCCGGACGGCGTCCTCGTCCGTCATCGGGCGGACCCTCCGGGTAGGCTGTCGAGTACTGTCATCCGTCCTCCGCGAGCAGCCGGTAGTAGGCGTCGACGGACTGCTCCTTCGTGAAGTTCGCCTCGAACGCGGCCCGGGCGTTGCGGCCCTGCTCGGCGACGAGGTCCGGGTCGGCCATCCACCGCCGGACAGCGGCCGCGACGCCCTCGGCGTCGCCCTGTGGCACCGTCAGTCCCGCGTCGTGGCGCTCGACGATGCGGGCCTCGTCGTCGCCGGGCTGGGCGATGCAGAGCACCGGCGTCCCCGCCGCCATCGCGGTGTAGAGCTTGCTCGACACGCAGACCCCCTCGAACCCCTCGCGGACCGTCACCACGGACACGTCCGCCGACGTGAGGCTGTACGGCAGGTCCTCCAACGGCTGGTACGGGAGGAACGCCACGGTGTCGCCCCGCACCCCGAGCTCTTCGGCCCGCCGGACGACGTCGGCCTTGGCGTCGCCCTCGCCGATGACGAGGACCCGAGCGGGCTCGTCCGCCAGGGCCGCCGCGGCCTCGACGAGGGTGTCGAGGTCGTGGAACTCGCCGACGTTGCCCGAGTAGAGGACCGCGAACGGCTCCACCAGGCCGTGGTCCCGGCTGAACCAGTTGTCCGCCTTCGCCATCGGCTCGATGAAGTCCTCGTCCGCCCAGTTGTGGATGACCTCGACCGTCCCCTCGTCGAGCCTCGGTCCGGCCTGGTCGGCGACCCGCTCGGCCATCACCGGCCCGAGGACGACGACGTGCTCCGCCGCGCGCAGCGCCCGGCCGTTCGCCCACGCCCACGCGCGGTGGACGAGTCCGCCCCGCCGGAGGTAGCCCAGTTCCACCGGCTGGTCGGGGTAGAGGTCGTAGACGACGTACGTGTACGGCCAGCGACGGAGCGCGCAGACGAGCCACAGCGCGACCGGGAGGACGGGCGGGTTCGAGACGAAGACGACCTCGCGGTCTCTCCCCGGCCGGCTGACCAGCAGCGCGAGGCTCATCCAGACGGTGAACACCGCCCAGTTGAACAGGCGTCGGGCGAGCGACGACTGGCGGACCTGCGGGGCCCGGATGCGCTTTACGGTGACGCCCTCGTACGTGGAGACGCGGGGCTGGCGCTCGTTGTCGCCGCTGTGGTAGTTGGGCTGGCCGGTGTAGACGGTCACGTCGAGCCCCCGCTCCTCGAGGCCGGTCGCGAGGTCGGTCATTAGCTGGCCGGTCGAGGCCGTGTCGGGATGGAAGTACTCGGTGACGAGCACGTACTCCGTCTCGGAGGACGCCATCGGTGGCTCACCGCTCGTGGAGCAGCGTCTCGAGGTTCTCGCGGACGTACTCCTCGTCGCGGTGCTCGACGTACCAGTCGAGCGTCCGCTCGATGCCGTCCTCGACGGTGTACTCCGGCTCCCAGCCGAGTAGCTCCTGCGCGCGGGTCGTGTCGGCCGCGCGGTGGCGGACGCCGACGGGCTTGTCCGTCATGTAGTCTATCTCGTCGGGCTCCCAGCCGAGGTGGTCGAAGATGTGCTCGACGGCCTCGTTGATGGTCACGTACCGGCTGATGCCCGCGTTGACGGGCGTGGCGTCGGTGACGTTCTCGACGGCCAGCCGCAGCGCGCGGGTGATGTCCTTCACGTAGGTGAAGTTCCGGGTCTGCTCGCCGTCGCCCCAGATGCGGTAGGGGTCCTGGCCCGCGTACGCTTTGGCCATCAGCGCGACGATGGCGTGGGTCTCGTTCTCGCGCGGGCCGTAGGCCGTGAAGATGCGGACGATGCTCGCGTCGACGTCGTACTGCTCGTGGTAGGCCTGCAGCGACCGCTCGCCCATGAGCTTCGCCCAGCCGTACACCTCGTCGGCGTAGGCCCCGCCGCGCTCGTCGAAGCTCACCATGTCCTCGCTGAGCCGCCGCCGCTCCTGCTGGATGTCGGTGGGGTAGGTGCAGGCGCTGGAGGCAAAGCAGATGCGCCCGACGCCGTTGTCGGCCGCGGCCTCGTAGACGACGTTGTCGAGCGCCATGTTCGTCGCGCAGTTCGCGGGGTAGTTCGCGATGTAGCCGCGGCCGCCGTGGTCGGCCGCCAGGTGGAAGACCGTGTCGACGCCCGCGGTCGCCTCGTCGGCGAACCCCCAGTGCTTGAGGTTCCCGTCGAGCACCTCGACCTCCTCGGCGACCGCCGCGAGGTTCCCGCGCTCGCCGCTGGAGAAGTCGTCCGCCACGCGGACGTCCGCCCCCTCGGCGACCAGGTCCTCGACGAGGTGCGAGCCGATGAACGACGCGCCCCCGGTCACGAGGACGCGCTCGCCGTCCCACGTCATCGCCCACCCCCGTCGGCGACGGCCTCCTGCTCCGGTCCGGTCAGCTCCCGCTCGACCCACCGATAGACGGTTTCGAGGCCCTCCTCGAGGGACGTCGTCGGCGTCCAGTCCAGCGCCGCCTCCATCCGCGTCGTGTCGGCGGCGTACCTGTCGGTCCCGGTCGGCTTCGAGAGGTCGTGCTCGACGGTCAGGTCCTTGCCGGAGATGTCGATGATGGTTCCCGCGAGCTCCTCGATGGTGACCACCTCCTCGCCGTTGCCGAGGTTGACCGGCTCGCCGTCGGCCTTGCGCTCGATGGCCCGGACCATCCCCTCCACGAGGTCGGTGACGTAGATGAAGCCGCGCTGCTGGGAGCCGTCGCCGAACAGCTCGATGGCGTCGCCGGGGTCGGCCTCGACGACCTTCCGGCACAGCGAGGGGATGACGTGGCTGGAGTCGGGGTCGAGGCTCTCGCGGGGGCCGTAGGCGTTGAAGATGCGGACGCAGGCGGTGTCGAGGTCGGTGTCGGCGTGGTAGGCGTCGCAGGCCACCTCGCCGAGTACCTTCGCCCACCCGTAGGTGCTGTGAGGGTTGGCGGGGATAGCCTGGTCCTCCGAGAAGCGATTCAGGCCGTCGTGCTCCTGGCGGTAGATGCAGGCGCTGGAGGCGAACAGGAGGCGGTCGACGTCGTTGACCCGGGCGGCCTCGAGGACGTGCTGGTTCATCAGGACCGAGGGCGCGAGCCCGTGGACGTTCTCGCGCTGGATGTAGTGGATGCCGCCGACGGCGGCGGCGAGGTGGAACACGTGGTCGACGCCCTCGGTCGCCGCGACGGCCCCTTTGTGGGTGGTGAGGTCGACGGGTCTGACCGTTATCTCGTCCTCGATGTGCGCGACGTTCCCGACGTCGCCGCGCGAGAAGTTGTCCGCGACGACCACGTCCGCGCCGCGGTCGACGAGGTGTTCGGCGAGGTACGAACCGATGAAGCCCGCACCCCCGGTCACGAGAACCGTCGACTCGCCCCAATCGAGTGTCATATGTGGACCAGAGTGACCACACGGCACCAATAATCTTGCTGTTGACCGCGCGACTGGACCCCGATGCGCGCGTGGCCGGGGCCGGATAGCTCGCCGGAGCACTCGTCACCTCCGGACTCGACCGGGACTCAGAGGTACCCGAGGTCCTCGAGGCGGTCTCGGGCGGCCTCGTCCACGGCCTCCTCGACGTCGCCCGGAGCCACGTAGACCGCGTCCAGCCGGTCGCGGACGGCGGTCCGGACCGCTTCAGGACCCTCCTCGTCGCCCGCTCGAACGCGCTCGTCGCCGGGTCGGACCTCGACCACGCTGTCGCCACCGACGTCGTACAGCCGGGTTTCCCCTCGGTGTTCGTCGACCTCGTAGCGCCACTCCGCGGAGCGTGCGCCCACCACCACGTCGCCCTCCACCTCGTGCTCGGCGAGGACGACCCCCCGCGGCTCGTCGACGCCGGGGCGGCGGCCCTCGTACGCGTCGGGCACCGACAGCCCGAGCGCGTCGTGGACCAGCGGCGGGACGTCGACGAGGCTCACGAGGTCGTCCGCGGCTGCTTCGAGGTGCGACGGGCCGTTGGCGACGACGAGCGGGACGTGGAGCAGTTCGTCGTCCATCCGCTCGGGCTTGCCGTACCGGCCGTGCTCGCCGAACAGTTCGCCGTGGTCGGAGGTCAGGACGACCAGCGTGTCGTCGTACCGACCGGACGATTCGAGGTGGTCGACCAGCCGCCCGACCTGGTCGTCGGTGTAGGAGACCGCCGCCCTGTAGAGCCCCCGGAGCCGCTCCAGCGCGTCGGCGTCGAGCGCCCCGGGGTCGCTCACCAGCGCCGCGTACCACTCCGCGACCTCGTCGTGGGTGACGTCCGCCACGCCGAACTGCTCCCGGTAGGGAGCGGGCGGATGGCAGGGGTGGTGGACGTCCATGTAGTGGGCCCAGCAGAAGAACGGCTCGTCGGCGTCGGCCATCCACTCGACGGCGTCGTCGGTCACTACGTCCGCCGGGACGTAGGGCCGCGGCTTGCCGCTGACCGCGCTGTAGACGCGCTTTACGAGGTCGGTCAGGTGGAGCACGTCGTCGACCCGACGGAGCCGGGGGTTGTTGATCTCGATCCCCCGCGGGAACAGCCGCGTCGCCACGCCCATCAGGGGGTGCTGGTAGTCTTCGAACCGGTCGAAGCCGGCGTCGTACTCGAAGAACCGCGACAGGAAGGGATTGCACTGGAAGCCGCCGGTGGCCAGTCCGGCCCGACCGAGCCGGCGGGCGAGGCGGGGCCGCGATTCCGAGAGGGGCCCGAGACCGCCGTGGGAGAGCGCGTGGGTTCCCGTCAGCAATGCGGGGAACGACGGTGACGTTCCGGGGCCCGTCGCGTACGCCCGCCGGAACGAGACGCCATTCGAGGCGAGCGTGGCCTCGGCACCGTCGGGAGCCCGGTCGCAGTGACGCACGAACGCGTCGTATCGGAGCGAGTCGACCGTGACGAGGAGCACGTTCCGGCCGGCGTCGGCTGCCATCACTGCCACCCGACGAACCCACCCCACCTAAAGGTGACCGTGCAGTCGGTCCGGGCCGACACGCTACGGGAGAGTTAGTTGCCGGCGGTCCCGCACCGGTGGCCCGGTCCGAGCAGGACCTCGGCCCCGTTCGTGTACGTGCGCGACCGACTGTCCGCTCCGGGTACGCCGCTTTCGGCGCGGAAGCGTACGTACTCGACCTGCCTTCCGGTCCACTCCGTGCCCTCGAACCCCGCGGCGAAGGGTACCAGTATCGACCCGCGACGGGCGACTTCACTCCCGCGGTACAGGAACGCGGTCCGGCAGAGTTCGGCCGGCGTAGCCGTCACGACCGGACGGGCGGTCGTCTGCCCACCCCAGCCGCGAGGTAGCCGCGTTCGCTCGACCACGAAGCTGTAGGCCTGCCGGTCGCTCGCCACGGTCCCGCCGTGGCGGAGCACGAAGGTCGTCGCCGCCATCTCCGAGTCGGAGAGGTAGTTCGTCGCCGTCCCCGTCCGGGCGATGGGGTTGTCCCGCGAGTAGATGTCGTTGGCGAGCGTCGCCGTCCCGCCCGCGAGAACGAGGACGACGAGGAGGGCTCGGACGGCCCGGCCATTGCGGTCCCACACCGTCACCAGACCGAGCGACGCGACGACGACCACGAACGGGAGCGCGAACTTCGCGAACCGCTGGATGGCGATCTCGTCGAGGAGTGCGTGGACGGGCCCGGGGAAGTAGAAGGGGGCGACGACTGCCGTCGCGACGACGAAGACCACCAGCGACCGGGACCCCCGGCGGAGTGCAGCGAAGCCGCCGGCGAGGACGAGGGCGAGCGTCAGCGAACTGCCCACGAACGTCGACAGCACGCCGACCGGCTCGCTCAACAGCACGTCGAGGCCGCTCGCCTGGGGAGCCGGGGCGATGCCGCCGAACCGTGCCAGCACCGCGAGGGCGTACACCGGGACCGACGACCGGACGAAGAGGTACCCGTACGCGACGACGAACACGCCGAACGCGAGGTAGAGCGGTACGCCAGCCGCCCGGAAGGCGGCCACGGGTCGGAACGGAACCCCACGTCCGTCGGAAGACGACCCGGCGGCGTCGGCGACGACGGCGGCGACCGCGAACAGCGCGAAGACCGCGAGCAGCCAGACCTGCCCTACCTTGTGGAACCCTACGAGGGAGACGAGGACGACCGCCGCGACGGCGAGTCGCCGCCGGTCGGTCCGCTCGCGCGGGACGAACCCCGGCACGACCACGAGCGCTATCGCGAGGACCGACAGCTCCGCGAACACCGACCGGGGGAGCGAGTAGAGGCCGACGAAGTAGAACTCGTAGCAGAGCGCGAGGACGACTGCCGGCACGGCGGCCCGGCCTGCCGTCGTGACGCCCAGCCGGCGGGCCAGCACGACCACGAAGGTGAGCGTCGCCACCATCGTGGTCGCGCCGACGAGGAAGGTCGCCAGGCGGCCGTCGATGCCCGCGACAATCCCGGTGATCGCCGACAGCGAGTAGAAGTTCGGGAACAGGCGGTAGCCGCCGACGGTCGCGATGGAGGACGTGGCGAGCGAGTTCTGGACCCCGATCCACGTCGCCGGGAGGTCGCCGGAGCCGACGTACATCGCGTTCGTGAGCGTCGTCGACAGGTGGTAGACCGCCGTCGTCGCGGAGACGAACGCCGTGGGGACGGCGACGGCCCGGTGCTGGAGAGCGTACACCAGCGCGATGGTGTTACAGACCGCGAGGGAGACGAAGAACACCCGCGGTCGCGGCGCGGCGTGCGCCGTCACCGCCGCGACCGCGAGGGCCGCGAAGTAGCCGCTAGCGAGAAGCCGGCGCGGGACGGGCCGACCCGCCTCCACCGTCCCGCCGCCGGTGAGTCGTGCGATGCCCGGGGCGAGGACGAGCGGCACCGCCGCGTAGACGCCGAGCAGGGCCAGCGACGACGCGCCGGCCGCCAGCGGCACGCCGAGGCCGACGACGCCGACGAGCGCGGCCGCGAGGCTCGCGCCCGCGACCGCTCGGCGGCGGGAAATCGCGCGGGCGATACGGTGGTCGTGTCCCGTCACGGGTCGGTCAGTCCACGTACCCCAGCTTCTGGAGCTGTCGCTCGGTCTCCTCGTCGACGGTGCCGCTCCGCGGAGCGTCGTCGTGGCCGTCGAGCCAGCTATCGAGGCGGTCCTCGAAGCGACGCGCCTCCTCGGGGTGGTCGTCGGCGACGTTCTCGTGCTCGCCCGGGTCGGCCGACAGGTCGTAGAGCCGGACCGGGTCGCCGGAGGAGTACCGGCGCAGGTAGAACAGCGGGTGTCGGACCAGGTCGAGGAGTGTCCCCGCGTCGATCCGGTTCTGGAGCAGTGCTGCGGCACCCCGGATAGTGCCGGGCGAATCGACCCTGATGAACTTCCACCGCTCGGTCCGGACGGAGCTGAACCGGGGGTAGGCGTCCCGTAGCTGCGTCTCCGAGAAGACGGGGGCCGACGTTCCCGCCGGACCGAACGGTGGGAGGGGTCGGCCGTCGAAGGAGTCGCTCGGCAACTCCCCGTCCACCGCGGCGAGAACCGTGGGCAGCACGTCGACGAGCGACGTGACCTCCTCGACGACGACTCCGTCGGCACCACCCGGCGGTTTGACGACCAACGGGACGTGCAGGAGCTCGTCGTAGGGGTGGTGGCCGTGGGTGAGGCGGCCGTGCTCGCCGAACGCCTCCCCGTGGTCGCCGACGACCACGACCATCGTGTCCTCGTACGCGCCGCTCGCACGGAGTCGCTCTACGAGGTCGCCGAGTCGGGCGTCCGTGTACGCTATCTCGCCGTCGTACAGTGCTTCCAACTGCCGGCGGTCGGCTCCGTCGTCGACCGCCGGGAGGCAGTCGCGGCTCCCGTCGACGGCACCGTCGTAGTCGGGGTCGGTGTACGTCCGGTGCTCCGGCGGCGGGTCGTACGGGACGTGCGGGTCGATGGCCCAGCAGAACGCGAAGAACGGCCCGTCGACGGAGTCGAGCCAGTCGAGGAGGTACTCGTTCACGTCCGCCGCCCTCGGCAGGGCGATGGTCGACGCCGACTCGTGGTCCAGTTCCTCGTCGGCCCCGGTGGTCGTGGCCCGTCGCTCGACGACGCCGGGCTCCCGGTAGAGGTCGACGAACTCGTCGAACCCCCGGTCGAATCCGGTCGCAGTGGAGACGTTGCCCATTGCCGAGACCGCGCCGGTCGCGTAGCCCCTGGCGGCGAGTCGCTCCGGCAGCGCCTCGACGGCGGGACTGTCGAAGAGGTCGCTTCTGGTCCGGGTCCGGTGTGTGGGCGGGGAGACGCCGGAGAGCAGCGACGCCGCGACCGGCTTCGTCCACGTCGCCGGCGAGAAGCAGCGGGCGTACCGGACGCCGTCGGCAGCGAGCGAGTCGATTGCGGGGGTGGTCTCCCGGTCGTACCCGTAACAGGAGAGGTGGTCGGCCCGCAACGCGTCCACCACGTACACCAGGACGTTCATCGAACTGGTCCAACGATTGCACGGGGGTCCCTTCTGTCTGTCGCTGTCAACGGATGGACGCGACGAGCAGCCGGTCGTCCTCGTCAACGGCGAGTCCGACCGCGAGCGCGAGGAACGCCCCGCCGCCGACGAAGCCGGCGACGACGACCGCAGGGAGGGCCGGTAGCCCCGTCGCGCGGACTGCCGCGACGGCACTGCCGGCGACGACGAGCGCCGGAATCCCGCGCAGGAACTCCCGGGAGTAGGGGAGGAAGCCGATCAGGGTCCGTACCTCGACGACGCGGGCTGCGTTGAGCGCCAGTATCGTCACGGAGGAGGCGACGGCCGCACCGGCGACGCCGTACCGGCTGACGAGGGCGACGTTCAGCAGGAGGTTCAGCACGCTCGCCGCCACCATGTTCGCCATCTCGACGCGCTCGTGGCCCGACATCGTCAGCAGAAAGCCCGCCGGTCCGGCGGCGGCCATGCCGACCCGTCCGACGACGAGGACCACCAACACGGCCGTCGCTGCCCGGAACGACGCCCCGAAGATGGTCAGTATCTCGCTCGCGAACACCACGGCGAACGTTCCGGCGAACGCCGTCACGAACGTTATCCACTTCGTGACGGACGCGTACGTCCGCTCCAGTCGACGGCGCTCGTCGCTGTGGAACAGTTCCGAGGCGACTGCAGGGAAGATGGCGTTGACCGAGACGAGCGCGAACGACAGCAGCGCGGCCGTCTGGAACGCGGCCTCGTAGTGTCCGACCGCCGCGGGAGGCTCGAAGGCGCTCAGCACCACGACGTCCGTCCACGCGATGACCCGGTTCGTCACGGCGAGCAGTGCGACCGTGACCGAGTAGGCGTACACCCGTCGCGTCTCGAACGTCGGGCGTGCGACCGTCGGGAACGCGCCGAGGCGGTGCATGAGCAGGACGCCCAACACCACCGCTCCCGCGAGGGCGACCACGTGGGCGACGGCGACCGCCCGGAGGTCGCCACCGCCGATGGCCACGGCGGCGACGAGGACGACGGTCCCACCGCCGTACGCGAGGTCGCGGACCGCGACGGAGTGCTTCGTCTCCTTGAACCCCCGCGTCGTCGCCTCGGTCACGTGGACGAGCGCAAGCAGGGGGATGCCGAGAGCGAGGACCGCCACCACCGGGCCGGCCGCCGTGTCGAAGACCGATTCGACGACCGGAAGGGAGACGAGGACGACGCCGGCCACGACCGTGCCCACGGCGAGTGGCGTCCCGACGACGAGCAGCGACAGGCCCGTCAGCCGGTCGTCGGCACCGTCCTCGCTGTAGATGGGGACGAACTTCTGGGCGGCCGTGTCGAGGCCCGCCCGAGCGACCGTCGCGCCGACCCGGAGGAAGACGAGCGCGAAGGCGTACGTCCCGAGCGCGGTCGGGCCGAGGAACTGGGCCACGACGACGAGCGAGGCGTACTGGAAGAGACGGCCCGCTACGCGGCCGAGGAAGGCGATGGACGCCAGCTTCCCGATGCTGTGGTTCATGGCGCTTCGACGGGTGGCCCACCATCGCTGGCCCGGCTATCGCCGGGTAGCGGGCCCACGTCGTCCGGCGTCGACGCCGGTTCGTGGACTCTGCTCGCCGGTCGCTGTTCAAACTTCTGTTCGCGCTCGTCCAGTCCGAGGAGGGTGTTCGGCGGGACAGTCGCCGGAGGTCGTCGACCGGCAGTCGGCACCGTCGCACTAGGCCTAGCTCCCGGTCGTGACCTCGACGGTGGTCCCGCTGGTCCACTCGCCGTCGGCGTTGCGCGCCTGCGCGCGCACCACGTACGTCGTGTTCGCCGACAGGCCGCTGACGTCGGCGCTGAACGGCCCGGGCGACGTCAGCGTCTCGAAGCTCGTCCACTGACTCGTGGTGGCCTCCTCGCCCTTCACCCAGTACTTGAACTGGACGGCGGCGGACGGTACACCGCTCAGGCCGACCAGTTCGCCGTTCAACGTCATCGACGAGGGCCCCACCTCGGTGGGCTGGTCGGTTTCCACGACGTACGGCTGGGGCGTCTCCACAATGAATTCGTCCGCGGCGACGTACTCGCCGGAGGCGTTCACGGCCTGGGGACGCACGACGTACGTCGTGTTCGGCGCGAGGTCGGTGACGGTCTCCGCGAACTGTCCGGTCGACGACACCGTCCCGAATGGCGTCCACCGGCTGGTGTTCGCCGCGTCGCCCTGGACCCAGTACTTGAATTGAACGTCTATCGAGGACGCGCCGCCGAGCGAGGTAACGTTCGTCCGGAACGTCGCGGTGGTCGCGGTCACGTTCGCGGTGCTGCCGGAGTCGACGTCGTGGGCGGTGGTGGTCTCGAACAGCGTGTTCGCGCCGGAAGCCCGCTCGCCGTCGTCGTCGCGCATCCGGGCCCGGAACACGTACGTCGTGTCGGGCTGGAGCGAGACGGTTGCAGCGAACGGCCCTGCCGACGTCAGCGTCTGGAACGACGTGAACTGGGCGGTCGTCGACTGCTGGCCCTGCACCCAGTACCTGAACTGGACGTCCACCGACGAGGCGTCGCCCAGCCCGTCCACGGTCCCGTGCAGCGTCGCGCCCGAGCGGGTGACGTTGTCGGCGCTGCCGGTGGTCACGGCGAAGAGTGGCGTCGTAGTGACAGTGCTGTTGGAGCCGGCGGTCCACGTCCCCGAGGAGTCGCGCCCCTGCGCGCGGAACGCGTACGTCGTGTTCGGAGACAGGTCGGTCACCGTCTCGGAGAACTGTCCCGGAGCCCGCTTCGTCCGCAACGGCACGAACCGGGTCGTCGACCCGTGTTCGCCCGCGACCCAGTACTTGAACTGGACCTTCACCTGCGACGACGCGCCGAGGCCGCTGAGGTTACCGACGAAGGTCGCATTCCGGTCGGTGAGGTCGGTCGCTCGGTCAGTCGTCACCCCGAACGGAGCCGCGGCCGTCGTGAACTCGACAGTGCCGCCGGTCGTGTACACCCCGCTGTCGTTGCGGGCCTGGGCGCGCACCACGTACGTCGTGTTCGACGCGAGGCCGCCTACAGACTCGGTGAAGTGACCCGTATCGGTCCTCGCGCGGAACGGGGTGAACGAGGCGTTGGCGGGGTCGCCCTGCACCCAGAACTTGAACTGGACGTCGACGGACGAGTCGTTACCGAGACCGACGAGGTCACCTTCGAGCGTGGCTGACGACACCGTCAGGTCCGACGGCGTGCCCGTGTCGACGGCGTAGAGGGGCTCGGTGACGAACTCGCGACGGGACCCGGCGGTCCAGGTACCGGTGCTGCTCTCTGCCTGCGCGCGCACGACGTACGTCGTCGCGGGGTCGAGCCCGGAAACCGTGTCCTCGAACTGTCCGGGCGAAGAGCGTCGCTCATCGAACGTCCACTGCTGGGTGGCTTCACGGCGGCCGGACTCCCAGACGGTGAACTCGGTCTCCGCGAACGTCGCCCCACCCAACCCGGTGAGGTTACCAACGAGTGCCGCGGTCGTGCCGGTCACGTTCGACGCGCCCACCGTCTCGACGCCGAACGGTTCGGCCGTGGTGAACTCGACGGTCGCGCCCGCCACCCAGGTCCCGTTCGCGTCGCGTGCCTGTGCCCGGACGACGTACGTCGTTCCGGGTCGTAGACCACCAACAGTGGCGTCGAACTCCCCGGCAGACGTCAGCGTCTCGAAGTTCGTCCACTGGCTGGTGGTGGCCTCGTCGCCCTTCACCCAGTACTTGAACTGGACGTCCGCCGACGACGCGCCGCCGAGGCCGGTGAGGTTGCCGTTGAGCGACGCTGCACTGGCGTTCACTCCGGCGACTGGGTCGGTGGTCACCTCGAAGACGCCCGAGTCGTCGAGTACGGCGGAGACGTTCGTACCGAGAGAGTCACTGGTGGAGGAGAAGATGGCCACCGCTATCGAGTTTGTCGACAGGAAAGAGCGGCGTCCGTGGTCTCGGTTCGGGGGATTCACGTCAGTTTGCGGGCCTGGGTGAATAGTAGGCCCGTTCGTGACATCCTTGGCGACGTGGCCGTGGTCGAGCCCTGCTCCTCCCGACGAGAACACGAGGAGGGTGACGACTGCGACGAGCATCTGACGACTATTTTTCCATAACAGTGGATGTGTTCGCACGGCCGGTAGATGTGCATCCACGTACAATTATCCTGGCCCCACCCGAGTCGACGCGTCACGAGCGACAGAAGGACCCACCGACACACTTGCAGACAGTCTGTGACCGGGGACCGATGGAGTTTTGCTCCCCGTCAGGGCGAGGTCGTGACCTCGATGGTGGTCCCGCTGGTCCATTCGCCGTCGGCGTTGCGCGCCTGCGCGCGCACCACGTACGTCGTGTTCGCCGACAGTCCCGTCACAGTCTCACTGAACTGTCCCGGTGCCGTCAGCGTCTCGAAGCTCGTCCACTGACTCGTGGTGGCTTCCTGACCCTTCACCCAGTACTTGAACTGGACATCCGTCGAAGCCGTGCCGCCCAGGCCAGTGAGATTGCCGTTGAGTGTCATCGACGTGCTCGTCACGTTCGTCGCGGCGTCCGTCTGCACGCCGAACGACTCGTCGGTCGTGAGCGTCAGCGTCGTCCCCGCGGTCCACGTGCCCGCCGAGTCGCGCGCCTGGGCGCGGAACACGTACGTCGTGTTCGCCGCCAGCCCGGTCACGCTCGCGGAGAACGTTCCGGTGGCGGTCAGCGTCTGGAACGACGTGAACTGGGTGGTCGTCGACTGCTGGCCCTGCACCCAGTACTTGAACTGCACGTCCGCCGACGACGCGCCGCCGAGACCGGTCAGATTGCCGTTCAGGGTCGCCGACGAGGCGTCGACGCCGGTGGCGGCGTCGGTCTCGACCGCGAACGCCGTCGGCGTCGTCACCGTCACCTCGCTCCCGATGTCGTACTCGCCGGAGGGATTGCGCGCCTGCGCGCGCACCACGTACGTCGTGTTCGGCGACAGCCCGGTCACGTCCTCGGTGAACGTACCGGTCGAGGAGACGGTGCGGAACGGCGTCCACTGGCTGGTGTTCGCTTCGTCGCCCTGGACCCAGTACTTGAACTGGACATCGATGGACGACGCGCCGCCCAGCGAGGTGACCGTCGCCTCGAACGTCGCGGTGTTGGCGGTGACGTTGCTCGCACTCTCGGTGTCCACGTCGTGGACATCGTTCGTGGTGACCGTCGTCGTCGACCCCGCCGTCCACGTGCCCGCCGAGTCGCGCGCCTGGGCGCGGAACACGTACGTCGTGTTCGCCGACAGCCCGGAGATGTCCGCGCTGAACGACCCTGCCGCAGTCAGCGTCTGGAACGACGTGAACTGGGTCGTCGAGCCCTGCTGGCCCTGCACCCAGTACTTGAACTGCACGTCCGCCGAGGATGCACCGCCCAGCCCGTCGAGCGTGCCGTGCAGCGTGGCGCTCGACCGGGTGACGTTGTCGGCCGTGCCGGTAGTGACGCCGAAGCCCGTTGCCGTAGTGAACTGGACCGTGCCGCCGGTCGTGTACGTCCCGCTGGCGTCGCGGGCCTGCGCGCGCACCACGTACGTCGTGTTCGGCGACAGGCCGGTCACGTCCTCGGCGAACGGCCCGGTCGCGATCGGGGTCCGGAACGGGGTGAACGAGGCGTTGGCCTCGTCGCCCTTCACCCAGTACTTGAACTGGACATCCGCCGACGGGGAGCCACCGAGGCCGGTCAGGTCACCGTGGAACGTCGCCGTCGTGTCGGTGACGTCGGTGGCCGCCGCGGTCGTCACGCCGAACGCCGCCGGCGTAGTGAACTCGACGGTGTCGCCGGTCGTGTAGACGCCGCTGCCGTTGCGCGTCTGGGCGCGGAACACGTACGTCGTGTTCGCCGACAGCCCCGTCACGTCCTCGGTGAACTGGCCCGTCGCGGTCTTCGTCCGGAACGGGGTGAACGAGGCGTTGACCTCGTCGCCCTGCACCCAGTACTTGAACTGCACGTCCGCCGACGAGGAGCCGCCGAGGCCGGTCAGGTTCCCGTGCAGCGTCGCACTGCTAGCGTCCACGCCCGTCGCTGGCTCGGTCACGACGTCGAACGCCGCGAACTCCTCCAGGGTCACCGTCACCTTGGTATCGTTCGTCACGGTGAGGTTCCGGACGTACTGCTGATCGACGAACCGCTCCTCGCCGTCGGGCGGCGTGACCTCGACCGTGACGTTGCCCGCCAGTTCGATGCCGGGCGTCACGTTCGCCGGGGGCTGGACGACGCCCGCTGCGGTCGTGTTGGGCGTGAGCGAGACCGTCGTCGGCTCGTCGCTCGTGCCCTTCGAGGTGAACGCGACCGCCGCGTTCGCGACCGGGTCGCCGGACTCGTCCACCACGCTGACGTTCACGACGTGGCCCGCGGGCAGCGTCCGCGTCCCGAGGTCGACGTCGCCGGAGACGGTGCGGTTCTCGAACCGGTAGAGGTCCACGGTGCCGTCGCGCTCGGTGACGAACCCGGCGGTCTCGTTGCGCTGGATGAACGTGAGCCCGTAGCGGTCCGCACCGGCCAGGGTCATCGCGTAGGTGCCGTTGGCGTCGGTCTGGACGATCTCGAAGACGTCCAGCGTCTCGGCGCTCGTGGCGACGAAATCCCCGGTCGCCGCCGTGCCGTCGCTCTCCAGCAGCCGCCCGGTGACGTTGTGCTTCTCGCGGAGCTCGACGGTGACCTCCTCCGG
>CAZPIG010000001.1:26622-40200 GCA_964586205.1 uncultured Halobacteriales archaeon | reverse complement strand
GCAGCCGCCCGGTGACGTTGTGCTTCTCGCGGAGCTCGACGGTGACCTCCTCCGGCCCCGTGACCGTGAGGTTTCGCGTATACGTCCGGTCGACGAACCGTCCGTCGCCATCGGGCCGGCTGACCTGGATGGACACTTCTTCGGCGAGTTCGATGCCGGGGCTCACGTTCGAGTTGGGCTGGACGACGCCCGCCTCGGTCGTGAGAAGATCGAGTTGGGCGGCGGTCGGATCGTCGGGCGAGCCCTTCGATGCGACCTCGACCCGCGCGGCCTCGACCGGTGTGCCCGACTCGTCCACCACGCTGATGTTCACGAGGTGGCCCGTGGGTAACATCCGCGTCCCGAGGTCGAGGTCGTTCGAAATATTACGGTTCTCGAACATGTATATATCCACCGTGCCGTCGCGCTCGGTGATGGTGTCGCCGTTGGTTTCGTTGAACTGGGCGACCGTGAATCTGTAACGAGCTTCGCCGGGCAGCGTCGTCGAGTAGTTGCCCGTGGCGTCGGTCGTGGCGATCCTCGTACCGAACTTCGTGCTGGTCACGGCGATCCGATCTTCGACCGCGGGCGTGCTGTCGTTCTCCAGCAGCCGCCCGGTGACGTTGTGCTTCTCGCGGAGCTCGACGGTGACCTCCTCCGGGCCGGTGACGTTCAACGCGCGCGTGTACGTGGTGTCGACGAACCGCGAAGCGTTCGCCGGCCGGGTGACGTTCACGGTCACGTCGCCGACGAGCTCGAGCCCTGTGGCGTTGCCGTTCGGCCGGACCATGCCGTCGGCGTCGGTCGGCGTCACGAACCCGGTCCGGGCTCCCGTCGCGGAGTTGTTGTGGAAGAACGACACCGAGGCGTTCTCGACGGGGTCGCCAGACTCGTCCACGACGGTGACGTTCACCACGTGGCCCGCCGGCAGGGCCACGTCGCCGAGGTCCACGTCCGTCGTGCTGTCGACGACGTCCACCGCGAACACGTCCGGCGAGCCGTCGTTGGGCATGAACGAGGGACTGGTGATGTCGGCGGACCGCCCCTGGTAGTAGCCGACGTGGTAGGGCTCGCTGGCGTTGACGTCGGACAGCGTGAAGTTGCCGCCGGCGTCCGTCAGGGCGACCTCGGCGTCGGAACCGGCGTCGCTCCGCACGACCCCGACCACGGTGTCGTCTGCCGCACCGTCGCCGTCGGCCTCGAAGACGCGCCCGGAGACGTTGACGGTCGGTGGCGCGGCCGTTTCGTTCAGCGTAACGGTGACCTCGCCGTCGGACGTGACGTTCACCGCCAGCTCGACGGTCTCGTCGACGAAGCCACTGTTCGGTGGCGGGGTCACGTCTATCTCTGTCCGCCCAACGACCTCGACGCCCGGGTCGCCCGGCGTTATCTCGAACAGACCGGCCGCGCTCGTGTCGCCGTTCGCCGACCCGAAGGCGTGGCCGTTGGTGGTGTTCCGGTGGCCCACGTCCACCGTTGCTCCCTCCACGGGGTCGTCGGACTCGTTGACGACGCTGACGTTCAGGTCGTGAGCGGTCGGCAGCGTCACGTTCCCGAGGTCGCGGGGGCCGGCCCCGACGGCGACCGAGCGGACGGACAGCAGGTCGGGCGAGTCGTCGTCGACCCCCGTGACGAACCGCCCGTCGGGGTCGCCCTGGAAGTAGCCGAGGTCGTAGGTCGCGTTCGGCGGCACCGATGCGTCGAAGTTCCCGTCGGCGTCGGTGACGACGACCTCGCTGACGCCGTCGCCGGTGACCCACACGCGGTCCCGGACCGCGCCCGAGTCATTGGCCAGCACCATCCGTCCCGAGAGGGTGACGTTGTCGGTCTCGTTCAGTTGCACCTGGACGTGCGTGTCGTTGGTGACGGTCACGCGCTCCGTGTAGGTCTTCTCCACGAACCCCGCGCTCCCGGTCGGCGGTTCGACCTGAACCTCGGTCGTCCCGTTGGTCTCCATCCCGACGTGACCCGGGCTCCCGTGGCGGAACCGCCCCTGGGCGTCGGTCTTCGTCGGTGCGGTGCCGAACCCGGCTCCGGCAGTCTCGTTGACGTGGAAGACGTCCACCAGCGCGTTCTCGACGGGCACGCCGGACTCGTTCACCACGGTCACCGTGAGGTTGTGGCCCGCCGGGAGCGTCATCGTGCCGAGCGAGCGGTTCGTCGTGCCGACCGTGACCTCCCGCAGCGACCGGAGGTCCGTCCAGCCGTCGTCGAGGGAGGTCTCCTTGACGCCGGAGGTGAAGTTGCCCTGGTAGTAGCCGAGCGAGTAGGTCGCGTTCGCGGGCACCGAGACCGAGAACGTCCCGTTCCCGTCCGTGTCGACGTCGAGACCGAGGCCCGCGCCGCCCACGGCGACGAAGTCGTTGGCCGCCGGGGTACCGTCGGCGCGCTCGATGGTTCCGGTGATAGTGACGGTCTCCGAGTCGAGCGTGACGTTCTCGTTTGCGGAGTTCGGACTCCGGACCTGCAGGATGCGGCTGGTCCCGCGCCACTCGAAGAACGTCTCCCACGAGTAGTTGCCGGCGGCGAGGCTGTTCGCGTCCACCACGGTCGCGAACTCGTCGGCCCCCGCGTCGTAGGCCATCGCGAACTCGTGGCGCGGGCTGCCGTCGTGGAGGTCGCCCTCCGAGAGCGCCAGCGTCACGTTGCTCCCACGGGGCGCGACGTCGCGGGGCAGCGACAGCCGCACGTCGCCGCTGGTGCTGTTCTGGGCGAGCACGCCCGTGTAGCCGACGACGGCCGCGTGGATGGCCGTGTTGTCTATCGTGGCTCCGCTGCCGTCCAGCAGCGTCACCGTGAAGTTCGTCGTCCCCGAGGAGGCCGGGATCGAGCCGCTCACGACGTCGGCCTCGAGCTGGGTCCCCTGGAGGGGCAGCAGGAGCTTCGGCACGTCCGCGACGGACCCGTCGGCGTCGTGGACCCGGAGCCCGAGCGGGTCGTCCGTGCCGAGCACCGCGGAGCCGTTCGCGGCGAGGGTCACCGACTCGCCGGCGTCCTCGTCGGCCAGCCGGAAGCGGTAGTTGGTGCCGTCGTCGAGCGTGAGGTTCCTGTTCGCCCGGACGCCGACTATCTTCGTGGTATTCAGCCCGTCGCTCGTCGTGAAGCCGTGCTGCTGGGTGATGTCGACGCTCGCGGTGTCCGTCTCGTTCAGTTGGATGGTAATGCTGTCCGGAGCCGTCACGTCCAGGGTCCGCGTATAGCGCTTCTGGACGAACCGCGAGCTGTTGGCCGGCGGGTCGACCTCGACGATGGTTCGACCCACCATCTCCGCGCCCGGCCCGTGGCCCCCGGGGAACTCCAGCAGTCCGTTCCCGTTCACCTGGGCTCCGGTCCCGAAGGCGTGGTTGTTGGTGAGGTTCCGGTGGGCGACCGTGAACACGCTCGCGTTCGGCACGGGGTCGCCGCTCTCGTCCACGACCGAGACGTTCAGCTGGTGGGCCGTCGGCAGCGTGACGTTCCCGAGGCTCCGGTTCGTGGCCCCGACGGCGACCGTCCGGACCGAGTAGAGGTCCGGCGACCCGTCGTCGACGGACGTCACGGGGCCGTTCACGCCGTCGCTCTGGTGGTAGCCGAGGTCGTAGGACGCGTTCGCCGGGACGCTGAAGTCGAAGTTGCCGTTCGCGTCCGTGGGGACGTTCCGGTTCCCGTTCGGTCCGACCACGACGAGGCGGTCGTTCACCGCGCCGGAGCCGTTCGCGAGCACCATCCGGCCCGTGACGGTGACGTTCCGTCGCCCGTCGAGCGTGACGTTCTCGTTGGCCGAGCCCGGGCTCCGCACCTGGAGGACCTCGGTCCCGCGCCAGTCGTGGAACGTCTCCCACGAGTAGTCGCCCGCGCTGAAGTTGCTCGCGTTGACGACCGCCGCGAACTCGTCCGTCGCTGCGTCGTGAGCCATCTCGAACTCGAAGCGCGGGCTGCCGTCGTTGAGGTCGCCCTCCGAGAGCACCAGCGTGACGTTGGTGTCCTGCGGAACGACGTCCCGGGGCAGCGAGAGCCGGACGTCGCCGGTCGTGCCGTTCTGAGCGAGCACGCCCGTGTAGCCGACAACCGAGGGCTCGGTAGCAGTGGTATCTATCGCCGTCCCGTCGGAGGCGTTCAGCAGCGTCACCGAGAAGTTCGTCAGCCCCGTGGCAGTCGGGATGGAGCCGTTCACGGCGTCCGCGGGTAGCTGCGTGGACTGCAGTGGCAGCAGTAGCTTCGGGTCCTCGGCGACGGAGCCGTCGCTGTCGTGGACCCGGAGCCCGAGCGGGTCGTCGGCCCCGAGTTCCGCCGAGCCGTTCGCCGCGAGCGTGACCGACTGGCCGCTGTCCTCGTCGGCCAGCCGGAAGCGGTAGTTGGTGCCGTCGTCGAGCGTGAGGTTCGCGTCCGGCCGGACGCCGACTATCTTGGTGGTGTTCAGCCCGTCGCTCGTCGTGAAGCCCGACACTTGCTGTATCGAGACGGAGCCGCCGTCGGTCCTGTTCACCTGAAACGTGACGTTCCGGGTCCCGGTGACCGTGACGTTGCGGGTCAGCGTCTCGTTGACGAGCCCCTCGTCGTCGGTCGTGTTCACGCGGACCACCACGTGACCGGCGAGTTCGATGCCCGGCGGATTGTCGGGGTTCTCGTCGACGACCCCATCGGCGGTCGTCGGCAGGCGGAGGACGGTCGGCGCTTCGGCGGTGGCGTTCGGCCGCGGGCCGAACTCGACGAACACACCCTGGACGGGAGTGCCCGTGGCGTCGACCACGCTGACGTTCACCAGGTGGCCGGCGGGGAGGGTATCGGTCCCGAGCGAGACGTCGGCCCCCTGGACGGTCGCGGTTCCGAGGAAGTGGGCGTCCGCCGTCCCGTCGCGGTCGGTGGGGCTCGACGTCGTCTCGTTGAACTGGTAGAGCGAGACCCCGTAGGTGTCGTTCTCGGGGACCTCGAGGGCGTAGTTGCCGTTCGCGTCGGTCTGGTTCGCGGTCACCGCGCCGTCCTGGGTCTCCCCGATAGTGACTGCGAAGTCCGACTCGGCGGGAGTGCTGTCGTTCAGCAGCACGGTCCCGGTGACGTCCGCGACCGTGTCGTTCAGCGTGACCGTGACGCCCCGGTCGGCGGTGACGTTCACCGTCCGCTCGACCGTTCCGGCGACGAACTCGGTGCTCCCGAACGGGGGGTTCACCTCTATCTCGGCCTGGCCGCGTATCTCGACGCCGGGGTCGCCGGGCGTCGTCTCGAAGAGGCCGTCACTGTTCGTGTTCCCGTTGGCCCCGCCGAAGCCGGCCCCGGTCGTCGTGTTGCGGTGGCCGACGCTCACCTGCGCGTTCTCGACGGGGTCGCCGCTGTCGTCGACGACCGTGACGTTCAGGTCGAAGGCGGCGGGCAGCGTGACGTTCCCGAGGTCGCGCGGGCCCGCCCCGACGGCGACCGAGCGGACCGACAGGACGTCCGGGGAGTCGTCGTCGACGCCCGTGACGAACTCCCCGTCGGGGTCGCCCTGGAAGTAGCCGAGGTCGTACGACGCGTTCGGCGGCACCGTGAGGTTCCAGTTGCCGTCGGCGTCGGTGACGAGCACCTCGCTGACCTGCCCGCCCGAGACCCAGACGCGGTCCCGGACCGCGCCCGAGCCGTTGGCCAGCACCATCCGTCCCGAGAGGGTGACGTTCGAGCCGGTCTGGTTCGTCTGCGCGACCGGTCCCGACTGACCGACGTCGGCTGTCGGCTCCCCGGGACCGACGGCGGCTATCGAATCCGCACCCGCGTCGGTGGCCGGCGACCCCGCACCGGCGGTCGCCGGACCGAGGACGGCGGTGACTGTGAGCAGTGCGACGACGACCGTGAGGATCCGCGTGGTGGGTCCTGTCATCGTTGGTGGGTCGACGGGAGAAGCGGCGGGGAGCCCGTGGGTGGGCGAACCCGGAACTGCCGGTGGCCGCGCCGTTCGTCGGACGCCCGGCGGCGCGAACGCTGTCGGACCGCGACAGTCGGCGGTCGACCGCCGGAGTAAACAGTCATTACCGACTCCGTTGACCGCGGATATCGCCGGTCCACTAAAAGTCTTGTTGCTCCGGCGGACTGTACTCGGCGGCGCGATTAATCACACCTTACGGCCGTAGTATCGAGTCGCTCGGGGTCGCGTCACCCGCGATGGCTACCCGGGTCGAACGACAGAACGAAAAGCTAGGGTGGGCTCAGGACGGGGTCGTGACCTCGATGGTGGTCCCGCTGGTCCATTCGCCGTCGGCGTTGCGCGCCTGCGCGCGCACCACGTACGTCGTGTTCGCCGACAGTCCCGTCACAGTCTCACTGAACTGTCCCGGTGCCGTCAGCGTCTCGAAGCTCGTCCACTGACTCGTGGTGGCTTCCTGACCCTTCACCCAGTACTTGAACTGGACATCCGTCGAAGCCGTGCCGCCCAGGCCAGTGAGATTGCCGTTGAGTGTCATCGACGTGCTCGTCACGTTCGTCGCGGCGTCCGTCTGCACGCCGAACGACTCGTCGGTCGTGAGCGTCAGCGTCGTCCCGGCCGTCCACGTGCCCGCCGAGTCGCGCGCCTGGGCACGGAACACGTACGTCGTGTTCGCCGACAGCCCGGACACGCTCGCCGAGAACGTTCCCGTCGAGGTCAGCGTCTGGAACGACGTGAACTGGGTCGTCGTCGACTGCTGGCCCTGGACCCAGTACTTGAACTGGACGTCCGCCGACGACGCGCCGCCCAGTCCCGTCAGATTGCCGTTTAGCGTCGCCGACGAGGCGTCGACGCCCGTCGCGGCGTCGGTCTCGACCGCGAACGCCGTCGGCGTCGTCACCGTCACCTCGCTCCCGATGTCGTACTCGCCGGAGGGATTGCGCGCCTGCGCGCGCACCACGTACGTCGTGTTCGGCGACAGCCCGGTCACGTCCTCGGTGAACGTACCGGTCGAGGAGACGGTGCGGAACGGCGTCCACTGGCTGGTGTTCGCTTCGTCGCCCTGGACCCAGTACTTGAACTGGACATCGATGGACGACGCGCCGCCCAGCGAGGTGACCGTCGCCTCGAACGTCGCGGTGTTGGCGGTGACGTTGCTCGCACTCTCGGTGTCCACGTCGTGGACGTCCACGGTCGTGAACTGGGCGTTCGAGCCCGCGGTCCACGTGCCCGTCGAGTCGCGCGCCTGGGCGCGGAACACGTAGGTGGTGTTCGCCGACAGCCCGGAGACGTCCGCGCTGAACGCCCCCGCCGAGGTCAGCGTCTGGAACGACGTGAACTGGGTCGTCGAGCCCTGCTGGCCCTGGACCCAGTACTTGAACTGCACGTCCGCCGAGGCGGCGTCGCCGAGGCCGTCGAGCGTGCCGTGCAGCGTGGCGCTCGACCGGGTGACGTTGTCGGCCGTGCCGGTAGTGACGCCGAAGCCCGTTGCCGTAGTGAACTGGACCGTGCCGCCGGTCGTGTACGTCCCGCTGGCGTCGCGGGCCTGCGCGCGCACCACGTACGTCGTGTTCGGCGACAGGCCGGTCACGTCCTCGGTGAACGGCCCCGTCGCGGTCTTCGTCCGGAACGGCGTGAACTGGGTGGTCGTCGACTGCTGGCCCTGGACCCAGTACTTGAACTGGACGTCCGCCGACGCCGAGCCACCGAGGCCGGTCAGGTCGCCGCCGAAGGTGGCGGTCGTGTCGGTGACGTTGGTGGTCGCCGCGGTCGTCACTCCGAACGACGCCTGCGTCGTGAACTCGACGGTGCCGCCGGTCGTGTAGACGCCGCTGCCGTTCCGGGCCTGGGCGCGGAACACGTAGGTAGTGCCCGGGTCGAGCCCGGTCACGTCCTCGGTGAACTGGCCCGTCGTGGTCCGCGTCCGGAACGGCGTGAACGAGGCGTTGGCCTCGTCGCCCTTCACCCAGTACTTGAACTGCACGTCGGCCGTCGAGGAGCTTCCCAGCCCGGTGAGGGTGCCCGTCAGGTCCGCCGTGGTGGTTGTCACGTTCGACGCGCCGTCGGTGGTGACGGCGAACGGCCCTATCTCCTGGAGCGTCACCGTGAGGCTCTGCTCGCCGTCGACCGTGACGTTCCGGACGTATGTGTCGTTCACGAACCCGGTGCTGTTCTCGGGCGGGCGGACGAGGAACTGCGCGGTCCCGTTGAGTTCGACGCCGACGTGGGGACCGATCTGGAGCAAGCCAGCAGTGTTGGTGGCCGCCGTCAGCCCGGTCTCCGCCCCGGTGGCGGCGTTCTCGTGGATGACTCCGACCTGGGCGTCGTCGACCGGCGCGCCCGACTCGTTCTCGACGGTCACGTTGACGGTGTGGCCGGGCGGCAGGGCGACGGTGCCCAGAGCGACGTCGGCAGTGTCGTTGACGACGTCAACGGCGTAGATGTCCACCGACCCGTCCTTCGGCATGAACGACGACGAGCCGGAGGTGGCGGTGTGGTTGGCCTGGAAGTAGCCGACGTGGTAGGGCACGGTCGCGAAGAGGTCGGCCAGCGTGAACGCCCCAGTGCCGTCGGTCAGCGTCAGCTGGTCCCCGATGCCGCTCCCGTCGGGAGCGGCCGCGAGCAGCGTGTCGTCGACGGCCGGCGTCCCGTCGGCCTCGTCGACCTGACCGGTGACGTCGATCTGCTGGTCGAGCTGGATGGTGACCGTGCGGTCGCTCGTCACCGTCAGCCGGCGGACGTACGCCTGCTCGACGAAGTTGTTGGAGCCGTCCGGCGGGAGCACCTCAATGCTGACGTTGCCGGATAGCTCGATGCCGGGTCCGTCGGCGGGGCTCGGCTCGACCAGCCCGTCGGCCGTCGTGTTGAGCTCCAGACCGATGGTGGTGTTCGGGAACTCGCGCTGACGCGAGGCGATGTCGACGACGGCGTCCTCGACCGGCGCGCCCGTGGCGTCGACGACGCTGACGTTCACGACGTGTCCCGCCGGCAGCGTCCGCGTCCCGAGGTCGGCGTCGCCGGAGACGACGCGCTGCTCGAACGCGAAGAGGTCGGCCGTCCCGTCGCGCGACGTTAGCGAACCGCTCGCGTTCTGCTGGACGAAGGTGAAGCCGTACGTGTCGGAGCCGTTGAGGGTCGCCTGGTAGTCCCCGGTGGCGTTCGTCGGGACCGGCTGGAGCGACGCGTCGGTCGCGCCGACGATGGCCACCAGGTCGCCCGTGGCGGCCGCTCCGCCGGCCACTTCGAGCCTACCGGAGACGTTGTGACGCTCGTCTAGCTCGACGACGAGGTCGCGGTCCGCGGTCACCTGGACGTTCCGGAAGGTCTCCTCGTCGACGAACCGACTGTTCTCGCCCGGCGGGGTCACGGTCACGGAGACGTTGCCCGTGACCTCGATACCCGGCGCGGAGCCGCCGCCCGGCCGGATGAGGCCGTCGGCTCCGGTGGACATGTCGCCGAAGCCGGCGAAGCCACCCTGGTTGGAGTGGATGACGTCGACCTCAGCGCCGGCCACCGGGGCTCCCGACTCGTCGACGACGCTGACGTTCAGGACGTGGCCGGCCGGCAGCGACACGGTCCCGAGGTCGGTCGAGGCGTTGCCGGGCACGTTGGCGACGCTGAACACGTCCGGCACGCCGTCGATGGGCATGAAGCTGGTCGAACTCTGCTGGGAGCCGTTGCCCTGGAAGTAGGCGACCTGGTAGTTCTGGTTCGAGCCGTCGGCGGTGATGGCGAAGTTCCCGCTACCGTCGGTTAAGGACCCGTGGTCGCTCGTCGGCGCTTCCGGGAAGGCCAGGACGGTGTCGTCGACCGCCGGACTGCCCGTCGAGTCCTCGACAGTTCCGTCGATGGATATCGACTGCGGCGGCGTGGTCGACAGCGACAGCGTCGCGTTCTCGGCGTCGACCAGCCCGGTGCCCGACTTGCTGTTGGGCTCGCCGGCGGTCACGTCGACCGACGTCGTGTCCATCAGCGTGGACTTCACCTGCGCGGGCGACAGGCTGGGGTCGGCGTCCTTCAGTAACGCCGCGACCCCGGCCGTGTGTGGCGCGGCCGCCGACGTCCCGAAGAAGGGGTTCAGCGCCGTCGTCGTGACGTTGTCGGGCGCGACGAGGTCGGGCTTGCGCCGGCCGTCGATGGTCGGGCCGCGCGAGGAGAACGGCTCGAGGACGCCGTGGAAGCTGTTCATCGCGCCGACGGTCACCAGCTCCTCGTTGGTCGCCGGCAGCGTGATGCTCTGGGCCGCCGTCGAGTACTCCAGCGCCGCGCCCGTGAAGATGTTGAACTCGGCGTTGCCGTTCGCCGAGAAGTTCTGGATCCGCATGCAGGTCTGGCCGTCGCGCGGCAGGACGCCGAGGAACTCGGTCGGCGGCTGGCTGCCGCTCTGGACGTCGGTCGACGCCCGGACGATGTTGGTGCCGGACTGGTTGAACAGCCCGATGTCGTAGTCGTTGCTGCTACCTGGCCAGTCGTCCCACTGGACGAAGATGGGCGCGGGCTCGCTCACCGGGGGGAGGCCGATGCACTCGTCGCTGCCGGAGAACTCGAGGAAGTCGTCGCCGTCGGGGTCGGTCCACGTGATGTTGAGGTGTGCCCCGTTGGCCTCGTTGCCGGCCGAGACGAACCACTGGGTCCCGTTGGCGATGGAGCCCTCGATGCGCTGGCCCATCTGCGAGGTCCCGTCGAGCGGGCCCCCGTTGAAGAAGCCGAGCGACATCGAGACCGCGTGCATGTCCTTGCTGGCGTTGCCGAGATTGCGGTTGTCGAGCCAGTTGATGGCCCGGTGTAGCTCGGTCGCCGTCTCGATGCGGACGGCGACGACGTTCACGTCCGGCGCGGTGTCGACGACTAGCTCGGTCGTCGCGGTGCCGTGCGCGCCCGTGACGTTCGTGAAGCCGTTGGAGCCGACGTCGTTGAACTCGACGACGTTGTCCGCTATCTCGGGGTTGGTCAGGTCGAAGTCGGTGTCGATGACGGCGACCGTCACGTCCTCGCCGGTGTAGCCCTCGGCGTGCACCTCGTCGGCGAGCATGTTCGCGACGCCGCGGCTCGTCACGGCCGTCGTCTGGGGCCGGCGGGGCCGGCGGACGTACGAGACCGCCTCGGACTTCGCCAGCCCGGTCAGCGCGGCCTGGGGGACGCGCACCTGCACGGCCCCGCCCGCGCGCACCTCGACCGTGCCGCCGTTCTGCCGGGCCAGCGAGGCGACCCGACCGGCAGCGCCGGGCGCGGCCTCGACGACGACCTGGACGAACGTCTGGCCGTTCCGCACCTGCGCATCGACGCCCTGGGGCACGGCCGTGGAGCTATCGAGACCGACCAGCAGGCCGTCCTGTATCTTCGGCGAGTCCTTCGAGTCGCCGGTCGCGACCGGCTCGTCGGCGTCGCCGTTCCGGACGGTCGGGACGGCGTCGCCCGGCGTGGCGTCGGCGGTCGCCGTGCCGTCGGAGGTCGTCGCCGCGGGCCCGGACGCGTCGGTCTCGCTGCCCGAGTCGGCGGAGACAGTCCCTCCCGGTCCGTTCCTGGGCGCAGTGGAGTTGTCGGACCCGTCCGACGGTACCCCGTCGATTCTGGGCCCGCTTTCGTCGGCCGCCGGGCCGCCGGTGGCCGACGGACCCGGCGGACCGCCGGCCGCTGACGGCCCGCTGGACGCGGCGACGCCGGCCGAGTGGCCGACGGCGGCAGCGCCGGGTGCGGTTCCGGCCGACCCAGCGGTCGGACCGCCGTACGGGACGACGGCCACTACGGGGGCCGAGGCGACGATTATCGTGATCAGTGCGACGAGTATCGGGGTGATTCGACGTGGCGTATCTGTCATTGGTCTGGGGTTCCCCACCGGCACCGGACCGCGCTCCCCCTCCCGAGGTCGGGTTGACCTCGACGACCGGGCCGGCAGTGAGTTGTCGGTCGAACTGTACTTGCGCGGTTGTTCCCAGCTAGCTACATAAAGCTGTCGTTGAGATTGGTTTTATAAAGGACAATATACCACCACTAACGGCCACGGAAAATAACGGGAGTGGCCGTCGAATCGAACACGGCCGACCGGGCGGAACTGACTGCCGGGGGGAGACACCCGTAGTCGGTCGCGACGCCGACGCGGACCTCCGGACCGTCGCCGAGGGGGGGGGGAGAAGTGACTATCGGGGGAGGGACACCCGCAGCCAGGGCCTCACGCGAGCGCCGTCGTCGCGCCCCAGACGACGCCCATCCACAGGCCGAGGACGACGCCGTAGACGAGGTACAGCCCCATCATGCCGACCCACGGCCGGAGGTCGCTGCGGAGGCTGCTGATGGCCCCGAAGGCGACGTAGGCCAGCGCGGCCACGACGAACAGCACAATGCTGTAGGTGTGGGCCGCGTGGAGGACGTCCGGGAGCGCGGTGTAGTGGCTGGGGTCCTCTGCCATCAGCCAGTAGAACCGCGGGAACACCGCGCCCGCGAGCGCGGCGTAGGTGACGTGCGCCCACTGGACGAGCCGGAGCGTCGGGTACTCGGCGGGGTCGAGGTCGACGCCGTAGCCGATGACGGCGCTCATCACGACGCCGCCGACCAGCCCGCCGGACGTGGCGGCGTAGGTCACGGGCTGGACGTCGTCGCCGACCACGAGTCCGTACGCGAAGCGAACGAGAAAGAGGCCGACGACGGTGACCCCCACGACCACCGCGAGTCCGAGCCTGCTCCGCATCAGCCCGTCGAAACCGAGTACCTCCGAATCGAGGTCGATGTGTCCTCCCACGGCCATGACAGTCGCTGTTCTCGGATGGACTGGATTACTCTTGTGGCCGTTCGTCGGTTGGCGACGCTTACCCGTCGTCGGGGCCCGAACGGCCCGGCGTCGGCAGCGGAGCGACGTTCGTTCGGGGCGGGTAACTCCGAATTTCCGGGACGGAAACCCTCACGAACGGTCGACTCTCTTTTTGCCCGTCCCCATCGTACGGTTGGGTGCCACGACGGGATGCCGGGGTCGGGAGGGCAGGCCCGCGGTCGGTGCGGCCGGACGGACTACCGTGCCCGACGAGCGATGCAGCGAGCGGCGAACTGCGCCGCGTGGTCACAGCGACGCCGTCACGGCCGCGCAGCGGGACGTCGGAGGAGACCGACGCGGCACCGCGCGGGTCGGCACACGCGACGGGACCGACGCGCCGAGTACGCCGGTGCTGGCACCGAACGTGAAGGACCGGCGCACTGCGGGCGTCGGTACTGACGACGCGCGTCGGGACACGTCCACGCGCTTCGGGACCACCCTACGCGCTTCGGGACCACCCCACGCGCGTCGAGACTGACGCCGAGGGCGGTGTCCGCGCCGCGACGGACCGGACCGCGTCACCTCGCTCCACGGCCCCGCCGTCCCGCCGTGGCACACCAACCGGGGGAAGGCGACAACCATGGCACAACAGCAACAGCAGCCCCAGCAGCAGGTACAGCCGAGCTATCAGCAGTCCCAGCGCAGCACTACACCGCGCTACCAACAGCAGCAATCCGGCGGACAGTCCACGGGCCGGTACGGCTCCGCAGGGTCCGCCTCCGGGCAGAGCGGCCAACAGACTGGCCAGCAAACCGGCGGCCAGTTCGGACAGCAGGGCGGCCAGACGGGCCAACAGACAGGCCAGCAAACCGGAGGTCAGTTCGGACAGCAGGGCGGAAGCCAGTTCGGACAGCAAAGCGGCCAGATGGGCCAACAGGGCGGCCAAATCGGCCAGCAGACCGGCGGCCAGCAGACCGGCCAG
>CAZPIG010000001.1:11364-26522 GCA_964586205.1 uncultured Halobacteriales archaeon | reverse complement strand
GGGCCAACAGGGCGGCCAAATCGGCCAGCAGACCGGCGGCCAGCAGACCGGCCAGACGACGGGCGGCCAGATGCCCATCCAGTTCGAGGACGCGCTGACGCCGGAGATGCGCCAGGCCCTAGAGGAGTTCACGAAGGTCGAGAAGGTCTGCGAGTGGGCCGTAGAGCAGAGCCTCGGGCGCGGCATCCCCGAGGCCGTGCGGGTCCTCCGGGACATCGCGGACCTCGCGGAGGTCAACGAGCGCCTGCTCGTCCGTAGCTCCACCGTCGGACCACACGTCGCGGAGGCGTTCGTCAAGGCGGCGAGCCAGGCGCTCGTCGAGCTACAGCAGTACTCCCAGCCCCACATCGTCCAGACGACGAACGTCATCGCCCGGTCGCTGGACTCGACCCAGAAGCTGCTGACGTCCATCGGCTGGACCGGCGGCCAGCAGACCGGCCAGTCCGGCCAACAGGGCACCCAGTTCGGACAGCAGGGCGTCGAGCAGTACGGCCAGCAGGGCGGCCAAACCCCGACCTACTACTGACGGACCGGTCGGCAGCGGCGAGCGGGAGCGGCGGTCCGACGCCAGCGTCGGACCGGAGCGCCCGAGACGGAGGGACGCGACGACCGTTCTTTCCGGTGATACCTTTCCGAGTGACCGCTTTCCGAGTCACCGACAGTTCCATTCGAAGCGGTCGACCCCCTCTCCCCTTCTCGGTGGTGTCGACCGTCGCTCTCGACGACGCTGATATAACAGGCTACGACGTCGGTCGAACAGCCCACGACGCCGGTCGAACAACCAACGACGCCGGTCGAACGGCCCACGACGCTGATAGAACAGTCTACGACGTCGACGAGCGGCCCGGAGCGAAGCCGTGCGCCGGCCGGGGAGCCGTCACCCCTCGGCCGCGGCCCGCTCCACGACGGTGGCCTTCCGGAGGACGTACACCAGCAGGGCGGCCACGGCTCCGGCCGTCGGGAGGAACAGCAGTGCCGCCCGCGCGCCGCCGAAGCGAACGGCGGCGCTGCCGAACCACACCGGAATGGCGAAGACCAACAGTAGCTCGAACACCACACCCAGACCGGCGACGCGCCACCAGTTCGCGACGTGGAGCGACGCCGTCCCGTCCGCGGCCGGGAGCACCGGCCGTGAGAAGGCCTCGTAGACGAGCGCCAGCGCGGCGGCCTGGATGGAGAGGACGGCGGCCATCGGTGCGACCAGCCCGCCGAGCGCGAACAGCGGACCGCCCTCCAGCAGCCCGAGCAGGGGCCGCGTCACGAGGAACAGCCCGCCGCCGAACACGAGGTACGCCGCCGCGAAGAGACCGCCGCCCAGCCACCGGGTCTCGACGTCGGTCAGCGCCACCGCGACGAGGACGACGAGCGCGGTCGCGAACAGCGAGGCGACCGACGCCAGGAGGGTCCAGACCAGCGACCCGCTGCCGGTCGTGACCACGGACCAGAGCGAGCCCGCGACGAGGAGCGCGAGCACGGCGAACGAGCCGACGGTCCCGAGGACCGGCTCGGCGAGGTCCTCGCCGAACAGCCGGTTCAGGGTCGTCGAGCGCGCGACGAGTCCCGTCGCGGCGGCGTCGGCCGTGGTCCGGAGGCCGTCGAGCGAGCTCCCGCCCTCGTCGGCCGCGCCATCGCCGTCCGCGTCGGCGGACTCGCCGTCGGCGGTCGCCGCGTCGGCCTCGGTCGCAGTCCCGCCGTCGCTGGCCGCCGCACCGGCGTCGGTCGCCTCCCCCGTGGCCACGGCTTCGATGCGCGCCTCGATGGCCGCCTTCGCCGTCTGTCGGTCCTTGCCCTCCTGCTCGGCGGCGAGCAGGGATTCGAGCGCCTCGACGGTCCCGATGGACTCCAGCTCCTCCTCCAAGTCGGCGACGCTGTACTGTCCGGGGTCGACGGTCGTCACGGCACACCCCTCCGGGCGTAGACGTGTCTTTCTCGACACATACCCCTCGTTTGACGGGGTGGGTAGTTCAAGCTTACCCCCACGAGCGGCTGTAGCAACGGCTACGAATCGCCCTGCGGACCCGTCCGGAATCCGAGTCGGCCGTCGCCCGACGGTTCGCACGTCGCGTCGTCACCCGATGCGCGTCGCCACGCCCTTCGTCTGGCGGTAGTCCGAGGCGAGGATGGCCCGCAGGCGCGCCACGAACCGCTCGCGGCCGTCGGCCGTCCACTCGGCGGGCTCGCGCACGGGGACCACGAGGAAGCCCCGGCCCCGTAGCTCCCGGGTGTGCAGCGCCGCGGCGTCCGGGTCGAGCCGGTGGGCGTGGGTCGTGTAGGTCCGGACGACGTGCTCGGTGGCCCGGTCGCCCACCGGCAGGAGGACGTGGGCGTTGACGGCCCGTAGCTCCGCGTCGAAGAAGCGCTCCAGCAGCGCGTAGTCGGCGTCGGCGGGGGTCCGACCCGCCGGAGGAACGCACATGTGGACGTAGGAGGCGAACAGGTCGTCGTACTCCGGGGCGTCGCTGTAGGGCTCGGCGGCGAACCCCACCTCGTGGAGCGCCCCCTGGAGCCGGCGGCCGCTCTCGGAGCCGGTGAACGGGACGCCCGTCTCCCGGCCGCCGTGGACGCCGGGGTGGTCGCCGACGACGTGGAAGTCGGCGTTGGCGTCGCCGTACCCGAAGACGGCGTCCGGGCCGTCGGGGTTCGCCGGACACTCCGCGGGCGGCGTCATCCCGAACGGATTGCTCGTCCTGTCGGTGACGTTCTCCACGGGGAGCGGTAGCCGCGGACGGTTTATAGCGGGTGCGGTTTCGGGTGGCGAGCGGCCCCTGGGGCCCGTCGGACGCCGAGATCGGGACGGTACTCCACCCGCTAGCGGGCGTCCACGCCGAACCCCTAACTGTTTTGACCCGCCGCCGGGACCCGCCGGCATGGTCGCATCAGTTCTCGGGCTCGTCGGCCTCGCCCTCGTCTCGACGGCCGTCATCTACGCGGGGAGCACGCTGCTGGAGCGCTCCAGCCAGCGCCTCGCCGTCCACTACGGCCTCCCCGCGGTCGTCCAGGGGGCTATCGTCGCCGCCATCGGCTCCAGCTTCCCCGAGCTATCGAGCGCCGTGCTCGCGACGCTTCTCCACGGCGAGTTCAGCCTCGGGGTCGGAGCCATCGTGGGCTCGGCCATCTTCAACGTCCTCGCCATCCCCGCCATCTCGACGCTCGCGGCGGACGAGATGCCCACCGGCCGGAACGTCGTCTACAAGGAGGCCCAGTTCTACATGCTCTCGGTCGCGGTGGTCCTCATCACCTTCTCGCTCGCCGTCATCTACAACCCCGTCGGCGGCGAGCGGCTGATGGGAACGGTGACCCGGCCGCTGGCGCTCGTCCCGGTGGCGCTGTACGGCCTCTACGTCTTCATCCAGTACCAGGACACCAAAGACCACGAGGCCGAGGACGCGGGCGGCGTCGACGGCATCCACCGCGAGTGGCTGACACTCGCCGCCTCGCTGGCCATCATCGTCGTCGCCGTCGAGGGCATCGTCCGCGCCGCCATCGGCTTCGGCGACCTGTTCGGCACCCCGAGCTTCCTGTGGGGGCTGACGGTCATCGCGGCGGCGACGAGCCTCCCGGACGCCATCGTCAGCGTGCGTGCGGCCCGCGACGAGCGCGCGGGGACCAGCCTCGCGAACGTCCTCGGCAGCAACGTCTTCGACCTGCTGGTCGCCGTCCCGGCGGGCATCCTCGTCGCCGGCGCGACGGCCGTCGACTTCGCCGCCGCGGTGCCGATGATGGGATTTCTGACCTTCGCCACCATCGCGCTGTTCGCGTTGCTGCGGACCGACCTCGCGCTGTCGAACCGCGAGGCCTACGGACTGGTGTCGCTGTACGCGCTGTTCGTGGTGTGGATGGTCCTCGAGACGCTGGGAGTGACCGGACTCGTACCGGGGGCGTAGCGCGCTCGGGAACCCGGACCGCCCGAACGGCGTTCGTCGGTCCCCGGACGGCCGCGCGGAGCGTTCCGACCCCACCGACCTTTTATTACACTCCGAACACGAGTTCGTTGCATGGTACCGTCCACCGACCCACCTACAGACGACGAGCAGCGCCTCCTCGACCGCGTCGCCGCCTTCGACGGCGTCCGGCTGGACGCCGCCGTCATGGCGTTCACCATCGTGGGCCTGTACGGCAATCTGCTGGACATCCAGGGCCACGACGCCGGCATCTCCTTCGAGGAGGAAGGATTCCTGACCGTTCCGCACACCATCTTCTACTCCGCGTTCGCCGCCATCGCGATAACCGTCGCCGTCGTCATCGTGGCGCGCCGCCACCAACTGGGCTCGTGGCGCGCCGCGGTGCCGAAGGGCTACCGGCTGGCGCTGCTGGGCATCGGCCTGTTCGCGCTCGGCGGGCCGAGCGACGCGCTCTGGCACTTCACCTTCTCCGCGGAGAGCGGCGTCGAGGCGCTGACCAGCCCGACGCACCTGATGCTGGCGACGGGGGCGCTGCTCTTCCTCAGCGCGCCGCTCCGGCGCGCGTGGGGGCTGTCGGACCTCCGGGGGCGGCTGCAAGCCCCGATGGTGCTCTCGGCGGCGTTCACGCTGACCGGCGCGACCATCATCACGCTGTACGCCCACCCCGTCTACGGCGACCAGTGGGTGACCGAGGGGACGAACGTCAGCCTCGGCGTGGCGAGCGTGATGCTCCAGGCCGCGGTCCTGACCGCCGTCGTCCTCCTGCTGGTCCGTCGGTTCGACCTCGCGCCGGGCGCGCTGACGGTCGTCGTCGCGGTCAACGGCTTCGCCATGACGTGGGTCGGCGAGTCGTTCTACCTCCTTCCGGGCATCGTGGCCGCGGGCGTCGTCGCCGACGCGCTGCACTACGGGCTCGACCCCGCGAGCGGCGGCCGGCGGTTCCGGCTGTTCGCGGCGCTCGTGCCGGCCACCTACTACGCGGCCTACTTCGTCAGCATCGAGGCCACCGCGGGCATCGCGTGGGTGGTCCACATCTCGGCCGGCAGCGTCGTCCTCGCGGGCTACGCCGGCCTGCTCGTGAGCTACGTCGTCGCGCCGTCGCGGGCGGCGTGGGGCGCGGACGGAGCGGTCGCGGAGTCCGCGGTCGGCGGACGGGGCGACCGTCCGACCGACGGGAGTCGTCGGAGCGACGACGGGCCGCGCGACGACGACCGGTCCGTCGGCGATTCGGTGGTCGGGGAGTGACTGCCAGCCACGACCCGGGACGGAGCGCGGCCCGTCGGCGGTTGCCGCCTCGCCCGTCTTACCGCAGCCAGCCCAGTAGCTCGTAGTCGTGGTCGGGGACGTACCGCCGGAACAGCAGGCTGTTGGCCAGCACGCTGACGCTGGAGAACGCCATCGCTGCGGCCGCCAGCGCGGGCTGGAGCAGCCCCACGGAGGCCAGCGGGATCATCGCCGTGTTGTAGCCGAGCGCCCAGAAGAGGTTCTGGCGTATCTTCGCCATCGTCCCCTCGGAGACGCGGACGGCCTTCAGCACGTCCATCGGGTCGTCGCGCATCAGGGTCACGTCGCCGGCCTCGATGGCCACGTCGGTGCCGCTGCCGAGGGCGACGCCGACGTGGGCGGCCGCCAGCGCGGGCGCGTCGTTGACGCCGTCGCCGACCATCATCGCCTCGCGGCCCTCGGACTGGATGGCCTCGACGGCGTCGGCCTTCTCGTCGGGGAGCACCTCCGCGCGCACGCTGTCGGGGTCGATGCCCACCTCCCCGGCGACGGCGCGGGCGGTGCGCTCGTTGTCGCCCGTCAGCAGCAGCACGTCCAGCCCGCGCTCGCGGAGGCCGGCGACGGCGGCCTTCGCGGACGGCTTGACGGCGTCGGCGTCGGCGAGCACGCCGGCGAGGCGGCCGTCGATGGCGACGAGCATCGCGGTCTTGCCCTCGCGCTCGAGGGCGGCGACCGTCTCCTCGGCGGGCGCGGGGTCGACGCCGTGCCCCTCGAGGAGCGCGCGCGTTCCCACCAGCACCTCGCCGTGGGGCGTCGTCGCGCGCACGCCGCGGCCCGGGACGTTCTTGAAGGACTCCGGCTCCGCCACCTCGACGCCGCGCTCGCGCGCGCCCTCGACGATGGCCTCCCCGAGCGGGTGCTCGCTGTTGCGCTCGGCGCTCGCGGCGGCCGCGAGCAGGCCCGCCTCGTCGACGGCCTCGCGACGCTCGACCACCCCGCCGTCCGTGGCGGGCTCGCCGCCGTCGGCGGGCGTCGTGTCGCCGTCGGTGGCCGCCCCGTCGACCACCACGACGTCGGTCAGGCGCATCTCGCCCTCGGTCAGCGTCCCCGTCTTGTCGAAGACGACCGTGTCCACGTCCTTGACGCGCTCCAAGACGTCGCCGCCCTCGAACAGGACGCCGTTGCGCGCGCCGATGGCGGTGCCGACCATCGTCGCCGCCGGCGTCGCCAGCCCGAGCGCGCACGGGCAGGCGATAAGCACCGCGGAGGCGAAGACGACGACGCCGAACTCGAACAGGGGAACCGTCCCGCCGACGACGGTCGGGCCGCCAGCCACGAGCCCCCAGAGCGGGAGCCACTCGACGAACCCCGCGATGGCCTGCGGGAACAGCACCCAGAGGACGGCCCACAGCAGCGCGTTCGCGACGACCGCGGGGACGAAGTAGGCGCTGATGCGGTCCGCGACGCGCTGGATTGGCGGCTGGCGGCTCTGGGCCTCCTCGACCATCGAGACTATCTGCTGGAGGGCCGTCTCCCGCCCGACCTTCGTCGCGCGGACGACGAGCACGCCGTTGCGGTTGACGGTCCCGCCGACCACCTCGTCGCCGGGGCGCTTCTCGACCGGGACCGACTCGCCGGTGACCATCGACTCGTCGACGGCGCTCTCGCCGTCCTCGACGACGCCGTCGGTCGGCACCTTCTCGCCGGGGCGGACCCGGAGGAGGTCGCCCACCTCCACGTCCTCGACGGGCACCTCGCGCTCGTCGCCGTACTCGACGCCGCCGGCCTCGTCGCTGGCGGTGGCTCGCTCGCCGGTGCTACCGGCTCCACTCCCGACCTCCTCCACGACGGTGGCGGTGTCGGCCTCCAGCTCCAGCAGCTCCCGGAGCGCCTCGCCCGCCTGGCCCTTCGAGCGGGCCTCCAGCCAGTTGCCCATCGTGATGAAGGTGAGGATGAGCGCGGCCGACTCGAAGTAGTAGCCGCCGGGGATGGCCCCGAGGAGGACGGCCACGCTGTAGAGGTAGGCCGTCGTCGAGCCCAGCGCTATCAGGACGTCCATGTTGGCCGTTCGGTTGCGGACCAGCGCGGAGTAGGAGTTCTCGTAGAACTGCCGGCCGAGGACGACCTGGACGGGCGTGGCGAGCAGGAAGCCGACGCCGCCGACCACCAGCTCCCACCGCAGGCCCGCGACCGACTCGGGCAGCGCCGCGGGCGCGAGCAGGGACGCGAGCATCAGCCCGACGAGCGGCAGCGACAGCGCCGCGCCGAACAGCGTCAGCCGGCGCTGGCGGCGAATCTCGGCGTCGCGGGCCGCCTTCCGGCGGTCCGCCGCGCTCGCGTCGTCGGCGTCGCCCGTCTCCCTGACCGGCTCGTAGCCCGCGGCCTCGATGGCGTCGTAGAGGTCCTCTAGGCCGACCGCCTCGGGGTTGTACGTCACGCGCCCCTCGTCGGACGCGTAGTTCACGTCCGCCGAGACGACCCCGGGAACGTCCAGCAGCGCGGTCTCGTTCGTGTCCGCGCAGTTGGCGCAGGACATCCCGGTGATGCCGATGCGGACCGTCTCGCTACGTGGCTCGTAGCCCGCGGCCTCGATGGCGTCGTAGACGGCCGACAGCGGGGTCGCGTCGGGGTCGTACTCGACGCTCGCCTCGTCGGTCGCGTAGTTCACGTCCGCCGAGACGACGCCCTCGACGCCCTCGACGGCGTCGGCGACGGTGGCGGAGCAGTTCGCGCAGGACATGCCGCCGACCGCGATGGTGGTCCGTCGGTACTCGCTCATGTGACTCCATCTACGGTCTCCCCGTTCATGCCCCTTGTCGTTAGCAGTTCGAAGGCTCGCGGGCGTGGTTTCGTTGGAATCGAAGGCGGATGTCCCTCCATCCTGGTACCGCCACGGTTCGGTGGTCTCTCCGACCTTCAGGTAGCCCCCTCCTGCAATTCCTCGTACCGGGCCACGAAGTTGTCCCGGCACGACGGACAGCAGAAGTGGTAGCGGTCGCCGTCGAGCGTCGTCGCGACACCCTCCTCGGTCACGCTGTTGCCGCACTCGTCGCACTCGATGGCGAAGGCGTCCGCGCCGACCCGCGGCGTCCACGCCGCGTCGTCGAGCACGTCCACCTCGTAGCCGCGGACGGCGTCCGGCGCGAGGTCCGAGAGCAGGCCGCCGGCAGCCCCCTGGGGCACCGTCGCGGTGGCCACTACGCGCGCGTCCGCGGTGGCGAAGACGTGCTCCACGTCGTCGTGGGCCACGAGGTGCTCGCGGACGTCGTCGGCGCGGCCCGGCCGGGCGGCCACGTCCACGAGCACGGGGACGCCACCGCTGAGGCGCGTCCGGTCCACGTCGACGGTGAACTGCTGGATGACGCCGAGGTCTTCGAGGCGGTCGACGCGGTCGGAGATGGTCGGCCCGGACAGCCCCACCCGGTCGGCGATGTCGCTGTACGGCCGGCGCGCGTCCTCGACCAGCAGCCGGAGTATCTCGTGGTCGGTCTCGTCGAGCGTCTGCATACCGCCCCTCGGGACGCACGCGCCGAAAGGGTTTCGGCGAGCGGCTTGGAATCCGAGACGAGATGACGCGAATGCTTTCGACTCCAAGGGGCAATCGGCAAGAGAAAGGCGACCGTAGGGGAAGGTATGCCAGTGGAGCTGACAGTAGAGGGGATGAGTTGCGACGGCTGCGAGTCGAACGTCGAGGCGGCGCTGTCCGGCGTGGCGGGCGTCGAGGCGGCCGACGCCGACCGGACGACCGACAGCGCGACCGTCGAGGGCGACGCCGACGTGGGCGCGCTGGTGGCCGCCGTCGAGGACGCGGGCTACGAGGCGAGCCGGTAGGTCTTTTCCTCACTCCCGAAATTTCGTCCGACGACTCCAACTACCCCATCACGGGAGGGTCTCTCGGTGTCGTCGTCTCCGATACAGTCGGTACTCTACGGTTCACTGGCCAGCCTTCGGACTCAGGTGTTCCCCTTGTACGTCCGAAGCCGGCTTTGAAGGTCTTGGAGAGCGTCAGTCGGCTTCCGTCCCGAAACATACCGAAGGGTCTCGCCGTCAGCCGTCCGAATGGTCAGGTGGGGTTCGCTGTAGGTCACCGACGATATCTGGTCGTAGAAGACCTCTCGGCGGTCGTCCCGAAAGTAGGGTATCCGTGTAGGTAGCTTCAACCGCATTCCGCCGAGAATCGTCACCGACGTTCGACCAACCAGGAGGTGGTTCGCGGAGTACTCCTCCGGCGGCGAGTACCAGCGGCCCGAGGGTTTGCTCCCCACGAGCGTGTACACGGTCGCCTCCGAGTCCGTGTTCTCCGCGTAGGCCGTCCGGCGACGGTGAACGAGACTCACGTACTCCTCCCTGACGGTTTCGTGGGTGGCGTTGACGTACAGCAATCCTCCGACCCACAGGACTAGTCCGCCGACGACCAGGAGCGGAATCCCGACGACCGAGACGACGAATGGGTGCCACCCGATCCACCAGAGGACGTCGTTGACTTCGCCGAGTTTCTCGGTCGACATCGTGTGTTTCTGTTCGGACGTTCGAGACTTGGGTAGTTAAAATTCAGCTTGGTGGACGAGTTCGAAACAGTGAGGCCACTTCGACCGTAGAAGCCGTTCTAGGGTAGTGTTCAAGAAAGCCGGCCACCGACGGGCTATTGCCAACTGGCGACCCACCTTGGGGGCTTCGGAAGGGGCGGCGCTCTCGGCGTCTTGCCGAGCGAAGCGAGGCAAGGCTCGTCAGAGCGTGTTCTGACGGCGAACCCCGGCGACGCAAGCAGAGCGAGGTCCGATAGTGGTCGACGTGACTTTTGAATCAGTGGAGTCGGCATCAGGGGTGCGGTTCAGTGTGTCTCGGTAGCGCAGCGGGTCGGAAAGCCCCCGCCCGCTCGACCACCCGCGACTCGCTGCGGTCCTCACTCCGGTCACTTCGTTCCCTCCGTTGCGGTCCTTGCGTCGCCGGGGGCGGGTCGAGCGGGCGGCCCCTTTCAGTCCCACCCGACGGTGGTTGGTCGCCGAGCGCCGAGCCCGTAGGGGGGGCTCGGCTTGCGTATTCAAACGGTGTGACGATCACTAACGGACCTCGCAGGCCATGCGGTGCGCGCACGGGCGCGCCGCAGACACTGCAGCAAGCGTTTGCGAGCGAAGTGCGCAGCGAGCCGTGGGAGCCGAGAGTGTCGGGGCTTCCGACCGCCAAGCGACAGTGCGACCAGTGTTTCGACCTGATCTGAACACTGCCCGTTCTGGGAACCGTCTGTTTTATTCCCCCTCTCTACGCCGAACTATCCATGCCCGACCGCCTCATCGTGCTGAACAAGGACGAGGACACCGTATCGATTCTCGACCCGGACACCGGCGAGACGGTGACGAAGGTCGAGACGGACTTCAACCCCCACGAGGTCGTCGTCACGCCCGACGGGGCCAAAGCGTACGTGACCTGCTCGCTCGGCAACGCCGTGAACGTCCTCGACACCGAGACGTGGGAGGTGACGGCCCGCATCGAGCACGAGGCCTTCGAGTTCCCCCACGGGCTCGCGGTGTCGGACGACGAACTGTACCTCGTCGCCACCTACGGCGAGACGCTGTTCGCCATCGACTGGCGGGCCGACGAGATAGTCGCCCACTTCGAGACGCCCCAGGACCTGTCGCACATGGTCGCGCTCGCGCCGGACGGCGAGACGGGCTACGTCTCCAACATCGGCAGCGACGCGGTGTCGGTGGTGGACTTCCCCGCCCGCGAGATAGTCGCGACCGTGCCCGTCGGCGAGGAGCCGGAGGGCGTCGCCGTCCACCCCGACGGCGACCTGCTGTTCGTCGCCAACCAGGCGGACGACGAGCTATCGATTCTCGACCTCGACAGCTACGAGGAGGTCCACGACCGCCCGCTGCCGCTGGGTACCACGCCCATCCGCGTCGTGTTCTCGCCGGACGGCCGGTACGCGTTCGTGCCGAACCGCGAGTCCGACGACCTCTCCGTGATAGACACGGAGCACGACCGGAACGGCCGGACGGTCCCGTGGGAGGTGAAGCGCCTGCCGGTCGGCGTCTGGCCGGGCGGGACGACCTTCGACGCCGGGGGCGAGCGCGCGTTCGTGGCGAACAACAAGACCAACGACGTGTCGGTAGTGGACGTGGATTCCCTGGCGGAGGTCGACCGGTACGACGTTGGCATCCACCCCGACGGCATCGCGTACCTGGCGGACTGACACTGCATTCGACGACCGGCTGTCGCTCCTCACCCCAGCGCGAGGTTGATGGTCTTCGTCTGGCGGTAGTGGTCCAGCGTCTCGGCGCTCAGTTCGCGGCCCATCCCGGACTGCTTGTACCCGCCGAACGGCAGCCCCGGCACGAGGTCGTGGTAGCTGTTGACCCAGATGTACCCCGCCTCGATGTCACGCGCCGCCCGGTTCGCGTCGTCGATGTCGTCCGTTATCACGCCGCCGGCCAGCCCGTAGTCGACGTCGTTGGCGAGCGCCATCATCTCGTCGTAGTCGTCCCACCGGAACACCTCCAGTACCGGCCCGAATATCTCCTCCTGGACGGCGGCGCTGTCGTGGTCGAGCCCCTCGACGAGCGTCGGCTCGACGAAGCAGCCGTCCGCGAGCGCCGGGTCGTCCGGCCGGCCGCCGCCGGCGAGGAACTCGCCGCCGTCCTCGCGGGCGCGCTCCAGGTACTCCACGGTCCGGTCGACCTGCTCTCCGGACACCTTCGGCCCGAGGTCGGTCGCCCCGTCGAGCGGGTCGCCGATGGTCATGTCGTCGATGGCGCTCTTCAAGCCGTCGAGGACCGCGTCGGCGACGTCGTCGTGGACGAACAGCCGCGAGCCGGCCTCGCAGCACTCGCCGGTGTTGTAGAAGATGGCCGACGAGACCAGCGAGACGGCCTTCCCCGGGTCCACGTCCGGGAAGACGACGACGGGGCTCTTGCCGCCGAGCTCGAGGGTCACGTCCGTCACGTGGTCGGCGGCGCTCTTCATCACCCGCTTGCCGACCGCGGTCGAGCCGGTGAACGCCACCTTGCGGACGTCCGGGTGGCCGACCACGGCCGCGCCGGCCTCCTCGCCGTAGCCGGGGACGATATTGACGACCCCGTCGGGAACCACGTCGTCTATCAGCTCCGCGAGCCGGAGCGCCGACAGCGGCGTCTGCTCGGCCGGCTTCAGCACCGAGCAGTTGCCGGCCGCGAGCGCGGGCGCGAGCTTCCACGAGGCCAGCACCAGCGGGAAGTTCCACGGGACGACCTGTCCGACGACGCCGTAGGGCTCCGTGATGACCTGGCCGTACCGCGAGCCCTCGGCCATCGTCTCCCCGGAGTTCGTCCGAACGATGCCGGCGAAGTAGCGGAACTGCTCGGCGGCGGCGCGGACATCGATGGTCGCCTCCGAGACGGGCTTGCCGTTGTCGAGCGTCTCGAGCCGGGCCAGCTCCGTCGCGTGGTCCTCGATGGCGTCCGCGATGTCGGTGAGCACCTGCTGGCGCTGGCCGGCCGAGTAGCCGGACCACGTCTCCTCGAACGCCGTCCACGCGGCCTCGACGGCGCGGGCGACGTCGGCCTCGCGGCCACGGGCCACGCTCGCGAGCACCTCGCCGGTGGTCGGGTCGATGGTGTCGAAGGTGTCGCCGTCCGCAGCGTCGACGAACTCGCCCCCGATATACAGGCCGGTGCGCTCCGGAAGCACCTCGGCCGCGGCCTCCGCGTGGCGCTCGCGTACCGCGCTCCGCCGCTCGGTCGTCGATTCGGACTCGCTGGACATGCGTTCGGATAGGGGCCGCAAGCGGTGGAAAGGGTTTCGGGAATCGAGCCGTGTGAATAACCAGATGTAGTTTCATATCTGTCGTAGAGAGATATGATGTAACTTCTAACGATTTAATCACTGTCGGCAATGCTCTCCCGCTTCCGTGCGGACCGCGGGGTCCCGTCACCGACGCCGTACCGTCAGGCGTTCAACTCTTCGTACTTCTCGAGGACGAGGTCGAAGTACGCCTCGGTCATCCGCCGGGGGTTCCGGACCCGGTGGAAGTCGTCTAAGACGAACGCAGTCCGGTCGCGGTCCAGCCCGTAGGCGTGGAACGCTGCCGCGTCGAGTTCGGCCTGGACCGCCTCGCGCTCGTCCGGGTCCGTCACGGGGTCGAGACCGCCGAGGCGGTCGCGCATCTCCGCGAACGCCTCGCCGTAGCAGTTCAAGCGGGCCGCGCGTCGCCAGATGTACTCGAACCACTCGTCGCCCGCGGTGAGGCGGGGGACCTGGGACTCCTCGAATTTGTACATCACGACGTGGGAGTCCACCTTCGTGCGCAGCAGGTAGTCGAACGGGACGCTGTTGAGCAGCCCCAGCGTGGCGAACAGCGACCTGTCGGTGAACACCCGCTCGTAGACGGAGTGGAGGGGGACGCTCCGCAGGTCCTCCCGCTCGGGCGCTATCTCGTACGGTCTGACCGTGTGCAGCGTGTTGGTACAGACGACGCCCGGCGGAATCACGGCGGCGATGACCGTGCGTTCGTCGGACGCACGCGCCACGTCGCGGACGACGATTCGGTACGTAGTGCAGTCGAGCAGCACGTCCTCCTCGGAGAGTCCCCGGCCGCGGTGCTGTTCCAGCAGGTCGTTCACGAACTCCGTCTGGGACCCGGTGCCGTCGAACGCCCGGTAGAGCGCCCGCTTGAGCGTCCGGACGTTCTTCTCGCGAATCCGACGCTTCGCGCTCGCGTCCGGATTCACGTCTTCCGCCACGCTCCGGAACTCCGGCGGGTCGACGTCGACGAACGACGGGTCGTGGCTGAACTGGTAGACGTTGCTGCCGCCGTACACAGGGTAGTCGCCCTCGGCCGGGTCCGCCACGAGTCGGTCCGCGTCGTTCGTCCTGTCGAGTTCCCGGTAGAGCCGGGCGTGCCAGCCGGGAGCCGAGTCGTCGCCGACCGGCGGATGCGCGAGGATAGTGTCCAGAACGTCGACCTCCCGCCGGGACTGGAGGTACGGAACGATTCGGGCCTCGGGCGAGTAGTCGCGGAGGACCCGTCTCGGGATCTCCAGTGCGACGTCCTCGAAGTTATCGAGACACTCCATCCCCACCTGCTGGAACGTCCCGGGAAGGCTCTCGGTCCGGCCCCCGTTCCGGAACGCTATCACGCCGAAGTTGTACTGGTTGTGTATCTCGGGGAACGCGACGCCGCGGTTCTCGAACGTCACCAGCGCCGTTATCGTCGTCTCGTCCAGCAGGTGCGTCCGGAGGTCCGTCGTCGACGCACCGTTGAAGATGGCTCCCGGCAGCACCTGCGCGACGTATCCACCGTCGGTCGCCAACTGGAACACCCGCTCGAGGAACAGGGCGCACAGGTCGTTCTCGGTGCCATGGGTCTGACCCCCGACGGTCGGCGTCTGCAGCCGGTAGGCCTCCGAGCCGTGGAAGTAATCGGTGACCGTCTGTATCTCGTCGCGGTACCGCTCCCACTCCTCGGCGACGGTCTCGTCGTCGAGTAGCGCGGCCTGGCGCGCGTCCTTGTCCTCCGGCGGCAGCGACGGGAACGCCCCGTCGTAGCGGACGAAGAAGTCGTCCCGGGTGGGGCGGAGCCGGTCCCACGGGGGATTGCCGACGACCACGTCGAATCCGCCGCGCGCGTGGACGTGCGCGAACTCCAGCACCCAGTGGAACGGCGCGTGCTCGCGGAAGCCGTCGTCGGTGGCACCGCCGGCGACGTCGCGGAGGTCCTCCACCATCGCGTCGTCGAGCGCCGCCCGACAGTCCGCCAGTAGCTCCTCGGCCCGGCGACGGTGGGCCGCGGCGCGCTCGGGGGACGACTCCTCGTAGCGCGCTATCTGCTCGACCACGTCGCCGTAGCGCGACCGGACGTCATCCCCGGACCGCCGCTCTGATGCCGTCGTGCGGTCGTTCGTCCGTGCTTCGTCGTCGCCTTCTCCGTCCCCGTCCGTCCCCGCTACGCTCTCGTCGGGGACCTCCACGCCGTCTTCGGTCCCCTCTCGCCCCTCGCCCGACCCCTCTCGCCCCTCGCCCGACCCCTCTCGCCCCTCGCCCGACCCCTCTCGCCCC
>CAZPIG010000001.1:10088-11264 GCA_964586205.1 uncultured Halobacteriales archaeon | reverse complement strand
CCCCTCTCGCCCCTCGCCCGACCCCTCTCGCCCCTCGCCCGACCCCTCTCGCCCCTCGTCCGGGACCTCCACGAACCCCAGCAGGGCGTTCCCCTGCCGGAGGTCGAACGCGAGGGTCGGGAGCGCCACCTCCTCGACGGTCCCGTCCCGGAAGTCCTCCTCGTCGAGCCCGGTGACGACCGACAGCCAGAGCCCGAGCTTGGCGGTTTCGACGGCCGGCCCGACGACGTCCACGCCGTAGACGTTGTGCCGGACCGTCGCCCGCGCGAGCCGCTGGCGGCCCGGATACTTGCCCACGTGCGCGTGCAGCGCCCCCCTGACGGTCGCGACCTCCTCGACCACCGCCGCGAGGAAGTGGCCGGTCCCCACGGCCGGGTCGAGCACCGCGAAGTCGTCGAGGGCCGACAGCAGCGCCGCGACGAGGTCGTCGGAATTCGGGAGCCCGTCGACCAGCTCGTACACCGTCCCGTACTGCTCGACCGCCGCCTCGGACCACCCTCGCTCGTCGCGCAGCACCGCCCGGAATCGCTCCAGGAGGGCGGGCCGGACGGTCTGCTCGACGGCGAACCGGGTGATAGCGGCGGGCGTGTAGTAGGCCCCGAGGTCGGCGGTCGGGTCGCCGGGGCCGCTCGTGAGGTGCGGGAGCGCCTTCTCGAAGACGGTCCCGAGGACGCCCGGGTCGATGGCCGCCGGCCCGCCGTCCGCGGCGAACTGGTAGTCCCCGAGCAGGTCGATGATGGATTCCAGGACGCCGTCCCGAACGTCGAAGGCCCGCTCGTTCGGAGGCGACCCCTCGCCGCGGTCGGGGTGGAACGGGCCGCCGTTCAGGTAGGGGACCCCGGCGAAGGCGTCGACGTCGGCCACCTCGGCGGGGCGGTCGTCGGGGGGTTCGCCGAGCACGTCGTGGAACAGCGGGTCGACGAAGGTCCGGTAGAGCGACTCCGGGTAGTCCCCGTCGTGGTAGGTCTCGACCGTCGCGTCGAGCAGGTCGGGGCGGACGAGTTCGCCTTCGAGGAACTTGACGAACAGCAGTCGGTTCGTCAGCGACACCGCGAAGCGGCGGACATTGTCGCCGTCCACCCCCTCCGGGGGGACGATTCCGTCGACCAGGCTCCCGGCGGGAGAATCCCCATCGCCGTCCCCGACTCCGACGGCGGGACGGCCGTCGGAGCCGTC
>CAZPIG010000001.1:0-9988 GCA_964586205.1 uncultured Halobacteriales archaeon | reverse complement strand
GAGAATCCCCATCGCCGTCCCCGACTCCGACGGCGGGACGGCCGTCGGAGCCGTCCCTGACGCCGAACACGACGCGGACGTAGTCGTCGTAGAAGGCCTCGGTCACCGCCTCGCGCTCCCGGCCGACGACATCGCCGGCGTCCGCGGCTATCGAGGCGACGTTTTCGACTGCGAACGCCCGGACCAGTGCGGCGACGAGCGCCCGGTGGTCGTCGGCGAGCGCGGCCGTAGGGGGCCGGTCGTCGGTCCTCGGTGGTCGGTCGTCGATGGTCGAGGGGCGACCGTCGGTCGTCGGGTGTGGGGCATCGGGCGTCGGGCGCGGGGCGTCTGGCGACCGGGGTCGGCCATCGGTCGTCCGGGGTCGGCCGCCGGCCGTCGCGTTCTCGAACAGCGCGAGAACGACTGGCCCCAGGTCGACCTCCGCGACGACGTCGTGGCGACGGGCGTCCGGGTCGTACCGGACGAGGACCCACCGCAGTCCGTTCGTGGCGACCCCGAGGTCGGCCCCGGACTCGGGCCGGCGGAGCCAGTGGTTCACCCGGTCGAGCGCGCGGCCGCGACTCTTCAGAGGTCCGCCGAGGGGCTCGGTCTCGACCAGCAGGTGGGTCGGGTCGGCGTTCTCGGCGTCCCGAAGCGGGACGGCGTAGTCGGGACGTGCGTCTCCTCCCGGCGAGCGGTCGGCCCCCTCGTCTCTGTAGTCCCCGTGGCCGAGCGCGTCGAGCAGTGGCTCTATCACCAGTGCCGTCGTCAGTCGCTCGGCGTCGAGGTCGTCCGGTAGCCGCTCCGGGTCGAGGCGGTCGCTAGAGTGGGCCGCCCGTAGCGTGTCGCGGCCCGTTTCCGACCGCAACAGAGCGGCCAGCGCGTCGTCCGCGACGTGGTCGCGCAGGCGGTCGACGCCGTCGGCGACCGCTTCGACGACGCGGTCCACGGCCGCGTCGGTGACCTCGGTTTCGAACGCCGAAACGTCGAACCCGGTCGTCCCTGCGGGGGGCATCCCTGGAGTGACTGGTTCCTTCAGACGGTCCTGTAATCAAAGTGTGCGTTCGTCGGGGACTCCTCCGACGACGCCGGTCACTCCCCGGGCGGCCCGTCCCGCCCTAGCTGGTAGAATTCCGCGTTGGGCCGCATGTCGGCCAGGTGCGCCATCCGATTGCTCAGATTGAAGAACGCCGCGACGCTGCCGACGTCCCAGACCGCGCGCCGCGAGAAGCCGTGGTCCTCGAGGCGCGCGAGGTCGTCCGCCTCGACCTCGGCCGGCGACTCCGTCAGCTTCACCGCGAAGTCCAACATCGCGCGGTGGCGGTCGCTCACGTCCGCGGTGCGGTGGTTCGACGTCAGCTGTTCGGCCAGCAGCGGGTCCTCGGCGTAGATGCGCACCAGCGCGCCGTGGGCGACGTTGCAGTAGAGGCAGTCGTTGGCCCCGCTGACGGCCACCACTATCATCTCTACCTCGGCGCGGGTCAGTTCCGTCTCCTCCACCAGCGCGTCGTAGTACGCGAAGAACGCCCGGAAGTGCGACGGCCGGTACGCGAGCGCCCGGAACACGTTCGGCGTGAAGCCCGCGCGCTCGGTCTCCTCGTCGATGCGCTCGACGAGGTCGTCGGGTAGCTCCTCGGCGTCGGGCACGGGAAAGCGCGTCATCGCCTCGATGGCCTCGCCCATGTGCCTGCGGGCGGCCCGCGACACCGTAAAGGACCGGGTCCGACGGACGGACCTATCCGACGACCGACTCGTCGTCCGGAAACCGGTCGGAGCGGCGGATTCGATTCGCATCTAACCGGAATTCGGCTTCCTTTCGACTTGATATATAACATAACGATACAGTGAACTTTTTGTGGTGCGCGTAGAGGAGGGTGGTATGGATGGGGACGACGGGGACGGTCCGGTGCGACTGGGAGGGGAGCCGCTGGCTCGCGTCGACCACGACATGGCGGGCGAGCGGTCGGTCCCCGAGAGCGTCGTCGAGGCGCTCGGCGAGGCGACGGACCTCCCGGCCGACCAGCTACGGGGCCGGCTCTACGAGACGCTCGACACGGACGCGCTGGACGGGCTCTTCCGACCGAAGCACGACGGAACGCCGCGCTACGGCGGCGCGCTGTCGTTCTCGGTGGCCGGCCACGACGTGACCGTGACCGCGACCGGGACCATCACCGTGCGCTCGGAGCTACGCCGCCTGAAGGAGACCGGCGGGAACCTCCTCGTGGTGGGGGGAGTGCCGGACGCCGTCGTCGAGGCGGCGAGCGCGACGCTGTTCGGCCAGCCGCGGCCCGGCCGCAGGCCGGTCATCGCGCTGGCCGACCGCGGCGTCGCCACCGGCGACGACCGCCTCGCGCGAGCCCGCGCTCGCCCGGGCACCGCGCGCGTGGTCGACTACCGGCCCGCCGGGGATGCAGTCCGGACCCGGTCGGCGAGCGCCAGCGCCGTCACCATGGGGAACGTCGACGTGACGACCGTCGCGGGCGACCTGACGGCGCTTCGCGACGCGGTCGTCGAGGCCATCATCGACGCCGACCGCTCGGCGGGGGGCCTAGAGCCCGCCGACCTCAGGCTCTGCGTCGACTCGCTGCGGCCCGTGGTCGAGGCCGGGGAGACCGAGGCGGTCCTCGAACCCATCTGCGAGGCGGTCGCGGACGTTTCGGGGATGGCCCACTACCTGCTGCCCGTCTCCCTCGACTCGAACGAGGTACGGACGGTCCAGTCGCTGTTCGACGCCGTGGTGGAGTTGCGCGTGGGGACTGCCGGCCCCGAGCAGCGCTGGCACCTCGCGGACTCCGGGTACACCACCCGGTGGTTCGGGCTCTGAGGACCCATGACCGGACGCGTCGAACCGGAGATACGCGAACGCGGCGGCGAACTGGTCGTCGTCGACCCCGTCCAGCGCCGCCGCGTCTCGCTGTCGCCGTCCGGGTCGGTCGACCCCGACCCCGCCGACCCCGACGGCTTCTACTTCCCGGTCGACGTGGCAGCGGCAGTCACGACCGACGAGCTAGCCGTCCCCTACCCGGTCGGCGTCTACGTCCGGGACGCCGAGGGCGAGCCGGTCTGCGAGGTCACCGACGGCGAGGAGCGACTCGGGGACGGCGAGTACGTCGTCGAGCTGATGGCTCCGGTGAAGCTGTTCGTGCGGGCGTCCGGCGCGCCAACGGTGACCGTGGGCGACGACAGCACCGTCGTCGCGCTCGACGAGCCGACGGCGGTCCGTGTCGGGGCCCGGTCGTACCACGAGCGGCCGGCGGCCACGGTGACGACGACGGCCGCGCCGCGGGACCTGATGGCAACCGTCTCGACGTTCGGGTCGGCGCTGAAGACGACCAGCCCCGAGCGGTCGTTCCCCACGCTGCGGGGCCACCCGCCCGCGCTCCAGCTAGGCGAGTCACTCTCGGTCCCCGACGGCGTCGCACCGCCCGACACGGGCGTCACCATCGCCGTCCCGGCCGACCGGGAGTCGGTGTACGTGGTCGCCCCGCTCGCGCACTACCTCGGCGCGACGGTCGTCGAGGGCGACCCGCCGCGAATCGTCGCGGACGGGGCCACCCACCGCCTCGACGACACGGTCCGGTCCTTCGAGCGCGAGGTGGCCCGCGTCCTCCGCCAGACGTTCCTGCTCGACTGCGTGGTCCGGACCGAGGGCTACTACCCGGTCCCGCTCCACGGGCGGGACCGCGTCGCCGACCGCCTCGACCGCCCGCTGGCCACTCTCTACGACCTCCCGCCCGACGAGCGGCTCCGGGCGTACCTCTCGGTGCCCTACGACGCGGTCCGCGAGGCGGTGCCGACGTGGCGCGTCGCGGCCCACGTCACCGCCGAGCCGTCCTGCGCCGAACTGCTGCCGGCGGCCGTCGACGACCTCGCGGTCGTCAGGACGGCGACCGGGGCCAGCGCGGCCGACCCGGCGACCGTGGCCGTCTCGGTCGAGGACTACGTCCGCGGCCCCCACGGCAGCGGGAGCGACGTCCCCGGCGCGGGCGCGTACGTCTCCCCGACGGAGACGACCGCGCTGACCGACGCGTGGCTCGGCAGCGGCCGCCCGGTCGGCGCGAACAAACTGACGACGCCGGGCGTGGCGAACCGCCTCGCCCGGTCGGACACGTCCGACGACGTCGAGGTCGTGCTCGTCTGCAACCACCCCGAGATGGCCGCCGAGGTGGACGGCGGCCTCTACGGCGACCGCGCGGACCTGCCGTTCGACGTGACCGTCCGCGAGCGCTGCAGCGTCGCGGAGCTACGGGAGACGCTCGCGCTCGACGCGGACTTCCTCCACTACGTGGGCCACGTCGACGCCGAAGGCCTGCGCTGCCACGACGGCCACCTCGATCCGGGGAGCCTGGAAACCATCGGACCGGCCGTGTTCCTGCTCAACGGCTGTCGGTCCTACGACCCCGGACTGACGCTCGTCCAGGCGGGGGCCGTCGGCGGCGTGGCGACCTACAGCGACGTCGGCAACGAGGACGCCATCGCCGTCGGCCGGGTCCTCGCACAGCTACTCAACGCGGGGTTCTCGCTCCGGGCCGCGGTCTCGGTCGCCCGCCGCCACCACGTCGTCGGCGACCACTACGTCACGGTGGGCGACGGCGGCGTCGGCGTGGTGCAGTCCGAGAGCCCGACGCCGATGGTCTTCCACGTCGAGCGGGCGGGCCCCGCGGTCTACGAGGTCCAGCCCGTCGCCTACCCAACCGACGAGGAGGGGATGGGGACGCTGCTCAACCCCAACTTCGGGGCGGATGGGACCAACTACGTCGCCGGCGGGCCGCTGCCGACGATGACGCTCTCGGAGGCGGAGCTACTGGACGCCCTGGAGGCCGAGAAGCTGCCGGTCGTCCTCGACGAACGGCTCCGGTGGTCGACGGAACTGGCGTCCGACGGCATCCCGGGGCCCCGGTAGGGGCAACCGCGCCGCCGTCACCGGGGGAGCGAGACCGCCCAATAGCGGAGGCTGGACCGCCCAACAGCGGAGGCTGGACCGCCCGTCGGTACGACCTCGTGTCGCACGTCCGCGGGAGGACAGGACCGCCCGTCGCGGGGCCCGGTCGCACGGCAGCGGGCCCCGTCGGGCGGGCCGTCAGTAAGGGCTCGGTTCGGTCGGGTCCCGCCCGTCGGGACCCGCTCCCCATCTACCGTAGGAGGGCGCTACGGACCCGGGTTCCCCGTCGCCGCCCCGGCCGCCACGGTGCCCGCCTGGGCTGCCAGGAGGTAGACGGCGAACAGGACTGCGACGATGCGTCTGGTCCGCTCGGTGTCGGATTGGAGGGCATTCGGGCGCATTGCGAACACATCCACAACCCGAACCGCCTTATGTTTTTCTTAAGGATAAAATAGAGAAATAAATTTATCTATCTCCACCGGTGTCTGTTTTAATGGTCGCCGCGTGTCATTAAACGGCCACGAACGACTGGGAACGGACGGCTACTCGGCGGTCTCGCTGGAGTATCTGACCCACAGGAGAGGGTAGAATACCCGCGATCCGTCAGCGCGGTCGTCTCCGCCGGCGACCCGCCACGTCTCCCCCCGTCCGAACGTTCATACCGGAAGGCGGGACCACTCCTGCCCGTGCACCGCGCCGGTCACTACGGGCTCGCGCTGCTCGCCGTCTCCCCGGTCGAGGCGGCCCTCTCCGCGGAGGGTCGGGCCGTCGGAGCACTCTCGGTCGCCGTCGCCGCGGTCGCGCTGTCGCGGCTCCCCGACGTGGACCAGCGGCTCCCCGGCGTCGGCCACCGGGGAGCGACGCACTCGGCGGCGGCCGCGGTCCTCGTCGGAGCAGCGCTCGGCGTGGCCGTCGCTCGTGGGCCGACGCCGCCGTGGCTCCCCGGTCCAGCGACGTGGGCCGCGGTGGGCGCGCTGGCGACCGGCAGCCACCTCCTCGGCGACGCGGTCACGCCGGCGGGCGTGGCCGCGCTGTGGCCGGCGTCGCGCCGCCGGTACGGCCTCGCGCTGACCACGGCCGACGACCCCGTCGCGAACAGCCTCCTGCTCTGGGCCGGCCTCGTCGCGGCGGCCGCCCCGGTCGTGGACCTCGCGTCGGTCGCGTCGGCAGTCGACGGCTGGATTCCAACGGTGGTCGCCGACGTCCCGATACCCGCGCCGGTCGTCGACGCTCGGGTCGCATCCGCTCCGGCTCTCTCACACGCCCCGGCCCTCTCCCACGCTCTGACCGCATCAGCCGCCGTTGCGGGCCTCGTCGAGCCAGTCGGGACGCTCGACGGTCGTCGCGCCGACGCCGGCGAGGTGGACCTCGACGCCGTACTCGTACCGGCCGCCGGCTGCCGTCTCGACCGTGGCGCGCACGGTGACGTGGCGGACGACCCCGTCCTCGTCGACGAGCAGCCGGCCTTCGACAGTCCGCGTCGCGTTCCGGCCGGCGGAGGCGAACTGGCGCTGGACGTCGGTGACGACGAGCTCCACCAGCTCGGTCCCGTCCCTGGTCACCGTCCCCGACGGCGTGAAGTTGGCCGTCCGGAGCGCCGACTCGACGAACTGGTCGCTGCCGAGGCGCTGGCCGCTCAGGCCGGGCGCGTCGACGTCGCTCCGGTAGGTCGTCTGCCCACCGACCACCTGCCTGGCGTACGTCTCGTTGCCCTCGGCGTAGTAGTCCGCCGTCCCGTCCGCGACGCTGACGTGCAGCAGCGCGCGGTCGCTCGACGGGTCGACCCGCCCGGAGAAGTTCGCCCGCTGGCCGGTCCCGTTGGCGGTCACCTCGTACCGGATGGCGACCCGGAGGCTCCGGCCCGAGAGCCCGCTCCGGTGGGCCGACAGCAGCGCCGCCGGGTCGGTCACGCCCTCGTCGGTGACGCCCGGCGGGTACGTCACGTCCCCCGCCGCGGACGGCGTCGACGACGCCGCGGGCGACTGTGGAGTAGCCGTCCCGCCGCCCCCACACCCCGCTACGACCACTACCAGACCGAGAGCGACGACTGCGAGCGCGCGCTTCATGCGGACCCCTGGTCACGAACCCCACTTAGCCGTGCTGGCCGTGGGCGGCGACGGTCCCCGCCATCCACGCCGTCGGACCGTCCGCGGTCGCCTGCGAGACTGAAACGACCGTTTCAGGCTCCGGCGCGTTTAAGCCCCCGTAGCCACCTCGCTCGGGTATGTCGAGACTCCGCTCGCGGTCGACCGTGGCGCTCGCCCTGCTCGCGCTCGTCGTGCTGGCCGGCTGTGCGGGTGCCGGCACGAACCTCGGCGGCGGTGGCGGCGAACCCGTCTCCCAGGACGCTCCCCGGGCCAGCGGCGGAGCCCCCGACGCCGCCGGCGACGACGGGCCGGCCGACGCCGGCTTCCAGTTGGCCAGCGGCGAGACGAACGACGACGCCGAGTCCTCGGTGGCCGTCCAGCAGCGGGCGCGCATCTGGACCGGAACGGTCGAGCTGACCGTCGAGGACTTCGGGACGGCCCGCGACCGCATCGTCTCGGCGGCTCGCGACAGGGGCGGCTACCTGAGCGACTCCAGCTCCCGGGTCCACCGCGACGGCAACGAGTCGTGGACCTCCGGCCGGGTCGTGGTGCGCGTCCCGAGCGAGGACTTCGACGCCACGATGGGCGTCGTCAGGGACGCCGGCACCGTCGAAAGCTCCGACACGTCCGTGCAGGACGTGACCGACCAGCTAGTCGACCTCGAGGCGCGCCTGGAGAGCCTCCGGACCGAGCGCGACAGCCTCCGGGAGCTGATGGCCGACGCCAACGACACCGAGGCGGTCCTGGCCGTCCAGCAGGAGCTGTCGGCGGTCCAGACCGAGATAGAGCGCCTCGAGGCCCAGCGGCGGTCCCTGCAGGACCGGGTGGCCTTCTCGACCATCACCGTCGAGCTACGCGAGCCCGCGCCCGGCGAGACGCCCGGCGGCGACGACCAGTGGTGGGAGACGGGGGTCGTGGCGGCGTTCGTCGAGTCCGTCGGCGGCGTGGCCGTCGCGCTCCGGGCGCTGGTCGTGGGCCTCGCCTACGTGGCCCCCTACGCGCTGGTGTTCGGCGTGCCACTGGTCGGCGGCTACGCCGTCTGGCAGCGCCGGGGTGGGAGTCGGTCCGGCGAGACGGAGGTCGCCGAGGTAGCGAGCGACGACGAGTCGGTCGGCGACGCGCCGGACGACGGGTCGGTGGACGGCGACGATGTCGCGAACAGCGAGGACGACTGACGACGCGACCGACGACTGGAGAGCCCCGTACGAACCGTGGCGGTGGCAACGACACTCGACCGCTACCCCATCCCCGGCGGCGGGTCGCGGCCGAACTCGTCGTCGTCCACGTCCACGTCGAGCCCGAGCTCCTCGCGCTGCTCGGCGAGCTGTCGGATCTGGACCAGGAAGTACGCGGCCCCGCCGAGCGCGACCAGCGCGAGGAGCCCCCCGGCACCGAGGAAGATGGCGAGGTCCCGCGGGAGGTAGTACCGGACGGTGATGCCCCGGGACGACACGTCCTCCCAGAGGACGTGGACGCGGTCGCCCTCGCGCTCTATCTCGTAGCCGCCCGGCTGGACCGACCCGAACACGAAGCCGCCGGTCCGGGTCCCCGGCGGCAGCAGGACCTCGTAGGACCCGCCGACGAACGTCCGCGTCGAGAAGCGCTTCGCGCGGCTCGGCGCGGTGATGCCGAGTTGGCCTTCGCCCGGCGGCAGCGCCACGACGGTCCGCGAGCGGGTCCGGGTGACCGAGATGTTCGTCCCATTGACCACGGTACCGTTCGCGTGGCGGTACCGGACCGCCGAGACGGGCAGCGGCCGCTCGTTGCCGAGGCCGTCGGTCCGGTACAGCCCGAGCTCCGAGCGATTGGAGACGTTGTAGACGGCGTGGAACTGCCCGCCGGTGACGTTGATGGTGACGTTGGCCTCGGTGTCCCAGTCGTAGTCGTGTGGCTCGCCGAGGCGCTCCTCGGAGACCTGCTGGGAGCCGAGCAGCGAGCAGCCCGCCGTGGCCGCGAGCGCGGCGAGCGCGAGCGCGGCCAGCAACTGGCGACGCCGGGTCACGGTATCACGCACCGCATCTCCGCGGGCAGGTAGTCGCCGATGGCCGCGAGCAGCCCCGGCGGGTCGGTGCCCTCGCGGCAGACGATGCTCTGCTCCAGCAGGCCGAGGCGCTCGACAGTCACCACGTCGCTCGCGTGGCCGGCGCGGTTGACCGTCGCCCGGACCTCCGCGCGGGTGGCGCTGTTGACGTTCACCCGGCCCGGGCCCCGCGTCCAGTCGTAGAGGCGGTCGCGCTCGGCGTCGGCGAGTCGGGGACCGCCAGCTTCGTCGTCGGGTACGCCTGGCTCGCCGGAAACGAACCGCATCCGGAGGTGCTGGACCACCCCGAAGCGCTCGACCACGTCCGCGGGCGACCCCGGTCCGAGCCCGAGCCCCTCGGGCGGGACCCGGACGTCGCGGCCCGCGTCGAGGACGAACCCCGCGTCGTCCCACGATTCGAGGGTGCCCACGGCGGGAGCCCCGCTCCCGTCGGCCGGGCCACCGTCCCCCTGCTGCGGGGGTATCTCGCCCCACTCCTCCCGGAGGACGTTCCCCGCCGCGGTCGCGTCGGGGCCATCGACGGCCACCTCCGGGAAGTCGTCGTCGCGGACCGACACCGACCACTCCACGTCGAGGTCGCCGACGGCGTTGTCCACGAGCGACGCCAGCGACCGGAGCGCGCGCTCGCGGGCGTCGCCGCGGACGTACACTTTCGTCGCCAGTACGACCATTATGCGGCTTCGACGTTCAGCTCGTCCCGGAGGTTGGCGATGCGCTCGTCCATCGCGGAGATGAGCCGGTCGTTGTCCATCGAGTCCAGCGGCGACCCGCACTCCGGGCACTCGAAGCCGAAGTCCATCGCCTCGCCGAACTCGAAGCGGATGGAGCAGACCTCGCAGAGGTAGAACTCGTGGTCGCGCTCGTACTCCCGGCGCTCGTCGAGCGCCTCCAGCAGCCGGGCCATCTCCTCTTCGAGGTTCTGGGGGATGTTGTCGTACTCGAAGGTCCAGAGGTAGGTCAGCCACCCCGAGTCCTCGTCGCGGAGCCGGCGGTAGCTCG